>DASYOY010000117.1:0-6234 GCA_036007245.1 Actinomycetota bacterium | reverse complement strand
GGCTCGGCTGGCCGTCTTCTGCGAGGACCGGCGTGCCACCGACCGCGGTGATCATGCCGGGGATCCAGTGTCCCGCGGAGAAGGGCGGGTCGGACCATTCCAGCGCGAACACGCCGATCGTCGGCAAGCGCTTGGCCTTGTCCTTCACCATCGCGACGCGCTGCTGGAGCGCGGCGACGAGCTCGGCGCCTTTCTCGTCGCGCTCGAGCATCTTCGCGACGACGCCGATCGTCGAGATCACCTCGTCGAGGGTGTTCGGGTCGAGCGAAACGACCTTCGCGTCGGGAAGCCCGATCTTGTCGAGCGCCTGTTGCACCTGTCCGCTCGGCACGGCGCAGACACGACAGAGGTCCTGCGTGAGGATGACGTCCGGCTGGGTCCGGCGAAGCAGATCGACGTCGAGTTGGTAGATCGGTTCCCCGGCGCCCACCTTCTCGCGCACCGCGCGGTCGATCTCGCTCGGCGTCTGCAGATGTCCTTGTGACAGGGCGCTTCGGCTGATGACGGGCTTGGTGACGGCGGCGGGCGGGTAGTCGCACTCGTCGGTGACGCCCACGAGGTCATCGCCCAGGCCGAGGGCGTACACGATCTCGGTGGCCGACGGCAGCAGCGACGCGATCTTCACCGAGGCAGCCCTCCCAGCCGTTCCGGCGACTCTAACAGCGACACGAGATCGGTCAGGGCGCGACCGGCGGTTGCGCCGTCGAGCACGCGATGATCGAACGTCATCGAGAGCATTGCGGCGAGTCGCGCGACGACCGCGCCGTCGATGACGAGCGGGCGCGGTTGGATCACACCGAGCGCGATCGTGACGCTCGTTCCGGGCGACAGGATCGGGGTGCCTGCCTCGGACCCGTACGAACCGGTGTTGCTCACGGCGATGGTCGCGGTCGTGAGCTCGTCGGGGTGGAGGTGGCCGTCACGCGCCGCGGCGGCGAGGCGTTCGATCTCGGTGGCGACCTCCCGGATGCCGCGCGAGCCGGCGTCGCGGATAACCGGCACGATCAGTCCCTCGGGCGCATCAACCGCGACCCCGACGTTGACCTGCTTCCGGTGCTCGATCACGTGGTCGGCGACCCATCCGTCGTTGAGCGTTCGGTGGTCGGCCACGGTTCGCACCAGGGCCGCGATGAAGACCGGCAGTGGGGAGACCCCGAGTTCGCGGCGGAGCGCGTCAAGGGCTGAGCAGTCGACGGTGCGGAACGTCGTGACCTGTGGGATCGCGCTCTGCCGCGTCAAGACGTCGGCGATCTCGTCGCGCCGCCCAAGGATGCGTTGGCGAACGATGTCGCCCTCCGGTTCGTCCGTGTACGCGGCGGCTTGCAACGGTACGGCCTGCAACACGTCCGCCTCCGTTACTCGCCCGTCCGGTCCGGAGCCGATGACGGTCGAGATGTCGACCCCGAGCTCCTTGGCCAGCTTGCGGACCGGTGGCGTGGCTCGAGGGGCGCTGCCGTCGGGCTGCTCGGCGACCGGCGCGTATGCGAACTGCCGGCCGGGCTCGGGGGGAAGCTCTGCGGTCCCGTCGACGTCGAACGTGATCAGTGGCGAGCCGACCGGGACGTCGGCGTCGACGGCACCGTGCAGGACGACGATCTTGCCGGCGAACGGCGACGGGATCTCGACCGCGGCCTTCGCGGTCTCGACCTCGACGAGCGGCTGGTTGAGCACAACGTCCTCGCCTTCGCCAACGAGCCATTCCACGATCCGGCCCTCTTCGAGGCCCTCGCCGAGGTCCGGCATCGAGAAGATGCGCTCCATCAGTAGGCGACCGTTTCCTTCGTGACCGCGACGATGCGGTCGACGCTCGGGAGGTATCCGTCCTCGAGTGAGGCGGGCGGATACGGCGCGTCCCAGCCGGTGACGCGTGCGATCGGTGCCGCGAGGGAGTCGAACGCGAGCTCCATCGCGCGTGCCGCGATCTCGGCGCCGAACCCAACGTGGCGTGGTGCCTCGTGCACCGCGACGATGCGACCGGTCTCCTCGGCGCACCGACGCAGGAGGTCGTCGTCGAGCGGTGACAACGAACGGAGGTCGACCACACGAGCCTCGATCCCGGCGTCGGCGAGCTGGGTCGCGGCGTCCGCCGCTCGCGCGACCATCGAGCCGTACGCGACGAGCGTCACGTCGCGGCCGTCCCGCACCACGCGGCCGACCCCGATCCCTGGGGCTTCGGTCGTGAGGTCGCCCTCTTCCTTGGTCCAATAGCGCGCCTTGGGTTCGAGCACGACGACCGGGTCGGGGTCGGCGATGGCATGGCGCAACAGTGCGTAAGCGTCGAGCGGTGTCGACGGGACGACAACCTTCAGCCCCGCGGTGTGCGCGTAGTACGTCTCGGGGCTTTCGCCGTGGTGTTCCTTCCCTTTGATGCCTCCGAACGACGGGATCCGGATCGAGATCGGCATGTCCACTCGTCCGCGGGTTCGCATCCGCATCTTCGCGACGTGATCGATGATCTGCTCGAGCGCGGGATACGAGAACGCGTCGAACTGAAGCTCGATCACCGGGCGCCAGCCGGCGAACGCGAGCCCCACCGCCGAGCCGACGATCGCCGCCTCGCTGATCGGCGTGTCGAACACGCGCCGGTCTCCGAACTCGCCTTGCAACCCGTCCGTCACGCGGAACACGCCGCCGCTGACGCCGACGTCCTCGCCGAACACCAGGACGCGATCGTCGGCGCGCAACGCGTCGCGCAGCGCTTCGTTCAGCGCGCGGCTGAGCGTCCACTCCGTCATCTGCGCTCCATGGCGAGCGCCTCGGCGCGCATCCGTTCGAACGTCACCGGCGGCTCGGCGTACACCCAGTCGAACGCCCACTCTGCGGGCGGCGCCGGCGTCGCGACGACGCCTTCTCGGACCGTCAGCGCGAACGCTTCCGCTTCCTCGTCAGACGACGCGATGAACGCGTCGTCGGCGTGACCCGCCCCGACCAACCAGGTGCGGAACCGCGGGATCGGGTCGAACGCCCGAGCCGCCCCCACGTCCGGATCGGCGCGGTAGCGTCGTGCGTCATCAGCGGTTGAATGGGCGCCGATCCGATACGTCAGCGCTTCGATCAACGTCGGCCCGCCGCCTGCGCGCGCGCGAGCGACGGCCTCGCGTGTGACCTCGTACACGGCCAGCACGTCGTTCCCGTCCACGCGCACGCCTGGGAACCCGTAGCCCTCGGCCCGTTGCCAGATCTCGCCGGCGGTCTGCGACGCGGTCGGCACGCTGATCGCCCAGCCGTTGTTCTGGCAGAACAAGACCATCGGGAGTCTCCGCACGCCGGCCAGATTCGCCGCCTCGTGGAAGTCACCCTCGCTGGTCGCGCCGTCGCCGAAGTACGCGATCGTCACATCGTCGCTGGCGTCGAGTTGCCGCCCGAGCGCGTACCCAGCCGCGTGGGAGATCTGCGTCGCGATCGGGATGCAGATCGGCCCGAAGCGGGTTGCCCGCGGGTCGTACGGGCCGCCGTGCCACGTGCCGCGGTGGTACTGGAGGTATTGCACCGCATCGACGCCGCGGATCAGCGCAACGGGCAGCTCTCGGAACGTCGGCCAGACGAAATCGTCGGAACCGAGCGCCCACGCAGAGCCGACCTGGGCGGCCTCCTGCCCTTCGTGGCCGGGGTAGACGGTCAGCTCGCCCTGGCGCTGGAGCGCGATGCACTCGCGGTCGAGCCGCCGCGCGAGGACCATCCACCGATAGAGCTCGCGGAGCGCGGAGGGGTCGAGATCGTCCGGAACGGGACCTACGACGGAGCCGTCTGGAGCCACGATCCGCCGGGGCTCCGAGCCGCCCCAGTGCGCGGGCGGCTGCGGGTGCGGTTCGGCCACGGCTGAAGCTCCTTGCGACGGATGCCGAGAGGATACGTGACGGCACCCCTCGCTAGACTCCGCATCGATGGTCCCGAGCGCTTACCTCCGCGTGTTCCAGCCGCTCGACGGGTTCGAGCGTTCCGAACAGCTGCACTGGGAGCGGTGGCTGGTGACGGGGCGCAGCCAGACCGGCCGTCCCCGGTTCGCCGACCGGCCGACCGGCCAGGGCGTCGGGTTCCTCGCGCCGGGCGGACGCGAGGCCGCGGAGGTCCGCGCGTTCGATGGCCGCACCTACCTGGCTCCACATCGCACGCGCCTTCGCGTACTTAACGCGATCGCCGAAGAGCCCGAGGAATATCTCGCCGAGCTATGGGATCTGATCCTGCCCTCGCGTGAGGCGCGGCGCGCACGCCGAGAGCTCGGGAAGCTTCGTCGTCGCGACCCGCACACGGTGCCCTTCGTTCGCCAGAGCGCCTGGCACGTCCCGCTGCGCTGGTTCGTGCTGTTCCGTCCCGAAGAGCGCTCGATCGCCGACGACGACCGAGGCCGCCTCCGGTTGCGCTACCGGGCGCCCGTCCGGCGTGCGATGCGCAGGGTCGAGAACGTCCTGCCCACGCTTCGCCGCTCTGACCTGGCCCAGCTCGGCGAGCTGGTCATCGATCTCCACCAGTGGATCGCCACGTTCGACCCCCGCAGCGTCCTCGAGCTCGACTACGGAGAGCTCTCGGACCTGATGAGTTGGGATGAGATGGACGACGACCACAGCGCCGAGCAGATGCAACGGGCGCTCGACGCGCTCGCCAAGCACGAGCCGGCGGAGTCGGCCGAGGCCTACCAATCGGTGCTGGTGCGGTGGGCGGAGTTCCGCAGCCGCGAGATGTTCAACTAGGGCGCGGTATCCCTCACGAGGTGAGCCGCACCACCAACGCGTCCCACGCGTCCAGGTAGGCATCGATGTCCTCGTCGGTGGCCGGCACCGGCACAACCGGCCCGGCTCCGACGATCGCCTCCCACACGCCCCGGTTCGCGAGCCAGATCCGGATCAGCCGCACGAGGAAGTCGTTCGCCGTCGCGCGGCCCTGCGCCGCGTTGTGGATGGGCTCGGGAGAGAAGACGTAGCCGGCGCGCGGTCCGACGTGCGGGATGTGCCACGGGAGCCCGACCTTCTCGACGCTGGCGCGCATCCCGTCGGCGAGCTTGGCGCCCAGTTGCTGCGTGTGTTCGTAGGCGTCGGGAGTCAACACCTCGAGCATCGTCGCCCGCGCCGCCGCCATCGACAGCGCGTTGCCGAACAGCGTCCCGCCGATCGCGACCATGTCGAACCGCTCGCCGTCTGGGCCCTTCATCTGGGTGAGGAACATCGCGATGTCGTCGGTGGTGCCCCACGCGCCGAACGGCACGCCTGCGGCGATCGACTTGCCCGCGCTGACGAAGTCCGGCTCGAGGTTCCACTGGGCGGTGAGGCCGCCCGGCCCGAACACCTGCGTGTGTGTCTCGTCGTTGGCGAGCAAGGTGTCGGTCGCGCGGGTCGCCGCGCGCAGCCCGTCGTGGAAGCCGTCGTCGGGGAGCACGAGCCCGTAGTTGTTCGTCATCGCCGGTTCGGTCATCACGAGCGCGATGTCGTTCCGGGCGAGCGCGGTCTCGAGCGTCGGGAGGTCGTTGAACGGCACGATCACGACGTGCTCCGTCACGTCGGCGGGCAGTCCGTGTTCCTCGGGCACGAGCTCCCCGGCGTCGTCGAGCTCGACGAGCGCGTGGTCGAAGTGCCCGTGGTACTTGCCGTCGAACATCAGCACCTTGTCGCGCCCGGTCATCACGCGCGCGACGCGGATCACCTCGGTGTTCGCCTGCGACGCCGACAGCGTGTACTGCCACTTCGGCAGGCGATAGCGCCGGGCGAGCTCCTCGGACACGACGATCGCGTCCTCGGTCGGCAACAGGAACTGGTTGCCGCGCGCCATCCGGTCGCTGACGGCGCGCACCACGGGCTCGGGCGCGTACCCGCAGAACATCGACATGTCAGCGATGTTGAAGTCGCTGTACGTGAACCCGTCGACGTCGGTGAACCGCGCGCCGGCGCCCGAATCGACCCACATCGGCAAGTGGTGGTACGAGCCACGGAGCCACGCCATCGGCACGCCGTTCGGCATCGACTCCCACGCGCGGGTCCACAACTCGGCCGACCTCGGGCGGGCGGCGTGGAACCGCTCGTCCTCCGCGTCCTTGAGCTCTTTGATCAGGTCGCGGTCGATCGCCGGGGTCAGCACGGCGGCCAGTGTAGGGGAGGGAGATCCAGTGGCCAGGGGCAGAATCGAACTGCCGACACCGCGGTTTTCAGCCGCGTGCTCTACCTACTGAGCTACCTGGCCGGGTGGTGCCGGCTCGGGTCTCGCGACCCTAGCGCGCCTGACGGGCTTCGATCCCGCGATCTCCGC
>DASYOY010000116.1:0-12580 GCA_036007245.1 Actinomycetota bacterium | reverse complement strand
GTGCTTGTCAACGTGCTGCAGATCGGGCTCGCGCTCTCCGCCGGCGGGCTCGCCGAGCCGACGCCCGAGTTCGAGCTCGTCTGGCAGATGCACGCGGCGGCATTCGCGCTGGCCCTGCCGACGCTCGGCATCACCTTCATCAGCGCGGCGCTCGCCGCGCACGCGAGCGGGCTGACTCCGGCTTGGCAGCGCCTGCTGGGCCTGGTGGGCGGGAGCCTGCTGCTCGCCGCGGGGCTCGGTAACCTCGCGATCGCTGACGGCTCGGCGCTGATCTTCGTCGGGCTCCTAGGATTCGCCGCCGGGCTCCTCTGGCTGGTCGCGACCGGCGTGCGCCTCGTCCGGTCGTGACCGAGATGAGGGCGGCGCCGAGGTCGCACACGCGTGCGAGGACCCTCAGGAGGGTCGCCTGGGTTGTGTCCTGGGCTCGATGGAGCGTCCGACGGCGATTGAAGCGGCCTCTTCCGGCCGGAGGGCCCCGTCTGACCCTTAACCTGCGAGGTAGTTGCCGTGGCTCAGCCAAGTCCGGCCCTCAGGCTGCCAGACAGGGAGCGCCCGCTCATCGGCATGAGAGTGCGCTTGCACCACGGATCTAAGTTGAAAACTCAACTTTTCGTGTGCAGTGCTATCGGCGCGGTGTCCGCGACTTCGGTCGCCGTGATCCGAGGCGCCGGGAACCCGGGACAGGGACGTCAGTGCACCGCGAGAGTGGCCGAGATCAACCTGGCGATCACTGATCTTGGGACGTGATAGTGCGGACTTGCGTCTAGCGGATAGATCTCGACCCGGTATCCCGACGGGAGGTCCCACGACCAATGGCCGGTGGCGACGTTGCCGGCGAGCGGCACCCCACCCACCATGCCGTCGTCTTGCATCCCCGCGCTGAATTCGCCCATCGAGAAGTACGCACTCATCTTCCGGAAGTCCTGAGGCGAGACCGCACCCATCGAGAACGTGTAGCCATCGAACGAGACGACGAAGGCGCTCCTTGGCTGCGGCTCGACGTTCTGAGTGAGCCCGGTCACTCGGGCTCCCGCCGCGGTGATCACCTTCCGGAGCCAGACGGACTCCGGACAGGAATCGCTCGCCCAGGGCTGGGCGTTCGGCGCACACGTCGGCACGGACCGCGAGACCGTGTGCGCGTTTCTACGGCCCGCGGATGAGGTCAGGAACGGGTTGATGGCAAGACGATCCAGCGCCGATTGCGCCTCGGCCTTCATATCCGAGCTCGGGTCCCCCGAGCCGAAGAAGACAGCGACCTGAACGTACCGGCCATCGATCTGCGCGAGCATCGTGCTTTGCGTCACGCCGGGAGCCAGCCCCTCGTGGCCGGTGGTTGGAGCCGCGAGCTGGAAGGGTCCTTGGATGATCGGGAAGTTCGGGTTGGTGGGATCCGGCGGTCCTTGCTTCACCTGCCAGGCGAGGACCAGGACCTCACCATCGGCGATCGCTGATGTATCCGGGAAGGCTGGGGCCTGTTCGTCGGGCGTGAACGCCATGTTCGACGCCCACGCTTGACTCGGATCGCTGGATCCTGGCTCGTGGACGTATGCCTGCTCATACCAGCCATCAGCGGGCACGAACGACAGCGGCGCCGAAGGCCCCTCCGTCGGTCGTATCGACGCGACGATCGCATCTGCGGCGGCGAGGTCTTGCGGCGACGGATCCTTAGCGGCGTACACGGTGATCCGGATCGGGATCCCCGAGACCTGTGCGTTGAGGTATCGGACAGATTCCTGACCCCAACCCGGATCCACCTTCGCTTCTGCCATGTTCAACGGGAAGGCCGAATCTGTCGACGTGGGGGCATGGTTCGGTGCTTTGGACACCGTGACTCCCACGAAGTCGCGGATGTGAGTTCCGAACGGGCCAGGAACATCCGTACGGATGAGAGCGTTTGGTGTCTCACGTCGGTCGTTGACGACAACCAAACCTGTTCCCGTGGCCCAAGGGTGCCCCGAAAGGGTGGAGGCGAACCAGTCTGCTGGATACGCCACTGTGATTGGGATGTCTCGCAGGCCGATGAGCACCGTCGACGACGGGGCGGGCGGGCCCTCGATCTGCCCAGTCCCACGACGGATGTCCGCCACTCCCCACGCAGCGGCGGCCACGAAGATCACCGCGACGACGACCGACGCCGTCGATCGAACGATACGGTCGCGGCGCGGGCGGCTCGGAGGTAAGCCGGGGATGCGAGTCGAGTCTGGCTGGATCGAGCTTGCCCACTGATCGAGTAGCCGGCCCAGTGCTTCGTCTCTGACGTCTTCCATCGGCCTCACTCCCGGTCCAGGACTCCGAGGAGCCCCCTGAGTCGCCCGCGCCCACGAGCCAGATGCACCCGTACGGTGCTCTCGCGCATCGACAACAGCCCTGCGATATCACTCGTCGAGAAACCAGCCCAATCCCGTAGGACCACCGCCTGCCGTTGACGAAGCGGCAGGACGCGTAGGGCGGCGGCGATGTCCTCCCGGTCTATCGTTATGTCCGCAGGATCTGACCTCGTGACCGGCGTCGCCTCGCCATGTTGCTCGGGTGATGCCCGACGCCTCCGAGAGCACAACCTCATAGCGCTTTTGAAGACGTAGCCACCAGCGTGATCGTCGTCTTCGATCCGCTCCCAGTGTGCCCAAAGCCGGGAAAACGCCTCGGCGGCGATGTCCTCGGCGGCGTCTGGGTCGAGCGTGACGAGCGCGCATCCTCGGACGACTCGGCCGAGGTGCTCCCGGTAGAAGGCCTCGAACGCCTCACGATCGGTCACTAAACTAGTTCTAGCCTTCAGTTGCGCCATCTGCTTACACGCGGATCCACATTCCTGGCTGCGAGACTCGTCCACGACGCTGGGCGTTCCCGCAGCACAGCCCAGCGGCCGCAGATGAGCCTCGGTTAGCCGAGCCGGATCTCCAACCTAAGAGTCGTCACGCCAGGCCCGCTCGTCTTCCAGGCCCTCCTTGAGGGGCTCGAGGAAAGTCATTCCCGAACGCGGTTCGCTCGGCCTTCTGCCTGTATTCGAGTGTTTCGTCGGGTGCGCGATGTCAGCTCACTCTTGCCCGACGATGTCGATCGAGATCTCGACCGCCGGGATCGTCCCCTTGTTCTCTAGCCAATGGAGCGTGTAGCGATCCTCTGGCCAACCCAATCCCGGCCCGTAGTCCGTTTCGACTCCGTCGCGGTGATCGGTGATCGTTCCCTCCAAGACGTAGACGATGCCCGGTCTGCCGATGTGATCGTGAACCGGGCCGAAGACGCTGCCGGGCTGCATCGTCACTTTGCGCATACGAAGTTGATGTCCCTCCATACCCTCGATCTCGGCGGAAAGGTCGACCGTTCCTAGATCCTCAACCTCAACGCCCCTCGTCTCAGGTGCTATCCGCTCGTCGCTCACAGATCTCCTCTCTTGGATACCCACGCACATCGACCATCAGAGAAGGCCGCTGGGTGATCGCGCCGGTCGAACGGTAACCGCGTGGCGTAGACCGAGCCATCCTCTTGCTGGTCCTAACCGGCCGTTCCGGGCCTGCGGGCGACGTGCGATGCTGACCCGCTATGCAGGAGACCCCGGCCTCGACGCCTGACACCGCCGTCGAGCGGCGTCGGATCCCGGCGCTCCTCGCCGGCTACTGGTCGTTCGGCCAGTACTGGGGCATCTGGGTGATCCTCGTGATCGAGCTTCAGAGCACCCACCGCCTCAGCTACGGGCGGATGGGCGCGATGCTCGCGCTCCTGTCGGTCGTCGCGATGCTGGTGATGGCATTCGTTGCCCCGCGGCTCGCGCGGCTCCCCCTCGGCGCGCTCTGTGGCATCGGTCTGATCGCCCTCGGCACTGCGTCGCTCGGGATGGCGTTCCTCCCGACCGCCGCGCTATGGCTCGCGTTCGCGACCGCCGGGGTCGGCAACGGCCTGATCGACGTGTTCCTCAACGTCGAGGGCCAGCGGATCGAGTCGATCACACAGCGGCCGGTGCTGCAGTGGCTGCACGCGACGTATGCGGTCGGCGGGATCACCGGCGCCGCGATCGGCGGGCTCGTCGCCGCAACGCACACCGACTATCGCGTCGGGTTCGTCTTCGGCGCGGTCTGCCTGTTCCTCACCGCGTTCTGGAACGCACAGAAGGGAACGCGCGAGCGCGGCGCCACGGAGGTCGACTCCACCTTCTCGTTGACCGCGTTCAAGCGGCACCCCGAGCTGTGGCTGCCGGCGTTGGTGGTGCTGTCCGCGTTCCTCGTCGAGGGCTCGATGGACACGTGGTCTGGGCTGTACCTCACACGCCAGCTCGGCGCGACCGCATGGCAGACCGCCGCCGCGTTCGTCGCCTTCTCGGCGTCGGTCGCGATCGGACGGCTCTTCGCGGGTCGCGTGTTGTTCGGGCTCGGGCGCCGGACGACCATCCTCGTGGCGGGCATCGGCGGCGCCATCGGCGGAGGGATCGCCGCGCTGGCCAACGAGCCCGTCGTGGTCGCCCTCGGGTTCCTCGTGATGGGCGCATCGATCGCCGCCGCGGCGCCGGCCGGGTTCGGGCTAGTCGAGACGCTCGCGCCCGACGACCAGACGCATGCGATCGCCGCGGTCACCACGGTCGGCTACTCGGGGTTCGTCTGGAGCCCGCCGATCTTCGCGTGGCTCGCGACCGCGTTCGACCTCCGGGCCGCGATGGGCGTGATCGTGTGCGCGACGTTGGGCATCGTGGTCGCGGGCGCGCTCACCCCGCGTGACCGGCCCGTTCGCCAAGCCGCGCGATAAGGTCGAGCCATGCGACCGCGCGTGCTGCTCGTCGCGGCGCTCGTGGTGGTGGCGGTGGCATGTTCGTCATCGCCGCCCGACCCCTACGCCGCGTATCGCCAGACCACGACCGAGGATGTCCCCGGCACGCTCGACTGGCAGATCGGGCCCGTCCCCGACGACTACCGCCCCACGATCGGACCGGCGCAGGCCTACGACGAGCTCTTCGATGCGGGCCAGCAGAAGCACGCCTACGCGATCTTGGGACAGGTCACGAACACCACCGACCACACCGTCGGGCCGCCCGCGTGGGTCTTCGTGACGCCGAACACCTGCTACGCGACGGCCAAGGGCGACCTCGTGTCGCCGGGCCGCACGGGCAACGGCTGCACCAAGCAGAACCTGTACGTGCAAGGCGTGAACGCGACCACCGGCGAGCGGCTGGGCGGGTTCACCGCGTTCGATACGCCGACGCCGTGGGTGCCGGCTCGCGAGGGAACGCCGGCGGCGGTGGCCGCCAAGGCTCAGGCCGGGACGACCCTGCTCCACTGAGCGAGCCAGGCCGCGTCCTGCGACGGCCCGAAGCCGACCAGCATCTGGCCGCGCGCGAACTCCGATTCCGACACGATCGCGTCGCGGAGATTCGCTGGCACCGCGGTGTGCCACCGGAACGACGGATCGGCGAACGCCTCGCGCGTCGCGCCCTCCATGGGCACCTGGTAGCCGTTCCACGCGAAGTTGTCGAGCGCGACGTCGAACCGCAGCAGATGATCGAGGAACGCGTGCGCCGCCACGGGGTTGCGGCCGTTCCCACAGATCGCGGTCAGATCCAGCCCGACGACGCGCGCGGGTTCGCTAGGCGACCAGTACCGGAGTGCGGCCGCGACCTCGTTGGGGTTGGTGCCGTCCTCGGCCGCGTAGCGCGGCGCCGTCAGGATGTCGCCCGACCACGCCTGGTGCACCGCGAAGGTCTTCTCGGGAAGACCCTCCTCCGCCCCGTCGTCGGTGAACCGCGCATCGGTCTGTGTGACGGCGTCGGCGAGGAAGTTGCCGGCGGCGGTCAGCTGATCCGACGTCGCCGCGGTGAGGTCGTGCACGCCTGCCTGCTGCAGCCCGAGCGCGATCGCATCCCGGTACGCGTCGTAGATCCCGACCAGGTTCCGGTAGCGCACGTCGGTGAAGATCGCGTACGGGTCGGTCCGGGCATCCGGCGCGTCGGCGGCGCGGACCATGTCGGCGCGCCACCCGATCCCGCCGGTGTAGATCGTGTACGGCGTCGTGTACCGCTGCCCGGGATCGTAGAACGGCCCGGTACCGGTGCGGAACCAGCTCCAGAGATTGGACAGGTGCGGCAGGTAGTCGTGGTTCAGCGGCCGGAGCAGGTTCTGCGCCACCATCCCCTGCAGAACATCGATCACCGGGAACACGACATCGAAGTCTGCCGACGGCTCCTGCAGCCGCTGGATCGCTTCGTCTATCCGGGTGAAGCTCTCGACCTGCACGTGGACGTCGTGGTCGGCGTACGCCTGCTCGAAGCTCGCGAGCACGCGCGACGAGAGGTAGTCCTTCCACTCGTAGACCTTGAGAGTGGCGCCGCGCTCGATCGGCAGTCCGCTCGCCAGCATCAGGCCGTGGTCGACCGGCAAGGGCCCGAAGGCAGAGCCCCCGGGCACGGTGCCGGTCGCCACCGGGCCGCGGCGGTCACATGCCGCTGCGGCCCCCAGAAGCGGAAAGGCGGCGGCGAGCAACGCCCCCCGACGCAAGAACGCGCGCCGTCCGATCCGCTCGGTCATACAGCCCTACTCAACCCTCCATGACCATGCCGTCGTGCCACTCGGGGTCTGCCTCGAGGAGCGCCCGCATCGCCGTGTACCGCTCGTGCTGCGCCGGGTCGTCGGCGTTCTTGTCGTAGCTGGCCCGGTCCTCGAAGATCACGAACAGCCAGAAGTCCTCGCTGTCGTTCTCGGTGAGGACGTACGAGCGCACATAGCCCGGCACCGGGTCGCCGCTCATCTGGTCGGCCATGACCTTCTGCAAGGCCTCGACGTTCTCCGCCTTCACGCGCATCTTGGCGCAGGTCCCGTACATGGCTCCCTCCCTTTGCGGCCGCCGATCAGCCGCCGACACAAGAGTAGGACCGCTCGGTGCGAGTGGGTAGGCCGGGCGGCGCTCAGGATTCCAGGGGCGGCGGCTCGTGGCCCAGCCCCCAAGCATCGGCCCCGCCGTCGACGACGACGGTCGTGCCCGTGATGTAGCCGCCGCCGTCGCTCGCGAGGAACGCGATCGTGGCCGCGACCTCCTCGGGCGACCCGGCCCGGCGCATCGGGATCTGGTCGGCGAACGCGTCGACGACCTCCTGCCCGCCGTACTGGAGGATGCCCTCTGTCTGGATCACGCCGGCCGAGATGCAGACCGCGCGGATCCCGTAGCGCGACCACTCGAGGGCGATCCCCGACGCGAAGGTCTCGAGGGCGCTCCGGGCCATCGACGACGGCACGACCTGCGGGATCCCTCGGCGTGGACTGAAGCCGAGGAACGCGACGAAGCCGTTGCGCTGCGGGATCATCCAGCGCTCCGCCACGTTCGTTGTGAGGTCCCAGGTCGCGTCCACATTGAGCCGGTGGATCGCGCGCAAGCCCTTGAGCGATGTCTGTTCGAGGCCGGCGGCGAACTGTCCGCCAGCGTTGTTGACCAAGATGTCCACCCTGTTCGTGCGTTCGCCGATCGCATCGAGGAAGGCGCCGACCTGCTCGGGTTCGCGGATGTCGCAGGGCTGCTGGAAGCACCGGTCGCCGAGCTCCTCGGCGACGGCGGCGATCGGCTCGGGCCGGCGTCCGCAGATGGCGATGGACCCACCGGCGGCGACGATCGCGCGGGCGGTGGCCGCCCCGATCCCTGTGCCGCCGCCGGTGACGATCGCGAACCGGCCCTCGAGCGCGTCGGCGGCCAGCGGCGAACGGAACCCCTCTACCATGGCGCGAGTATGCAAGAAGGACGGGTGATCGGGGCAGACGGCGTTCGGCTCGCGACCCGAACCCTGAGCGGCCCCGCAGACGGCCCGGCGTTCGTGCTGCATCACGGGCTGGCCTCGAGCCAGCACATCTGGGACCTGATGGTGCCGCCTCTCGCCCGCGACTCGACCGTCGTCACGTTCGACGCACGCGGGCACGGCCAGAGCGGCAAGCCGTCGAGCGGATACGGGTTCGACCACACGGTCGGCGACACGGTCGCGGTGCTGAAAGCAACTCGCCGCAAGCAGCGGATCCTGATCGGTCACTCGTGGGGCGCGATGGTTGCGCTCGAGGTCGCGGCACGGAAGCCGTCGAGCGTGTCGGGCGTCGTTTTGATCGACGGCGGCGTCGGCACGATGCGCGACGGTTTCGCGTCGTGGGCCGAGGCGCGCGAGGCGCTCGCGCCACCGCAGCTCGCCGGGATGCCCGCCGACGAGTTCCGCGCGATGATCCCGCAGTTCTTCGGCGACACCGTCGAGGTGACGCCACACGTGATCGACATCGTGATGTCGGTGGTGCGGGTCGATGCTACCGGCAAGATCCGTCCGCGCCTCACCCGCGCGAACCACATGCGGATCCTGCGCGCGATCTGGGAACAGGACCCGGTCGCGATGCACGCCGGGCTGCGCGTCCCCGCACTCGCGATCCTCGCGGCGAGCGGCGAGCAGGCCTGGGATGCCCGCAAGCGCGAGGGAGTCACGGCCGTCCGTGCGGCCGGCGCCAAGACCAAGGTCGCCTGGATCGAAGGCATCCATGACCTTCCGCTGCAACATCCTCGGGAGCTCGCGAAGCGGATCCGCGCGTTCTCTCGGACGGCCGTACGATAGGGAGACGATGTTCATCTTCCTGTTGATCCTGATCCTGCTGCTGGCGGCGCTCGGCGTCCTCGGTCTCGCCCTCAAGATCGCGCTGGCGGCGTTCGTCGGAATCACGATCGCGTTCGTCGCGATCGCGGCGGTCGGGTACTACATGGTCCGCCACCAGGTCAGGAAGGCGCAGCGATCGTTCAGCAGCGCGATGACCCCGCAGGGGCCGAGCGCGATGGGAACCACGGTCGAGGTTGGTCGCCCGACGCGCGACGATCCGCCGGTCGACGACCGCTACTGAGCCGGCGCGCCGCGCCGAACGGCCCGATCGCGATAGCGTGACGGCGCCGCGCCGACCATCCGGTAGAGCGATCCACGCGGCCGGCCCGCGTCCTCGCGCATGTCGCCGCGCTCCAACGCGAAGGCCGCGGCGCGCACGAGCGGGTAGCGGAACGGTTCGGGCGGCGCGAACGACGACTCCGGCCGGTTGACCGCGAGGATCGTCCACTCATCCGTCCGGTCGAGCACCGTCGACGCGAGGATGTGCCCGCCGACGAACGTCTGGATCACGCCGTGCCCGCTGTACCCAAGCCCGGCGTGGATGTTCCCCGGCGCAAGCGTCCGGTAGAACGGCACGAACGTCGGCGTCTGGTCGATCGGCCCGCCCCACGCGTGCGTGAACCGGATGCCTTCAAGCTGGGGGAACATCCACAGCAGTCCGCGCGCCGGTGCCTCGGCGAAGTGCATCCGCGCGTTCACCGCCTTGCTGTCGCCTCGGCCGCCGTACACGACGCTCCCGGCGCCGCCGCCGATCACGATCCGATGGTCATCGGTCGGGCGGAGGTAGTAGAGCCAGTCGCGGCCGTCGGCGATCCCCATCTGCGTCGTCCAGTTGATCTCCTTCAGGAGATCCGGGATCGGCTCGGTCGCGACGACGTAGTCGGCGATCACGCCGAAGCTTCGCCGGAACGGAGACATCTCGGCCGCCCACGCGCCGGTCGTCAGGACGACACGGTCGGCGCGCACCGCCCCCCGATCGGTTCGCACGACCGCCGGACGCGACCGCTCCAGGTCGCGCATCGCGGTCCGCTCGAAGACGTGCACGCCGCGCTCCAACAGCACTCGCCGGAGGCCGCGCGCGAGCCGAGCCGGTTGGATCACCGCGTTGTCTGGGTTGAACGAGCCCTGCACGAACCGAGGTGAGTCGGCGTACGCACGGGCCTCCTCCGCCGTGAGGATCCTGTAGCCGTCGCCGCTCTCGCCGTATCGATCGCGCGCAGATCCGCGACCGCCTTCGCCGAACAGCTCTTGCCACGCGCCGGTCCGCACCCCGAGCACGCCGTCCTTGTGGAACCAGCAGTCGATCCGGTGCGCCTTCGCGAACTCTCCGAGCTGGTCGACGGCGTCGTTCTGCACGCGGAGATACCGCAGGCCCTCTTCCTCGCCGAACAGCGCGATGATCGCGTCGGCGTCGAACCAGGACGACGATGCGAACCCGCCGTTCCGGCCGCTCGCGCCTCCCCCGACGATGTCCTGCTCCAGGATCACGATGCGCATCCCGGGCGCCCGCTCGGTCAGCCGCACGGCGGTCCACAGCCCCGCGAACCCGCCGCCGACGATGCAGACGTCGGCGACGACGTTGACCTCGAGTGGCGGCGTCGGCTCCCCCGGCTCATCGGTGAGCGCCTCCTGCAGCCAGAAGCTCCGAGCCGCGCCCGGCCGCGGCAGGTCGATCACGACGTCTCCTCCCAGTGGTTCATGCGGAACAGCACCATCACGACGACGCGCGCGAGCCCGACGAAGATCGATGCAAACACCAGCGCGACGATCGCGAACGTGAGGATCTGGCCTGCGGTGAGCGAACCCACCACGGCGACGCGCACCAACACCCCGATCGGGATCGCGATGGCGAGGTTGGCGATGAGCCGTCCGTTCGACACCGGCCGGTACGTCCCGATCGCCCACGCGGTCCCGACCCACGCGCTCACGAAGATCAGAGCCAACGTTAGGAACCGGCTCACCGCGTCCTCATGGTGGCTCGAGATCCCGAACAACAGGAACACGAGGATCGCCACGACGTCGCCGATCAGTACGGCGCGAGCGAGCTTGGTTCCGTCCAGCAGCGGGCGCATCCGCCCATCTTGTCAGGGCGGGCCTATGGGTAGCCTTTGGGCATGGTTATCGTGACGGTCGCCTACGACGAGGACTGCGGCGCCTGCCGCTGGTTCGCCGACAACCTCCGGAAGCTGAACCGCTCGCACAGCCTGAACTTCGTACCCATCCAGCGTGCCGACCGCCAGCTCCTCCCCGTTCCGAAGGAAGAGCGGCTCGACGCGATGCACGCGATCACCTCAGATGGCCGCGTCTACACGGGGGGTGCGGCGGTGCCGGTGATCGCCAGAGAGCTCCCGGCCGGACGCCTCCTCGGTGCGATCGCCGACGTGTCCCCCGCGTTGACGGATCGCGTGTACCGCGCTGCGGCCGCTCGCCGCACGACGATCGGCCGGTGGCTCGGAGCCGACGCCTGCGCCGTCGATCCCAGCCGCCGCCTCCGCGGCTCGTGAACACCAACGAGGTCCTCGACGCGCTTCGCGCACAAGCCGACCCCTCGCGGCTGCTGGGGATGGCACGAGTCGGCATCGAGACCTCGCACGCCCTCGGTGTGTCGGTCCCCGCGATCCGCAAGATCGCGAAGCGTGCGGGCACCGACCAGCGCCTCGCCAAGGAGCTCTGGGCAACGGAGGTCCACGAGGCCAGGATGGTCGCCGCCCTCGTGGTCGATCCCGAGCCCCTCACGTTGCGAGCGATGACGGCCTGGACGACCGACCTCGACTCGTGGGACCTGACCGACATGCTCGCCGACACGTTCGCACGCAGCCCACATGCGGACCGGGCGATCCGAACCTGGAGCCGTTCGCGGCACGGCTTCGCGAAGCGATGCGCGTTCGCGATGCTGGCGCGCCTCGCGGTCGACAGGCCCGGCCACCCCGACGCGACCTACCTCGGTTATCTGCCGGTGATCCGAGCGGCCGCCACCGACGACCGCAACGAGGTCAAGAAGGCGGTCAACTGGGCGCTCCGTCAGATCGGGAAGCGCAACCGAGCCCTCAACCAAGCCGCGATCGCCGAGGCCGACGCGCTCCTCGAGCTCGACGACCGAACCGCGCGCTGGATCGCTCGCGACGCCCTCCGCGAGCTGCGGAACCCGGCGACCGTCGTGCGCATCCCGCGCTGACGGCCGCCGGGCTCGCGGCTACCCCGTCACTTCCAGATGTTGTTGATCGGCTTCGACACCGCGGCGTTCCCGACGTAGGAGCCGAGCCGGAACCCGTCCTCCATCGTCCGCAGGAAGCTGTAGTGGTCGAACACGCCGGTGTACGTGCCGGGCTTGACCAGCTGGCTCTCGACCGAGAACACCACGCGGCCGCCTTGCCCGAACTTGTCCTGCTTGTTCTTGATGTTATCGCCGGCGCCCTCATCGAACACGACGATGATCACACCGTCCGTCCCGTACGCGGGCGACTGCTCGATCAGCGGCACCTCGCGCGCAAGGAAGTTGTCGAACTGCGTGAGCGGGTTGGCGGTCGGCGGGCTGCAGTTATCGTGCGCGTCCTCGCATTGGTTGGGCACGACGAGGTTGAACCGCCCGACGTTGCCCGACGCCAGCGCCGAGTTGAAGTAGCTCATGTCGTTCTTGTTCGGCTCCGTCGTGCCTGCCGGGATGACGTTCTGCAGGCACTCCGTCGACTTGTTGGTCGCGGACCACACGCCGCCGGCTCCCTCGACGTTGTCGTAGTAGACGGCCGGGTTGTGCTTGACCCGGTACGTGTTGGAGTCCTGCAGCGTGCCGGCTTCCTTCTCGACGTCACATGCGACCGGCATCGATTCCATCCAGCTCTGCCAGCTCACGCCGGCGACATCGAGCTGATGGAACAGGTTGGGCACGTTCTGATGACAGGTGTCCGGCGGATCGTCGTTCTGATCGCAGAGGATGAACTGCCCGGACGTCATGCCGACGTAGTTGGCCAGCGAGTTATGCGCGAGCGCGTA
>DASYOY010000115.1:0-5143 GCA_036007245.1 Actinomycetota bacterium | reverse complement strand
AGACGACGCGCTCCGTGCGCGCGATTGCGGACGAGCTCGTCTCGCGCATCGACGTCCACACGCTCGAGGAGGTACCCGGGCCGGAGCGGCTCGAGCTGAACGACATCGGCGTCGTGCGCATCCGGCTCTCAGAACCGCTCTGTGTCGACCCATACGGAGAGAACCGCACGACGGGTGCCTTCGTGCTCATCGACGAGGCGACGAACGAGACCGTCGGGGCCGGCATGGTGCTCAGCGCGGCATGACCTGGCAGTTCACGCTGACCGGTCTGGCGCTCGGCCTCGTCGTGGGCCTCACCGGCGTCGGCGGAGGCTCGCTCATGACGCCGATCCTGATCATCGTCTTCGGCTTCAAGCCGACGTACGCCGTCGGCACCGACATCTTCCACGGCGCGATCTTCAAATCGTTCGGCGCGATCCGGCATCGCCGGCTCAGCACGGTGCACGGCCACCTGGCGTTCTGGCTCTTCGCGGGCTCAGGCCCGCTGGCGATCGCCGGTGTCACGGTCGGCTACGTCCTCCAGAAGCAGATCAGCAACGCGGAGACGATCCTCGGCTACGCCGTCGGCGTCGCGCTCATCGGCGGGGGCGCAGGCTTCCTCGCCAAGTCGTTCGTGAAGCGGGGGGTCCAGCCCAGCACTGGCCCCTTCATCATGAGCCGGCGCGACAAGGCGATAGCGCTCGGCACCGGCGCGGTCTTCGGCTTCATCGTCGGCCTGACGTCCGTCGGCAGCGGCACGTACTTCGGGCTGATGATGGTGCTGGTCTATCCGCTCACCATGCCGAGGATCGTCGGCACGGACATCTTTCACGCCGCCGCGCTCCTCTGGGTCGCAGGGGTCGGGCACCTCATCGTCGGCGACGTCGACCTGCACGCGACCGCCTGGCTGCTCCTCGGCTCGGTCCCGGGGATCCTCATCTCGAGCCGGTACACGGTGAAGGTCCCGGACATGACGATCCGGGGCGGGCTCGGCGGGATCCTCATCATCAGCGGGCTCAAGCTCCTCAACGTGCCCGAGGCGAACTGGATCCTCGGCGGCGGTCTCGTTGTCCTTCTCGTCGTGCTGACGATCTACACGGTGAACGTGATGCTGAGCGAGACGCGAACCACGCCCGAGCGGGCCTAACCCCTTCCTTAACGTCGGCGCCGTAGAATCGGCGGGCTTTGCAGCGGGTTCTCACGACGGTCACCCTCCTGGGCCTGCTGGTGGCCACCGCTGCCGCCTTTGCGATCACCGAGCACCTCAAGCTGATCAGGAGCCCGGTCTATGGGACACTCGTCTCGAAGACGCTGTCGCCGGTCTGTCACTGCAGCGGGAGGACGGCGACGGTCCGCTTCAGGCTCCGCCATCGTGACCGCGTCACGGTCACGATCGTGGATTCCGCGGACCACAAGGTCGCCACCCTCGCCTCGGATGCTCCCCGGCCGGCCCGCCAAGCCGACCCCTTCACATGGGACGGCCGAACCGATGGCGGACAGCGCGCGCCCGACGGCGTCTACAAGCCGTGGGTCCACCTCGCGAACGCGCGCCGGACGTTCCGCCTCCCGAACCGGATCGTCCTCGACACGAAGGCGCCGAAGGTGCTCTCCGCCAGTGCCGCAAAGCCCGTTCTCTTCGTCGCTCCGGGCCGCACGGTCGCGATCCGGTACTCGTTCAGCGACCAGGCGCATGCCGTCATCTACCTCGGTCGCCACCGCATCATCCGGGGCCACCCGAGCAGGGTGCGCGACAAGGTCAAGTGGGCGGGCGCGATCGACGGCAGGCCCGTCCCCGCCGGCACCTACGTTCTCAAGGTCGCCGCGGTAGACGCCGCCGGCAACGAGACTTCCCCCGCCACGCGCAAGCCGGTCACGGTCCTCGTGCGCTACATCGAGATCGCGCCTGGCCGCCACACGGTCCCGTCCGGCCGACGCTTCACGGTGCACGTCGAGACGGCGGCGTCGCGCTACACGTGGCGCCTCGGCCACCGGCACGGCGCACGGCACGGGAAGCGGCTCCGGTTGCAGGCACCGAGCACGCCGGGCACGTACCACCTCGTCGTGGCGGAGCACGGCCATGTCGCGACCGCGCTCGTGCGGGTGCACGCGAAGTGATCGGGCTCGCCGAGATCGCGGGCCCGATCGCGTGCCTCGGCCTTGCGGTCCTGCTCGTCTCGCGGACGCGCCGGAACCGCATCGCAGGGCTTTGCTACGCGGGAGTTGGCACGGTCCTGCTCGTCGCGTCGTTCTCGCCGGCGAGCGCGTTGGAGCTCGGAGCCGGCGTCGGAGGAGCGATCGTGCTCGGCCCGCTCCTCGCCTGGCTCTTCCGGCGGGAGCCGTGGCTCGTCGCCTTCTGCACCCTCGCGTTCGTCCCGTTCCGCGTGCACTACGTCGGCCACCAGCTCCTGGTGCCGCTCTATGGGGTCGCGCTCGGCGCCGCCCTGCTCCTGCTCTGGCAGCTCCTCGACGGGGACGAGCGTTCGCGCGAGCTCGGTATCGCCTCCTGGCCGCTCGCGCTCTACGTCGGTTGGATCGGCCTCTCGCTCGGGTGGAGCGTCGACGTGCACACCGCTGCCCTCGACCTGCTTGCCTTCTACATTCCCTTCACGATCCTCGCGCTTTCGATTGCGCGCCTGCCGTGGCAGCCGTCGCGCATCCGGCTCCTCTACCTCGAGCTCGTGGCGATGGCCCTCGTCTTCGTCGCAGTCGGCTTCCACCAGTACGAGACGCGCAACATCACCCAGAACCTGAAGCTGCAGAACATCAACGCCTATGCGGCCTTCTTCCGCGTCAACTCTGTCTTTTTCGACCCCTCGATCTACGGGCGCTTTCTCGTGATCGCGCTCGTGCCGACCGTCGTGTTGATCGTCCGTGGGCGCTCGAACAGGGTGGGTCTGGCCGCGCTGGCCTTCGCCGCCGTTGCCTGGCTCGGGCTCCTCATCTCGTTCTCGCAGTCGAGCTTCGCAGCCCTGCTCGTCGCGGTGTTCGGGGCCGCCGCGGTCGTCTGGCGCTGGCGGTCGCTGCTCGCGCTCGCGGCGGCGCTCGCCGTCCTCGCCGGGATCGCGGTGACGCAGCCGACGCTGATGCACGCCCTCCGCAAGCACACGACCGGGGGTCTGAACAGCGCAACGCACGGCCGCGCGAGCCTGATCGCCAACGGCATCCGGATCGCGAAGGCCCACCCAGAGATCGGCGTCGGTCTCGGCGGCTTCGAGCACGCGTACTCGAAGCGGACGCACGAGACGCCGAGGAAGAGCGCTTCGCACAACACGCCCGTGACGGTCGCAGCCGAGGAGGGCGCCGTCGGCCTCGTCCTCTACTTCTGGCTCGTCGGTGCGCTGCTTGCCGCGGCGTACCGGCGGATCGAGCACCCGGTGTTCGGGCGACTTGCTCTCGCGGCAGGGCTGGCGTTGGTGGCGATCTTCGTCCACTCCCTCGCCTACAACGACTTCTTCGAGGATCCCACGACGTGGGGGCTCATCGGCCTGATCGCGCTCGCCGCCCCCAGGCGCGTGCCGGCGCGCGAGCCGCGATCGGTGGAGACGGAGGAGCCCGCGCCTGAGATGATCGCGCAGTGAGGGCACAGTGATCGAGCAGTGGCGGAAGGCGCTCGTCCTCGCGCCGCACACCGACGACGGCGAGTTCGGGTGCGGCGGGACGATGACACGCCTCGTCGATGCCGGCTGCGACGTCCGCTACGTCGCCTTCTCGATCGCGACCCGTTCGCTGCCGCCCGGCTTCCCGCCCGACACGCTCGCGCGCGAGGTGGAGGAGGCAACGGCCGAGCTGGGGATCCCCGCCGAGTCGCTCACCGTGCACGACTTCGACGTCCGCACCTTTCCGCAGCGGCGGCAGGACATCCTCGAGCTGCTGGTCGCGCTATGGGAGGAGTGGGCACCGGACGTCGTCTTCCAGCCGAGCCTCCACGACGTCCACCAGGACCACCGCACCGTTGCCGAGGAGGGCCTCCGCGCCTTCAAGCGCACGACGATCCTCGGCTACGAGATCCCGTGGAACAACTTCGACTTCGCGTACCAGTGGTACGTCGCCCTCGAGGAGCACCACATCGAGCGGAAGATCGCCGCGCTCGAGCGGTATGCCTCACAGCAGCATCGCCGCTACGCGAACGCCGAGTACGTCCGGAACCTCGCGCGCACGCACGGCGTCAACGTGAACCGCGAGTACGCCGAGGTTTTCCAGGTCTACCGCGTCGTCGCCTGAGCAGCACAATCCGCGAAGCGGGCCGCGGGACGGCGCGACCGCTCCGTATGCTCGGTACACGTCGCGGTGGTCACCCCTGACGAGATCCGTGCGATCGCGCAGACGCTTCCTCGCAGCTACGAGGTGTTCGTGCACGGCCAGATCAAGTTCCGGGTCGGGCAGATCGTCTGGCTCGCGTTGTCCACGGACGGAGAACGTATGGGTTGCGGCTTCCCGAAAGAGATGCGACAGGCCGCGATCGAGGCGGAACCCCACAAGTTCCAGCTGCCGTCCGAGAGTGACATGCGGTTCAACTGGATCCACGTTCGCCTCGAGGCGATCGACGCCGACGAGATGCGAGACCTCGTCGAAGAAGCGTGGTCGAGGGCCGTGCCGCTCTACGTTGCGAAGGAGTACGGCCGAACGCAGGGCTACCGATAGATCGTCGCCGCTCGACTCGACCGATGAGTCACGGGCCGCCAGGCGGTCCACCCTCAGAACAGATTCGCCGGGCTACACGTAGATGTGAAGGGAGACGCGAGATGGCTCAATGGGAGAAGCAGATTGCTGCCATCAATCTGATCGTCGGAGACCTGGAGCGCTCGAAGGCGTTCTACTGCGAGGTCTTCGGGCTGCCGCTCCAGCACGAGGACGAGGACACCGCGATGTTCCGCTTCAAGGACACATACGTGTTCTTGCAGCGCGGGCAAGCTGACCAGGACGGCCCGGTCCCTGACGTCTTGGACCTGGCGCAGAAAGGCGTCGGACAGCTCGCGATCATCGTTGAGGACGCGGATGCAGTGCACGCCGAATTGGATCAGCGCGGAGTAACGGTGATCAGCGGCCCGGCAGACCGTGACTGGGGTATGCGGACGCTCACCTTCGCCGATCCGGGCGGCCACACTTGGGAGATCGCGCAAAGAGTTGCTTAACGCACCGAGCTCGTTCATAGGGGCAGCACTCT
>DASYOY010000114.1:0-27072 GCA_036007245.1 Actinomycetota bacterium | reverse complement strand
CGGCGGGCCGGTGTACGCCGACGGTCGCGGCGACCGCGTGACGCCGGTGCACGCGCAGACCACGGCCTGGGTTGTCGTGCCGGCGTCGTTCGCGGTGCGCACGCCCGACGCGTACAGATGGTGGGACGCTCGGGCGGAGTCCGGACCCGACCCGGGCGCTGTGATCGCTGCGCTCGAGGCCGGCAACGACGAGATCCTTGGGCCGGCGATCTTCAACGATCTTCAGTTCGCCGTCGCAGCGCGGCATCCCGAGATATCCGACACGATCGCCGCGTTGCTCGACGCCGGCGCGCTCGGAGCCGTGATGTCCGGCAGCGGCCCCACGGTAGTCGCTCTCGCGCGGCATCTGGCGCACGCCGATCAGATCGCCCAGGCGGTGCCGGGCGCGTTCGTCACCTCGGGGCCTCCACGTACGATGGGGCCGCCCTCCGGGGTCGTCTAATGGCAAGACACGGGCCTTTGGAGCCTGGAATGGAGGTTCGATCCCTCCCCCCGGAACGGAGATTCCCTTTCAGGTCGCTGCGATCGTGCGGCGCTGCGAACGGACCGGCTCGCAACCGTCCGTCCCCGCGTATGTGACCCGAACCACGGTCTCGCGTTTGATCCGCACGGTGAAGCGGTACCGACCTGTCGCGGAAGTCGTATCGGAGCGGTTGGGAACACCGGTCGGCCGAAGCACGCGAAGCGTGACGCGCTGCGACGCGATGCAAGCCGGATCGATCGACAGAAGATGGCCGGCGACATCGGCGCGCGACCCCGCGCGCACGGCGCTCGACGCCGAGATGGTCACCCGTCGGCCGAGTTGGCCGTATCCATTCGCACCCCAGCAGTCGGTGTCGCCCGCGGCCGTGATCGCGCACGTGTGGAAGCTGCCCGCCGACACCGCGACGTACGGCCCGGGCTGATCAGTGGCCTGACCGAAGTCGTTCCATCCCCAACAGTCGACTGACCCGTCGGGTCGCAGCCCGCAATTGTGGTGATCGCCCGCTGACAGCTGCGTGAACGGTCCGGCTTGGTCCTTCGCTTGTCCTCGGTCGTGGATGCCCCAGCAGTCGGCTGCGCCGCTTGTGGTCAGCCCGCAGTTGTGTCCATCGCCCGCCGACACGGATGCGTAGGGACCGGTGTGGTCCTCCGCGAGGCCGGCATCGTTCCGGCCCCAACAATCCGCGACACCGGCCGGCGTCAGCCCGCAGTTGTGCGAGCCGCTGATCGTCAGTTCGGTGAACGGGCCCGGTTGATCCTGCGACTGCCCGGAGTCGTTCCGGCCCCAGCAGTCGGCGGCGCCGGCCGCGGTCAGGGCGCACGTGTGCTTCCACCCCGCGACCACCTCTGTATACGGACCCGCATGATCGACGGCCTCGCCGTCCGCGTTCGCACCCCAGCAGTCGGCAGCGCCGGCCGGCGTGAGCGCGCAGGTATGCATGCCGCCGGCTGACACCTGCGTGTACGGCCCGGGCTGGTCTTCGGACTGATCCGCGTCGTTGCGTCCCCAGCAGTCGGCCGCACCCGCGGGTGTCAGGGCGCACGTGTGGTCGACCCCCGCCGAGATCGAATGGAAGTCGGTCGCCGCGAGGGTCGAGGTCGCGGGGAGCCCGCACGCGAGCAGCGCGGCGAGCACCGACACGCCGAACCATCGGCGAAGGGGGGAGTGCCGCATCGGGTGAGAGTAGCCAGGTTGCGGACGCCGCATCGACAGACGAGAGTGCAGGCCCGGGCGCACCGGGGGGGCGAGGGGCATGAAGCTCGAGGAGTTGACACCCGAGGATCGCGAGCGCTGGGAGCGATACATCGTGACCGGCTTGCAGGATCGACCGCATCGACTCGAAATCGAGCGTGGTGACCATCGCCGTCGAGCCGACGAGGTCACAGAACAACACCGTCACGACGCGGCGCGCGCCGGACACGGGTGGGCGGGGAGCGGCGACCCACAGGCGAGACAGAACCGAGCATGCTCCGGGTTGCGCTCGCCACAGTTCGTGCAGACCACCGTCTGTGCGTGAGCCTATGACCTGGCCGCGCCCGAGCGAACGGCCACCCGCCTTCGCGGCCTCGGCGATATCCTCGGGGTTCAGACCGAAGGGAGAGGGAACATGGCGCCCGTCTCGTTGGATCCCTACCTGAACTTCCGCGACAACACGCGCGAGGCGATGGAGTTCTATCACCAGGTGTTCGGCGGCAAGCTCGACATGAATACGTTCAAGGACTTCGGCGCGTCGCAGGATCCGGCCGAGGACGATCTGATCATGCACTCGCAGCTCGAGGCCGACGAGATCACCTTCATGGCCGCCGACACGCCGAGCCACATGGAGTACGCACCGGGCTCGAACTTCAGCATGTCGCTCAGCGGCGAGGACGAGGCGCGGCTGCGCGGCTACTTCGACAAGCTCGCCGACGGCGGCGCGGTGCTGCAGCCGCTCGAGAAGGCGCAGTGGGGCGACACGTTCGGCATGCTGATCGACCGCTTCGGCATCCGCTGGCTCGTGAACGTCTCGGCGCCGCACGAGCACGAGTAGGCGGCGATGATCGAGCCGCTGCCCGATCTGCCCGACGGCGTCCTCGGGTTCCGGTTCTCCGGACACGTCACCAAGGAGGACTACGACCAGATCCTCGCGCCCGCGCTCATGCAGCGCATCACGGACGGCGCGAAGATCCGACTCGCGATCGTGATCGGCGACGACTTCGACACGTTCGAAGCGAGCGCGATGTGGGAGGACATGAAGTTCGGCTTCGGGTCGGGCGTCACGCACCCGTCGTTGTGGGAACGAACCGCGCTGATCTCCGACCACGATTGGGTCGAGCACGCGATGAGCCTGTTCGGATGGTTGATGCCGGGCGACGCCCGCGAATACCCGATGGCGAAGCTCGACGACGCCATCGCCTGGCTCGGAGCCTGACGACGACCCCGATCGACACCGCGCGGCTGCGACTCGACCCCATCACCGTCGACGACGCGGCCGACCTGTTCGCGGTGCTCGATGACCCCGGGCTGCACGCCTTCACCGGCGGTACGCCGATGACCCGGGACGCGCTCGAGAAATGGATCGAGTACGTCGTGCCCGGACACTCGCCGGACGGCGGCGAGATCTGGAAGAACTGGGTGGTGCGGCTCCGCGACGAGGGGCAAGCGATCGGCACGGTGCAAGCGACGATCGTCGGGGACGAGGCGACGCTCGCATGGACGATCGGCAGCGCCTGGCAGGGGCACGGTTACGCGAAGGAGGCGGCCACCGCCGTCCGCCTGTGGGTGGCGACCTCCGGGGTCGTGTGGTTCCGCGCCGAGATCCATCCCGAGCACGAGGCGTCCGCGGCCGTCGCGCGATCGATCGGCCTGGCGCCGACCACCGAGGTCGTCGACGGCGAAGTCGTCTGGCGGGGCCTCCCGCCGACCGCCTGACCTCGCACGTCCGGCGACGTTGCCGCCCTCCCGGCTGGCTGCGAGCATGGTGCCCCCGACCGGGAAACGAGCGCGTTGGCCACGACGAAGACCACACGCACGCAGACGTTGACCGCGGTGATCCTCGCCGCCGGCAAGGGCAAGCGGCTGAAGTCCGCCCGCCCCAAGGTGCTGCACCCGATCTGCGGGAAGCCCGCCCTGTGGCACGTGGTCCAGGCGGCGCTCGGCGCCAAACCGTCGAAGATCGTGATCGTCGTCGGCCACGGTGCCGACGACGTCCGTGAGGCTGTCTCCTCGTGGGGCATCACTCCCAAGCCCGTGTTCGTCGAACAGGAGACCCAGCTCGGAACCGGCCACGCGGTCGCCGCTGCGGAGAAGGCGGTCGGGCGCAGTGCCGACGTGCTCGTGCTCGGCGGCGACTACGACCCCATCACCGCAGAGGACGTCAAGGAGCTCGTCCGAACGCACCGGCGCACCAAGAGCGCGGCGACGATGGCGACCGCCGAGGTCGACGATCCGGGCGGCTACGGGCGGGTGATCCGAGACGGCGACCGGCTCGTCGAGATCGTCGAGCACGTCGACGCGACGCCGACGCAACGCGCGATCCGCGAGGTGTGGCTGGTGGCGACGGTCTTCCGCCGCGAGGACCTCTTCCGGACGCTCCCGGCCGTCGGCAACGACAACCGCCAACAGGAGTACTACCTGAACAGCGTCTTCCCGATCTTGCTGGACAAGGGCGAGTCGGTCGCGGCGGTCACGGTCGATACGGGCGGCGTCATGGGCCTCAACTCCCGCAACGGCCTCGCGGCGGTCACGCGCGTCGTGCGCGAGCGGATCAACGCGATGCATATGGCCAACGGCGTCACGCTGCTCGACCCCGATACCACCTACATCGACGTCGGCGTCACCATCGGCGTCGAGACGACGATCTTGCCGAACACGACGATCCAAGGCGAGACGCGCATCGGCAAGGACTGCCGGATCGGCCCCAACGTTCAGATCGGCGACACGACGGTCGGCAACGGCGCGACGATCCGGTTCGCCGTGGTCGAGGGCGCGACGCTCAAGCGGAACGTCACCGTCGGGCCGTTCGCGCGGATCCGCCCAGGCACGACGCTTGCCGACAACGTCATCATCGGCTCCTACGTGGAGGTGAAGAACAGCGACATCGCTACCGACGCAAAGGTGCCGCACCTGTCCTACGTCGGGGATGCCAGTGTGGGCAGGAGAACGAACATCGGCGCGGCGAACGTCACCGCAAACTGGGATGGATACGACAAACACCACACCGAGATCGGCGCCGATGTGCGCACCGGCTCCGATACCATCATGGTGGCGCCAGTCAAGATCGGTGACGGCGCGATGACGGGGGCGGGCTCGGTGATCAGCAAGGACGTGCCGGCGGGCTCGCTCGCCGTCGAACGCACCGAGCAGCGCAACATCACGGGGTATCGCAAGCGCAAGGACGCGGAACACCGCGCCAAGGACCGACGCAAGGGGGGGTAGCCGTGGAGATCATCACCAAGAAGCGGATGATGCTGTACTCCGGCACCATCCACCCGACGCTCGCCCACGAGATCGCCGACAACCTCGGGATCCCGGTGAGCCAGGGCGAGCTACGCCGGTTCGCATCCGGCGAGATCTACTTCCGGGCCGACGAATCCGTTCGCGGCGCCGACGTGTTCGTGGTGCAGTCGCACTACGAACCGATCAACGAAGCGTTGATGGAGCAGGTCATCATCATCGACGCGATGAAGCGCGCGAGCGCCAAGCGCATCACCGCGGTCGTGCCGTACTACGGCTACTCGCGGCAGGACAAGAAGACCCTGTCCCGGGAGCCGATCAGCGCGAAGCTGATCGCCGACATGCTGCGGGTCGCAGGTGCCGACCGGATCGTCTCGGTCGATCTGCACTCCGGTCAGATCCAGGGGTACTTCGATGGACCCTTCGATCACCTGACCGCGCTCCCGCTGCTCTCGACCTATCTGAAGGACGAGCTCGGGCTCTCCGGCAACGACCTCGTGGTGGTCGCCCCCGACGCCGGGCGGATCAAGACGTCGGAGAAGCTCCGCGAATACCTGCACGCCGACCTCGCGTACATCTACAAGCGGCGCTCACGCCACGAGGCGCACAAGATCTCCGAGATGCGGCTCGTGTACGAGGAAGACATCGCCGGACGGCCGTGCGTGATGGTCGACGACATGATCGACACGGCCGGCACGCTCGTACAGGGCGTGAACGTGCTCGCCAGCATGGGCGCGGGACCGATCTTCGCCGGCGCGACGCACGCGATCTTCTCGGGCAAGGCGCGCCAGACGCTTGAGGAAGCCCCGATCGAGCAAGTGATCGTGACGAACACGGTGCCGATCCCCGAGGAGAAGCAGTTCTCCAAGCTGCGTGTGCTCTCGATCGCGCCGCTCGTCGCGTCGGCGTTGCGGGCCGTGTTCGAGGACTCGAGCGTCAGCGAGATCTTCGGCGGCGCCAACCAGGTCTAGGGCGACGGCGAGGCGGCCGCGCCCGAGGCCGTCGCCGTCGCGGTCCCGATGCCGGACACGTCGAGCGCTCCGGGTTTGGCCGAGATGGTGATCGGGGCGCCGAACGCGGTGCCGTCCATCCGCGTCGGCTGGATCGTCCACCTTTGGCCGATGGGGATCACGAAGACGCATTGTCCGGTGTTCGACCATGGCATCGCAGTGGAGATCGACCCGCCGCAGTTGCCCGCCGCGGTCGGATCGCCATCGGCTTGCACGTCGGCCAGCATGCCGGACGGACCGGTGACCAGGACCGTTGCGTGATGCTGCCCGTACACGCCACCGACATACGAGACCGAGTTGGGGTATGCCGCGTGGCTCCACGGCACGGGGCAGCCCGTCGAGCCTGAGTCTCCCGTGTCGCCGCTGAAGGTCGAGTAGTCAACCTGCAATCGGAGGCAGCCGTTCTGAACGAACCACTCGTACCAGGACACCGCGGGCGTGCTCCCACCCGCGAAGATGTCGCCTTGACCCGGATCTTCGTTCGTTGGCCAGCTGAATGTGTGCGGCAAGGTCTCGCCGCTGAGGCGATAAGTGCCCGTCCCCGAGCCCGGAAGGGCGGTAACCCAGATGTTCGCGCGGCTGGCCGCATAGTCCGCCGGGAGGGCGTATCGGCCCATCGCGATGGCGTCCCCGCCGAGGGACGTGACGGTGATCGTATGCACCGACGGCGGCTCGAGGTTCAACATGATGGTGCCCCCGTCGATGTCGATCAGCGTGCCGCCGCCGGTCGCGAAGCTGTATCCCTCGGTCGGGTCCGCACCGTCGAGCGAGAACAGGAGCGAACCGTCGCGCTCTTGTGTGAACGACCAGTCGTGCCCGAAGTCGTTCCCGAACACTTGGTAGTCGCCGTTCGCATCGGTTCTCGTCTGCAGTGGCTCCGCGGGTGCGGTGGGCGACAGCTCATCCACCGTTGCGGAGCTGGTCGGCGCCGATGGATACGTCGCGTGCACCGGGCCTCGCTCAGGTGTTGGTGCGAACCAGATCGAACCATCGCCGCTCGGAAGGTTCGGGATCCCGCTGTTCGTCGGCCAGGGGAACATCGTTGCGGGGATCGTCCCTCCTGCAGAGAGATCGACGTCGATCCCGGTCACGTCAGCGGTCGCCGTTCCGAACTGCACGACGCCGCCGGCGAGATCAATGTAATCGTCCGCGACGCGTTGCTGCGTGGGAAGGTCAACGGTCCGAACGGTTGTTCCGGAGTCATCTGTCGTGACCATGACGGCGCCAACGTGTGGTCCACCACCCTCGATGCCCATCGAGGTGAGACCAGCCTCGAGTCGCCACGACGTCCCGCCCGCAGTCCCAGCGGCCATCACGTAGCCCGGCCCAGGACCTGAAGGCGGCTCCGTCGGGTCGATCCGCGTCCCGTCGAGGTCCTGCAAGTAGCGCTGTGCCGCAGTGATGTCGCTGGCCGAAGCAGCCCCGCCGGCGACGATCACGCCGGCATACGGCGTCTGGACGCTTCTGTCCGCGAACGTTGTGAGCCGAACACCGTCGGTGATGTTGTCTGCACCAGGGCAAGCATCTTCTACCGCCTGCGTGCTGATGCTTCCCGCGAAGGAGGCGACGTACACGGCGACGCCGTCCGCCGGCAGTGTCGCTTGATCCATGTAGTTCCCATGTCCGCAGACGGACTCGCCGAGCGGGATATCGAAGTTCGCCATCTGGAAGATGGGGACCCCCGCGGCGAATGTCTCCGTCGAGCCGGTGCAGGTCTGAGTTGACGTCCCGCCACCTTCGCCTCCGGTGCCGCCCGCCGGTGAGGTGTTCTCGATGGGAGAGCCGCTCGCATCGACCGCCGATCCCGTTCCCGTGAACGTGCAAGTCTCGTTCGTCGTCGCGTACACCGACGCGAGCGGGTAGTCATCCACCAGCGTCCAGCCTGCGGGCACCGTTACGGGCACACCACCGATCGATGTCGTGCGTTCGGGTAAGCCGTTCTCGCCGCCCGGGATGACAGCTGGGTGTCGTGCCTGCCCGAGCGCGGCCGCGGCGACGCCCAGCGCGACGAGGCACGCGACGACGCCGGTCACGACCGTTCCGACCTGCCGGCGGCGACCACGCTTCAAGACCTGCTTCGGCGCCAGGCCGGGCACGTCGACGCCGGCAGCGCGCTGTTCGAACAGTTCTCGCAGATCGTGCTCAAGGTCGTTCATCGGTCATCACCTTCAGGTGCGTAGGTCGTGAGGGAGGTGCGGAGTGTGTCGGATCCGCGCGCGACGAGGGACTTCAACGCCGAGAGGCTGCATCCGAGCGCCTCGGCCGCATCACGCTCGGATAGGTCTTCGTAGTAGCGGAGCACAAGTGCCGCCCGCTGCCGTGCCGGCAACATGGCCAACTCCCGCCACAGATCCTCTCGTTCGCCGACATCGCGCTGTGTGCTGACCATCGCAGCCGCTCGTGGTCCTTCACGACGGAGCCACTCGCGTTCCGTGCGCCGGCGACGCAGTCCCGACGTGTGGAGGTTCACGATCGCCCGACGCAGGTACGCGTCGAACGCCGTGTGCGCCCGCAGGTGCTGGAAGCGGCCGACGCAACGCACGAACGCATCGTGCGCGAGGTCCTCGGCTTGCGCGCGGTCGCCCGTCAGTAAGTACGCCAAGCGGATCCCGGCAGGCACGTAGCGGGTGTACAGCTCCGCCATCGTGCCGCCGTCGGGTTCCACCAAGGTCCTCTCGTCCACTGCCGGGCTATCCGCGACCATGCAACACCCAAGACGCATGACCCCGGCGGAAGGTAGCGCGCCTTCTGACCTGGGCATCCGTGGGCGTCCGAGGCGGGCTTCCGGTACCATCGGCGGGTTCCCCCACCGAGGCGAGGTTCAACGACCATGGAAACCGTCCTGAAGGCCACCGCGCGCGACGGCCGCGGCAAAGGCGCCGCCCGCCGGCTCCGCGCGGAAGGGCTCGTGCCCGGCGTGCTCTACGGCCACGGCCTGGAGCCGATCTCGATCTCGATGTCCAGCCAGGACCTGCTCCACTTCTTCCATGCGACGCACGGCGCCGCAACCGTCGTCGACCTCGAGGTGGACGGCAAGAAGCACCTCGCGATCCCACGTGAGATCCAGCGCGATCACTTGCGCGGGCGGTACGTGCACATCGACTTCCTCGAGGTGCGGCGCGACGAGAAGGTCAAGATGTCCATCGACATCCACGAGACGGGCGAAGCGCCCGGCGTGAAGACCGGCGGGGTGATCGAGCACCACCTGCGCGAGGTCGAGATCGAATGTCTGCCGGGCGACGTGCCCGAGCAGATCACGGCCGACGTGAGCTCACTGGAGCTCGGCGACATGCTCCGGCTCGCCGACATCGCCCCGCCCAACGGTGTGACGTTCCTCACCGACCCGAACACACCCGTGATCTCCGTGGTCACGCCCGCGGCGCTTCGCACCGAGGCCGACCTGCTGCTTCCCGGCGAGGAAGCCGCCCCCGAGGCCGCCGAGGCCGCGGAAGCCCCGCCGGAGGAGGGCGCCGCCGAGGGTGGCGAGACGCCCGCCGAGGCCGCGCCCGAACCCGAGGGCTAACCGCCCTCGATGGCCTGGCTCATCGCGGGCCTGGGCAACCCCGGCGACGAGTACGCTCGAACGCGGCACAACGCCGGCCGACTCGCGCTCGACGACCTCGCCGAACGCCACGGCGCACGCCTCCGGAAGGTCCGCTTCCAGGCCGCGGAGGCCGACGACGTCCGGATCGGCGACGAAACCGTGTGGCTGGTGGCCTCGACCCGCTTCATGAACGAATCGGGTTCCACCTACGCGAGCCTTGCGCGCAAGCACGGGATCGCGCCCGACCACCTGGTCGCCGTGCACGACGAGATCGAGATCCCGCCCGACGAACTGATGGTCAAGTTCGGCGGGGGGAGCGCCGGCCACAACGGGATCCGCTCGCTCGCGCAGGCGCTCGGGAGCCAGGACTTCTACCGCGTCCGCATCGGGGTCGGGCGCCCACCCGGCCGGCAAGATCCCGCCGACTTCGTGCTGCAGCGGGTGGCGTCGCGTGCGTGGGAGGACTTCGCGGTGAGCATCGGCCGGGCGGCCGACGCAGTGGAATGCCTACTCACCGAGGGCCTCGAGCCTGCGCAGCAACGGTTCAACCGCCGCGCGGGTCGTTCGTAGCAACGCCCCTTCGGCCCGCCTGTTGGTCCTACTCAGCATCTGGTATCGGCCCATCGGGGTTCACGACCGTCGCCCGATATGGGGACAGAAGCGCATGGCCGACACTTCTGCAGACAGTTCCAAGGAGGTGATCGGATGCGAGCGAAACTTGGACGGTGGAAGCACCTGCTGTTCACCGCTGCCACGCTGGCAACGCTGGCGCTCGCGGGCGGCGCGAAGTTCCGTCCGAACTAAGCCCACGACGTTTGAGAGGAGCAACGATGCTTCGCAAGATCATGTACTCCCTCGGCGCGCTGGCCGTCCTGGCCATGGCCGTGGGCGCGGGCTTCCGCCCGTACTAGGAACCACGAGACCCACAGGCGAGACCCTCGGGAATGTCGGCTCACCCCGGCGGCCCCGAGGGTCTCGTTGCGTCTGCGGGGGAGTCGCTATCACCCGCAAGCGGTAGACCGAAAGACCTACTCGATCCTCGGGGGTGGCCTACCGCAGTTCCGATACGAAGACCGATGTCTCGGCCCCGGCGGTACGCGAAACTCCGGGGACGTTACGAGGAGGTGTGTGGATGCGAGCGAAGTGGAACAGCGTGAAGCACCTGCTGTTCACGGCGGCCGCGCTGGCGACGCTGGCACTCGCGGCCGGCGCGAAATACCGGCCGAACTAGGGCCGAGAACCACCCACGCTGGAGAGGAGAAAGATGCTTCGCAAGATCGTGTACTCCCTCGGTGCGCTCGCGGTTCTCGCCCTTGCGGTGGGTGCCGGGTTCCGCCCGAACTAGGCAGCTCGAGCAGCATCAGCGAGGCCCCCAGATGGTTCGACAGCAGTCGAGCCGCTTGGGGGCCTCGTCGCTTGCAGTGGAACTTCAGTTGGCTGGTTCGATTCCGATAGGACGCCTATGAGACTCATGGCTATCTGCATGGCCATCATCCTGGCCATCGGGTACTTGCTCGGCGGGCGTCTGCGCAACATGTCCGACCTCAAGATCGAGTGGACCTGGCTCGCCCTGGCCGGGCTGGCATTGCAGTTCGTCACCGGGCCCGGCTCGACCGTGCCGCTCCTGTGTCTCTACCTCTCGTTCGCCCTGCTGATCATCTTCACGATCAAGAACATCCGGGTCTTCGGCTTCCCCGTGATCTTGGCCGGGGTGCTCTGCAACTTGCTGGTGATCGGGATCAACGGCGGGATGCCGGTGTCCAAGCACGCGCTGCGCGCGTCCGATCAGGGCCAGTTCCTGGGCGAGCTCGAGAACAACCCGTACCCGAAGCATCACCTTGCGACCGACGACGACCTGCTGCGGTTCCTCGGAGATGCGATCCCCTTGCCGTCGCCGTTAGAACAAGCCATCAGCGTGGGCGACATCCTCACGTACGGCGGGGTCGGCATCGTGATCGTCGGCGCGATGCGCAAGCCTCGTCCGACCGGGTCCGTTGCGAACGCCAAGGTGGCGCATGTCGGCGCATGACCTGACCGACGTCGATCTGGTCCCTGGCGAGGTCGCCGATCAGGAGACGACGCCGCCGCGCACGCGGGCAGTGAAGATCTACGAGATCGCGGTGTCGTTCCCGGTCATCGCGATCATCGCGTGGTCGTTGTTCCTGAACCCCAACGTGATCCACGAGACAGGCATCCCACCCTGGCAGATCCTCGTCTGGATCGTCGCGATCGCCGCGGTTGACCTCATGCCGGTGCCCACGGCGATGTCGAGCGTCGCGTTCAGTCTCTCGTTCCCGATCGAGCTGTCGGTGGCGATGTTGTTCCCGGTTCCGCTGGCGGGACTGATCGCACTCCTCGGGACTTCTGACAACCGTGAGATCCGCGGTGAGCTGCCCTTCTTCAAAGGACTGTTCATCCGAACGCAGGTCGCCGCCGCGGCCCTGTGCGAGAGCATCGTCTTCAAGCGCTTGTATCCCTCGTGGGTAGAGCTGACCCAGAAGGGGAACAACAATGCGATCCTCTGGAGAGTCGCGGTTGCCGTTGTCGCCGCGTCTGTCGTGGGCTATCTGATCAACATCCTCTTCGTCGCGGTCTACAACTACTTCTGGCTGGGCGAGAGCCCGATGAAATTCGTCCGAGAAGTGCACGCCGGCGTCTTCGGGGAATTCCTCATCTCGTACATGGGCCTCGCGCTGTTCAGCGTGCTCGTGATCACGGGCTACTCGAGGTACGGGATCTTCTCGGTCGGCATCTTCCTGGCGCCGTTGCTGTTCGCGAGACAGATGTTCCAACGAACGCACTCGTTGCAACAGGCGACCGACGAGCTCGCGGTCAGGCAAGCCGAGAACGAACACCAAGCTTTGCACGACTCCCTGACGGGCATGCCGAACCGCATGTTCTTCCATCAGCGTTTGTTGGAAGAGCTCGACCATGCGCGTGCGACCGAGGGGCGCATGGCCGTGATGCTGATGGACCTCGACCACTTCAAGGAGATCAACGACACGCTTGGCCACCACTTCGGCGACATGCTGCTGCAGGAGATCGGGCCGCGGCTGTCGGGCGTGCTCCGCGACAACGACCTCATGGCCCGCCTCGGCGGCGACGAGTTCGGGATCGTGCTGCCGGACCTGCCGAGCGAAGAGATCGCGCTCCGCATCGCCGACCGCGTGCTCGAGGAGCTGGAGCAGCCGGTGGCCGTCGAGGGTCTCGCGTTGGACGTTTCCGGCTCGGTGGGCATCGCGATGTTCCCGATGCACGCCGAGGACGCCGAGACTCTGCTGCGCCGCGCCGACGTCGCGATGTACGTCGCGAAGGAGAACGGCGGCGGCTACGAGGTCTATCAGGACTCGTTCGACCGGCACAACCCGCAGCGGCTCACGCTGATCGGACAGGTGCGGCCCGCGCTCGAGAGCGGCGAGTTCGTCATGTACTACCAGCCGAAGGTTCGGCTGATGGACGGCCGCGTCGCCGGCGCCGAGGCGCTCATCCGCTGGGAGCACCCGACGCTCGGCCTCGTGCCGCCCGACGAGTTCATCCCGCTCGTCGAGAAAACCGTGCTGCTGCGCCCGCTCACGCACTACGTCGCGGAGACCGTCCTGAATCAGTGGAAGGAGTGGGCGGGGATGGGGATCCGGATCCCGCTCGCCATCAATGTCTCGCCGCGATCGTTGCTCGATTCAGATTTCCCCGACTCGATCCAGCAGTTGCTCCAGGAGACGCAGGTACCGCCCGCGTTCCTGCGCATCGAGCTCACTGAGGGCTTCCTGATGGGCGACTCCGGCCGCTCGATCTCCGTCCTCGACGCATTGGCGAACGTCGGCGTCGGGCTCTCGATCGACGACTTCGGCACCGGCTACTCGTCGCTTTCCTACTTGAAGCGCCTCCCGATCGAGGAGATCAAGGTCGACCGCTCGTTCGTGATGCAGATGCACGTCGACGCGAACGACTTCATGATCGTGCGCGCCACGGTCGACCTCGGCCGCAACCTCGGGCTGCGCGTCGTGGCCGAAGGCGTCGAGGACCTCGCGACGTTCGACCGGCTCGCGGACTTCGGCTGCGACGAGGCCCAGGGCTACTACATCTCCAAGCCGCTGTCGGCGGTCGAGTTCACGCGCTGGTTGTCGGTGCGGAACCTCGACCGTGAGTCCGGCGAGGTCGCCGAGTCCGAGAACCGGCGAGCGCCGAAGCGCGGCCTGCACGCGATCTGAGCCCACCGTTTCGCGTCGTTCCGACCTCCCCGTAGACTGACCCGCTTGCCCCTGCCGTTCGCGGCTGGGGCTTTCGGTGCTGTTCGGAAGGGGTGGGATGTCGCTCGGATCGCTGGTCGAGACGCTGATCGGTTCGGAACCGTTCGAGCGGATGCTGGTGTCCCGGGAGCGGCCTTTGGTCGCACAGGCCGAGACGGGCGACGCGTTCGTCGTCGCGGGGCTGGCGAGCGCCCTGGAGCTGCCCGTGCTTGCCGTGACGCCGGGGCCTCATGAGGCTGAAGCGCTCGTCGCCGACGTCGAGGCGTTCCTGCCCGGTGGCGCGGTGCTGTTGCCGGCGTGGGAGGCGTTCCCGTACGAGCTGTTGTCCCCGACGCCGGAGATCGCGGCGCGGCGAGCCGCTGCCGTGCGGCGGTTGCGGACCGCCTCGGGTCCGCTGGTTGTCGTGGCGCCGGCCGTGGCTGCCGTGCAGGGCATCGCGCCGAGCACGGGCACCGCCGCGCCGCTCGAGGTCGCGACCGGGGACGAGGCGGCACCGGACACGCTCGCGGACCGCCTGGTCGTGCTCGGATACGAGCGCGCCGACATCGTGGAGCGGCGTGGCGAGTTCGCGGTCCGTGGCGGGGTGCTCGACGTCTTCGCAGCGGACGCCCGCCGGCCGGTCCGGCTCGAGTTCTTGGGCGACGAGATCGAGTCGATCCGGGTGTTCGTTCCATCGACCCAGCTGTCGAGCGAACGGGTCGACCGCGCCACGGTGGACGCAGCGCGTGAGCTGGTGCTCGACGACGACCTCCGCGCACGGGCTCGAGTTGTCGCCGGCACGGCGGGCGACGATCGGATCGCCGACCTCCTCGGACGGATCGGCGACGGTGCGTTGCCCGATGGGATGGAGTCGGCGGCGGCGTTCCTATGGGACGAGATGCCGACGCCCGCAGAGCTGCTCCCCGACGGATCGTGGGTCGTCGTCACGGAGGCTCGCCGCTCGCTCGGGCGGCTGCGCCAGACGCACGAGGATGCCGAGGCGTTGGCGACGGCGCTCGCGTGGCCCGGTCCACGCGTCGTGCGTGCACCCGATGAAGCGTTGGGCACAGGCCCCCAGCTCCACCTGTCGGCGTTCACCGAAGGGCAGGATCTGTCGCTGCGCAGCTGGGGCGCCACGGCAGGCGATCCCGGCGCGCTGGCGGGGCAGGCACGCGACCTCGTCGCGCTCGGCTACCGCGTGGTCGTCGCTGCGCACGGCCATGGGTCGCTCGATCGCGCGCGCGAGGTACTCGGCGACGTCGACATCGAGACGGTCGAGGCTCCACTGGTCGCGGGGTTCGTCTTCGGGCCCGGCAAGATCGCCGTGCTCACCGAGGAGGACCTGTTCGGCGCGCGCCGGTTCACGCGCGAGGCGCCCCGGTTCGCGACGCGCCGGAGCGACAGCGTCGCCGACGAGCTCGAGCCGGGCGACTTCGCGGTCCACCGGATCCACGGCGTCGGCCGCTACCAGGGCATCGTGCACCGCGAGCTTGCCGGGTCCGAGCGCGACTACCTGGTGATCGAGTACGCGAAGGGCGACAAGCTCTATGTGCCTTCCGACGCCGTCGGGATGGTCGCGCGCTACATCGGCGGCGACGTGCCGCGCGTGCATCGGATGGGCGGCTCCGACTGGGCCCGTGCGACCGCCAAGGTCAAGCGCGCCGTCCGCGACATGGCCGGCGAGCTAGTGCGTCTCTACACGGTTCGGATGTCGGTTCCGGGCCATGCGTTCGGTCCGGACACACCGTGGCAGCGCGAGCTCGAGGACGCGTTCCCGTTCGTCGAAACACCCGATCAGCTCCGGGTGATCGACGACGTCAAGCTCGACATGGAGAAGCCGATCCCGATGGACCGGCTGCTGTGCGGCGACGTCGGGTTCGGCAAGACCGAGGTCGCGGTGCGCGCGGCGTGCAAGGCGGTGATGGAGGGCAAGCAGGTCGCGGTGCTCGTGCCGACGACCCTGCTCGCCGAACAGCATCTACTCACGTTCCGCGAACGCTTCGCACCGTTCCCCGTGCGGGTCGAGATGTTGTCACGGTTCGTCGATCCGGATGCGCAGGACGCGATCCTTGCCGATCTCGGCGCCGGGAAGGTCGACATCGTGATCGGGACCCATCGGTTGCTCGGGCGAGATGTGACGTTCGCCGACCTCGGGCTGCTGGTCGTCGATGAAGAGCAACGGTTCGGCGTGTCGCACAAGGAGCGCTTGAAGTCATTGCGCGCGCAGGTCGACGTGCTAACGATGACCGCCACGCCGATCCCGCGGACGCTCGAGATGGCGCTCACGGGGATCCGCCAGATGAGCACGATCGACACGCCGCCCGAGGATCGCCAGCCGGTGCGGACGTTCGTCGGCTCGTTCGACGAAGACCTCGCGGTCGGCGCGGTGCGCCGCGAGCTCCTGCGTGAAGGCCAGATCTTCTGGGTCCATAACCGCGTCGCGACGATCGACCGGCAGGCCGGCCGGCTGCAGCAGTTGCTTCCCGATGCGCGGATCGTGGTGGCGCACGGGCAGATGGACGAAGACCTGCTCGAGCGGCGGATGCTCCGCTTCTGGGAGCGCGATGCCGATGTGCTGGTCTGTACGACGATCATCGAGTCGGGGCTGGACGTGCCGAACGCGAACACGCTGGTCGTCGATCGGGCCGACATGCTCGGGCTCGCCCAGCTGTACCAATTGCGTGGCCGCGTGGGCCGGGCGGCCGAACGCGCCTTCGCCTACTTCTTCTTCCCCGAGCACCGCGAGATGACCGAGGAGGCACACCTTCGCCTCGCGACGATCTCGAAGCACCAAGCGCTCGGTTCGGGGTTCAAGATCGCGCTGCGCGACCTCGAGATCCGTGGCGCCGGAAACCTGCTCGGCGCCGAGCAGAGTGGCCACATCGCGTCGGTCGGGTTCGACGCGTATGCGCGGATCCTGCAGGAGTCGGTCCAGGAGCTGCAGGGAACGCCGGTCGAACAGGAGCAGGAGCTGCGGATCGACCTGCCGGTGAAGGCGTTCGTGCCCCCCGGCTGGCTCGCGCAGGAATCGCTCCGCCTCGAGCTGTACCGACGGATCGGGATGGCGCGCGACCACGACGGGCTCGCGATGATCCGCGACGAGACGCTCGACCGGTTCGGCGCCCTGCCCGCCCCGGTGGAGGTCTTGTTCGCGATCGGATCGTTGCGGCTGACCGCGCAGCGCCTGGACGTGGAGGAGGTCGCGACCTACCGGGAGCAGGTCCGGATCCGGCCGGTCACGCTGTCCGATGTCGTCGAGATCGGGCTGTCCGCCGTGATCCCCGGCGCGTCGTTCGTCGAAGCGACACACACTCTCAATCTCAAGCCGGATCGCGTGTTCGGCGTCGAGCTCGTGCGATGGGTGGAGAGCCGGTTGCGGCAGGCGGTGGGTGAGACGGCCGAGCCGGGGCTCGGTCCGGTCGATCCCGAAGCGGTGCCCGCCTCGTAGACTGACGCGATGCGTCCCTCTCGCCGTTCCGTGCTGCCCATCCTCCTGTCCGCCGTCCTTGCCGTCACGCTTGCAGCCTGTTCCGAGGCGACCGCCCGTCCGCCGGCCGCCACCGTCGCCGGCTCCTCGATCTCGACCGACGACCTCGCCCGCACCGCCGGCGTCTTCAACACCGTCGCGGGCCTCCAGCAACAACCGTGCGGGCAGACCGACGGGGCCACCGACACGCAAGAGGCCGCCTGCAACCGATTCTCGCTGGGCGCGATGATCCTGTTCCGGCTGGCCGACCAGTACGCGGCTGACAACGGCATCACCGTCGACGACGCGAAGGTCACCCAAGCGTTCGACACGTTCCAGAAGAACGTAGGGGCGGACACCCTGAACGGCCAGCTGACCTCGAACGGTGTGACGTTGGACGACGTGCGCGAGCTCGTGCGGCTCTCGCTCGTCCAACAGCAGGTGGCCAACGCCCTCGCCGAGAAGCAGTTCACCGACGCACAGCTGCAGCAGCAGTACCAGCAGTCGATCGGCGACTACACGACGCTGCACGTCGACCACATCCTGGTCGACTCCAAGGCGAAGGCCGAGGAGGTCTACAAGCAGGTCACCGCGCCCGGCGCCACGCTCCAGGACTTCCAGGCACTCGCGAAGAAGGTGTCGACGGACCCGAGCGCGAAGCAGAACGGCGGCGAGTTGACCCTGCCGGCGAGCCAGCTCGTGAGCGAGTTCTCCGACGCCGCGCTGAAGCTCAAGCCGGGCGAGATCTCCAAGCCGGTGCACACCCAGTACGGGTGGCACGTGATCTACATGATCGACAAGCAGGTCACGCCGTTCGCGCAAGCGCGCGACAAGATCGTCTCGCAGGCCTCGACGAAGGCGTTCCAAGACTGGGTCCAGAGCCAGGCCGGCCAGATCCAGGTCGACCCGAGCTTCGGCCGGTTCGACCCCACGACGTTGCAGGTCGAGCGGATATCGAGCACCGACCCGAGCGCGACGCAGCCGCCGCCGAGCGGCGCGGTCAACGGAGCCCCGGCCACGCCGTGACCTCCGACGCGGCCGTCGGCGAGCCGGTGCCGTCCTCGCGGGGCGGCGAAGGGCTGCTCGACCTGGTCCGCGTGCAGGCGCGGCTCCGTGCGCCCGACGGCTGTCCGTGGGACCGGGAGCAGGACCATCGGACGCTTGCGCGTCACCTCTTAGAGGAGACGCACGAGTTGCTCGAGGCGATCGACGCCGACGACGATCCCGCGATCCGGGATGAGCTCGGCGATCTGCTCCTCCAGGTGACGTTCCACGCGCAGATCGCGGCGGACGACGGCCGCTGGGATATCGACGACGTCGCGGACGCCTTGGTTGCGAAGCTCGTCCATCGGCACCCGCACGTCTTCGGCGACGTGGACGTGGCGGGGTCCGAGGAGGTCCTCGTCAACTGGGAGAAGCTCAAGGCCGAGGAGACCGGCGGCCGCAAGGCCGTCGACGAGGACATCCCGGCCACGCTGCCGGCGCTCGCGCGCGCGGCGAAGGTTCAGCGGCGCGCGGCCGGGTGGGGGTTCACATGGCGGAGCCGCGAGCACGCGCTCGCCAAGCTGCGCGAAGAGGTCGGCGAGCTCGAGGACGCGGCCGACGATCCGGGGCGCGCGGAAGATGAGCTCGGCGACGTGCTGCTCGCGGTCGTCGCGGTCGCCCGCCAGCTCGGGCTCGACGCCGAATCGGCGCTGCGGCGAGCGACCACGCGGCTCGCCGACCGGGCGGAGCGCACGCTCGCGCTCGCGACCGAGCGTGGGCTCGACCCCGAGGCGCTCGGCGAGGACGAGCTGCTCGCCCTGTACGAGGAAGCCAAGGCAGCCGCGGCTGCGCAGGACGGCGTCCGGAGCGGCTAAACCCTTGCGCTCCACGGTGCGGCGGGAAGCGTCGGGTACCATCGGCCGGCGATGAGCTCGATCGCGTCGGTTTCCGCACGCCAGATCCTGGATTCCCGTGGCAACCCCACGGTGGAGGTCGACGTGTGGCTCGACGACGGCGCGATGGGACGCGCGGCGGTCCCCAGCGGCGCCTCGACCGGCGAGCACGAGGCGCTCGAGCTCCGCGATGCGGATCCGACGCGCTACGGCGGCAAGGGCGTCGCACGAGCGGTCGCCAACGTCGAGGGACCGATCGCCGACACGGTCGCCGATATGGACGCGTTCGATCAGCGCGGCGTCGATCGCGCGATGCTCGACCTGGACGGCACGCCGACGAAGGCCGCGCTCGGCGCGAACGCGATCCTCGGCGTGTCGCTCGCGGTGGCGCGCGCCGCGGCCGACAGCTCGGGCCAGCCGCTCTACCGCTACCTCGGCGGCCCGAACGCCCACGTTCTGCCCGTGCCGATGATGAACGTGCTGAACGGCGGGATGCACGCCGACAACGAGCTCGAGCTCCAGGAGTTCATGCTCGTGCCGGTCGGTGCCGCGTCGCTCACCGAGGCGGTGCGCTGGGGAGCCGAGTGCTTCCACGCGCTGCACGGGCTGCTCCGCGACAAAGGGCTCGCGACCGGCGTCGGCGACGAGGGCGGCTTCGCGCCGGCCGTCGCGACCGGAGACGAGGCGTGCGAGCTGCTGCTGCAGGCGGTGGAGCGCGCCGGCCTGGAGCCGGGGGATGAGGTTGCGATCGCGCTGGACCCAGCCGCGAGCGAGCTCTACCGCGAAGGGAGCTACCACCTCGAGGGCGAGACCCGCACGAGCGACGACATGATCGCCTATTGGACCAGCTTGCTCGACCGCTTCCCGATCATCTCGATCGAAGACGCCCTGGCCGAAGACGACTGGGAGGGCTGGGCGGCGATCACCCGCGAGCTCGGCGGCCGCGTCCAGCTGGTCGGCGACGATCTGTTCGTGACCAACACCGAGCGCCTGGAGCGCGGCATCCGCGACGGCGCCGCCAACGCGATCTTGATCAAGGTCAACCAGATCGGGTCGCTCACCGAGACGCTCGACGCCGTGTCGCTCGCGCACGGGGCGAGCTTCGGTGTCGTGATCAGCCATCGCAGCGGCGAGACCGAGGACTCGACCATCGCCGACCTCGCCGTCGCGACGAATGCCGGACAGCTGAAGGCCGGCGCGCCGAGCCGAGGCGAGCGCACGGCGAAGTACAACCAACTTCTTCGGATCGAGCAGGAGCTTGGCGAGAACGCCCGGTACGCCGGAGGCGCGTTGATCCGCGGCCGATCACCCGGAGGTGGCGGCGCGCGATGAGCGCACGGACCACGGCGACTTCCCCCGCCGAGGCCCGGGGGAAGAAGTCCGAACGATCGAGGATCGCGGGGATCACCCCGCGCGCATCGATCCTCGGCTTCGTGGTGTTCGTGGCGGCGATCTTCGCGGTCGCGCCCGCCCGCGCGTACCTCGAACAGCGCGCGCAGCGGAACCAGCTGTCGAACCAGGTGTCGCAGCTGGAGCAGCAGAACGCCGCCCTGCAGCAGCAGCTCAACAAGCTGCAGGACCCCTCCGAGCTCGAGCGGCTCGCGCGGGAGTGCCTCGGGATGGTCGATCCCGGCCAGATCGCGTTCGTGCCCGTGCCGCACGGCCACGCGCCGACACCGCCGAACTGCGACTAGCTGGGTTCGTCCGGGGGCACGAACCGCAGGTCGATCGCGTCGCATATACGCTCGTAGCCGATCCGCTGATACATCGCGTTCGACGTGGCGTTCGCGAGATCGGTGTGGAGGTAACACGCTCGACGTCCCCGTTCGAGCGCGACGTCGCTCACGTGCGCGACGAGAGCGGTCGCGTACCCGTGTCCGCGCTCGGCCGGTGGCGTGTAGACGGGGCCGATGCGGGTCCCATCGGGCGGCGCCGCCGAGGAGCCGGTCATCGAGACGGCTCGGTCGTCGACCTCCCAGAGCCAGTAGCCGCCCTCCTCGATCGCCGAGCGGGCTCGGCGCGCACGCGACTCGAGGTCCCCCGTGAACTCCGGGACCGCCTCGGCGATGAACGCGTCGTGCCACTCCATGATCAGGTCGAGGTCGGCGTGTGTGGCGACCCGCTCTTTGCCTTCGGCGTCGCCGTGATGCCGGACCTCGGTGAGTTCGTAGATCCCCTGGCGGGTGGTGGTGGAGGTGCTCCCGCCGACGAGCGCGATCCAGGCCGCCGCGAACGCGTTCGCCTCGGAGAGACCGCCGAGCACGCCTGGGAGCCGCACGCCGGCGTCGATGATCGCGGCGGCCAGCGGCGCGATCGCGCCTTCGTCCAGGGGCTCGGCCAGGGCGAGGTTGTACGGGGGCGTCTGCATCGCCGCGGCGACCACGTCGCCGTCCTCCTGCACCGCCCACAGGTGGTAGGCCTGGTACGTGTCGGGTCGACGCCGAAGGACGTCGAGGAGGCCGTTGATCAGGTTGTGCCGGGCCGGCGCTCGGTCGAGCAGCGGCCCCACGAGCTCGCGGTACTCGGCGACGCCTTCGACGCGGCTGACCTCCATCGTTGGATGCTACGAGACGCCGTCCACGCATTGACGGCGGGCCAGCCTCTCCCGCATGCTGGGCGCCTCGCTCGGGGCCAGCCCGAGCCGCGCGAACAGGAGGACCACCAGATCGCTATCGAGGTCGGCGCCACGGTCACCGCGACCGTCGTGCGCATCGAGAACTACGGCGCGTTCCTGCAGCTCGAGGACGGACGGATGGGCCTGGTCCACATCTCCGAGATCGACCGGAACTACGTCAAGGACGTCCGCGAGCACCTGCGCGAAGGGGACAGCGTCGAGGTCAAGGTCACCTCGATCAAGGACGACGGCAAGATCGATCTGTCGATCAAGGCCCTCCAGGACCCCGCCCCGCGCCAGTCCCGCCGGGGTACGGACCAAGAGTTCGAGCAGAAGCTCAAGAAGTTCATGCGCCAGAGCGAGGAGCGCCAGGTCGACTTCCGGCGCGCCACCGAGCACAAGCGCAAGTAGCCGGCATGCCGCGCGAGCACCGCGCGTCCGACGTCGAGGCCGTGCGGGAGCAGCTCGGGCGCGCGCCAACCACCGGGTTCCAGGTGATCGTGCGCTGCTCGGTGGGGCATCCGCTCGTGATCCGTAACGAGGCGCTGGACGAGCTCGGCGATCCGTTCCCGACGACGTTCTGGCTGACGTGTCCCGACGCCGTTCGCGCCGTCTCGAGACTCGAGGCCGGTGGCGAGATCGGCCGGCTGAACGAGCGGTACGACCACGATCCGGAGTTCCGTGCGGCGGTCGATCGCGCGCACGAAGAGGCCGCGGAGGAACGTGCACGCATGATGCCGGACGCGCGCGGGTGGGGCGGCGTCGGCGGCACGCGTCAAGGGATCAAATGCCTGCACGCGCACTACGCGAATCATCTCGCGGGTGGCGACGACGTCGTCGGCGCGGCCGTCGCGAGCGAGTTGGAGCCGATCCACGCCGACGAGCTCGGTGCGCGCATCGCGGTGGTCGACCAAGGCACCCATTCGTGCCGCTTGCTCGTGGTGGCGCGCGCGGCCGACGGTGAGCTCGTCGAGCTCGCGAACGACATGGTGATCACGGCGCTCGGCGCCGGCGTCGACGCGACCGGCGTGCTCGACCCGGTGGCGGTCGACCGGAACGAACGGGTGCTGGCTCGCTACGTCCGGCGCGCACGCGCGCTGGGTGCGCCGACCGTCCACGTGACCGCGACGAGCGCGGTCCGTGACGCCTCGAACCCCGAGCTGTACGTCGCATCGGTCCTGCGACACGTCGACACCGAGCCATGCGTGATCGATGGTGCCGAGGAGGCGCGGTTGTCGTTCCTCGGCGGCACGTTCGGGCTCCCGGCCGAGGACGGTCCGTTCCTGGTGCTCGACATCGGCGGCGGCTCGACGGAGTTCGTCGTGGGGCGCGAGCCGGGCCTCGCCGAACAGCGCGTGAGCACCCAGATGGGGTCGGTTCGGATGACGGAACGCGCGATCGCGACGGACCCGCCGGCGCCCGGCGAACTCGACCAGCTGCGACGACTGATCGCCGAACAGCTGGACGAGGCGGAGGTCGCCGTTCCCCAGATCCACACCGCCCGCACGTTCGTCGCCGTCTCGGGTACCGCGACCACCTTCCAGGCGATCGCGCTCGGACTGGAGCGCGACGACCCCGACCGGATCCACCGGACGTGGCTCGGCATCGCCGACGCCGAGCGGGTGCTCGACGAGCTCTGCCGGATGACGGCGGCCGAGCGCTCGGCGATGCCGGTGATGGCGCCGGGGCGCGGTGGCGTGATCGTGACGGGGGGAGCGATCCTGGTCGGCACCATGCGGCGTTTCGGGATAGAGCGCGCCCTGGTCTCGGAGACCGACATCCTGTGGGGGCTCGCCTATGACGCCCTCGGGGTCGGGTAGCCTGTGGCGCCATGCCCAGCAAGTCCCGTCAACGCCATCTTGCGAAAGGCGCCGAACGCCGGCGTCTGGAGCGGGAGCGTGCCGCCCGCCGACGCACGATCGCGCTCAGCGTCGGCGGCGCGATCGCCGGGATCCTCATCATCGCGCTGGGTGTCACGCTGTTGAACCGGAACAACTCGAGCTCCACGGCCGGCACCAGCGAAACGCCCTCGGCATCTGCCTCGGCGACGACCTCGCCCGCGTCGAACAAGCCCCCGAAGCAGACCGGCACCGTGACGACGCAGGCAAAGCCCGCCAGTACCGTCGCGTGCGGGGCGAGCGTGCCCGCCGACGCGTCGACGCCCAAGCCGCAGTTCGACCACGCGCCCTCGCCGAGCGACGTCCTACAGAAGGACACCGAGTACACGGCGACCCTGCATACCTCGTGCGGCGACATCACGATCGCGCTTGACTCGACGGCGGCGCCGCAGACGGTCGCGAGCTTCGTGTTCCTGGCTGAGCACAAGTTCTTCGACGGGACCTTCTTCCATCGGGTCGTGGACTCGATCGACGTCGTGCAGGGCGGCGACCCGACGGGGACCGGCAGCGGGGGACCGGGGTACTCGATCCCCGACGAGCTCAAGGGCGGCGAGCATTACGCACCCGGCACCGTCGCGATGGCCAACGCGGGTCCGAACACCGGCGGGAGCCAGTTCTTCCTGATCACCGGGCCCGGCGGCGCGAACCTGGATAGCACTCCCAACTACACGATCTTCGGGCACATCACCGACGGCCTGGACGTGGCCAAGCAGATCAACGGCTTCATGCCGAAGAGCGGAGACGGCGAGCCGACCCAGGCCGTCTATATCGACTCGGTGACGATCGAGACGCACAAGACGCCGAGTCCGACGCCGAGCCCTAGCGGCTGATCGTTCACAGCCGCTCGACGTGCGGCTCGTCGATCCCGACGGTCGCGCCGCGCGCATCGAACACCAGCGGAGCCGCCGCGACGATCGCGTGCACGTCGATCTGCGGGTGCGCGGTCAGCACGAGCACCGCGTCCGTATCGGCGAGCGTCTCCGGGTCGGCAGGCACCGAGCGAAGCTCGCGGCCGCGGATCGTGATCGAGTCGACGAAGGGGTCGTGGAACCGGACGTCGGCGCCTTTGGCGGCGAGCCGCTCGAGCACCTCGATCGCGGGCGATCCGCGCAGGTCGTCGACGCCGGCCTTGAAGGCGACGCCGACGCCGAGCACGCGCGAGCCGTTCACCGCTTTGCCCCGGTCGTTCAGCAGCTCGGCGACGCGTGTCGCGACGTAGTCGGGCATCCGGTTGTTGACCTCGTTCGCGTGCTCGATGAACCCGACGCGGTACCCGAGCTGTTGGCCGGCCCGCCACGACAGGTACGTGGGGTCGATCGCGATGCAGTGGCCGCCCACGCCGGGTCCCGGCCAGAACGGCTGGTAGCCGAAGGGCTTGGTCGCCGCGGCATGCAGCGCTTCCCAGATGTCGACGCCGAGGTCCTTCGCCATCACCGCGAGCTCATTGACGAGCGCGATGTTGACCTGGCGGTACGTGTTCTCGATCAGCTTCGCCATCTCGGCGTCGCGCGGCGACGACGTGACCGCGACCGAGCCGACGATCGGCGCATAGAACGAGACCGCGAGGTCTCGGCAGCGGTCGGTCAGGCCGCTCACGACCTTCGGCGTCGTCGCGAGCTGATGCCCGCTGCTGCCCGGGTCGATCCGTTCAGGGGAGTAGGCGAGGGCGAAGTCGGCGCCCGCCGCGAGCCCGGACGTCTCGAGGATCGGCCGGAGGAACTCTTCGGTCGTGCCGGGCCAGGTCGTCGACTCGAGGATCACGAGGACGCCCGGCCGGAGGTGCGCCGCCACCGTTTCGGCCGCGGCTCCGACCATCGACAGGTCCGGTGCGCCGTCCGCGAGTGGGGTGGGCAGGCACAGGACGACGACGTCGGCGCGCTCGAGGGTCGCCGCGTCCTCAGTGAACGTCGTGTGGTCAAGGGCCGTGATCTCCGAGGCCGGGACATCGACGATGTAGGAACGCCCCGCGCGAAGCGCGGCGACCTTGGTCGTGTCGTCGTCGAGCCCGATCGTCTCGAAGCCCGCCTGACGCACGCCGACCAGGAGCGGCAGGCCCACGTACCCCAGCCCGATCACGGCCACGACCGCGGTCCGGTCTCGGATCGACGCGGCGAGGCGTTCGAGCGGGTCGGTGTCGAGAAGGTCCATGCGCGCGGGGGGTCAGGGTATCGCCGGCGCCTTGGCCGGCGCAACGGGCGCGGCGAGCCAGGCGTCGATCCCGTCGCGGAGCAGGGTCTTTCGATCCTCGTCGGCGAAGCTCACCTGGACCGCGGTGTGTGCGAGGTCGGCAAGCTCCGCGTCGCTGAGCTGCCACGCATCGCGCGCCGCGGCGTAGACGTCCGTCAGCCAGCCGCCGAACATCGTCGGATCGTCGCTGTTGAGCGTAACCGGGACGCCGGCATCGCGAAGCGCGAGCAGTGGCACGTCCTCGATCCGCTCGTAGACGCCCGTCGCGACGTTGGACACCGGGCAGATCTCGAGCGGGAGCCGCCGGTCGGCGAGCTCCGCCACGAGCGCCGGGTCTTCGACGGCGCGGACGCCGTGCCCGATCCGGTCGGGACGCAGATGGTCGATCGTGGCGCGTACGTTCTCCGGCCCGGCCCATTCGCCGGCGTGCGGCACGCTCTTGAGTCCGGCGCGCCGCGCCTTGCGGAACATCCACGCGAACCGGTCGACGCTCGTTCGTTCGCTCCCCGCGCAGTTGAGCGCGACGATGCCGTTGCCGGCAAAGCGAAGCGCGACCTCGAGGGTGCGCTGCGCGTCGTCGAGACCGTTGTCGCGGACGATGTCGGGACACAGCCGCACGCGAACGCCGTGGTCGCGTTCACCCGCCGCCAGGTCGTCGAGCACTGCCTCGATCGGCCCGAACCAGTCCTGGTTGAGCCGGCGCGCATGGTTCCCGGGGCTGAAGACCACCTCGGCGTAGGCGACCCCGGTCGCCGCGAGGTCTTCACAGAGGTCGGTCGCCAGGCGCCGGAAGTCATCCATCGTCGCGAGCAGCTGGCAGAGCTCCAGATAGTTGTCGATGAAGTCGAGCGGCCCGCTGAACGTCCACGCATCCGAGCCCATGCCGTGCGGCAGGACGGTGCCGTCGCGGTCGGCGAACTCCCGGAGCGTCGCAGGTCTGGCGCTCCCCTCGAGGTGAAGATGCAGCTCCACCTTGGGAAGGGAACGGAGGTCGCGCATCAGACGATGGTATCCCCGTCGGTCACGAGGCATGCACGCGCTTCGCCGCCGCGGGCCAGCGGCTAGGCTCGCGCCATGCACGCGAACCTGATCGGCGGCCGATGGGTCGAGGGCGCCACGACGGTGCTGGACCGGAACCCGTCGGACCTATCCGATGTGGTCGGCGAGTTCGCCGTGGCGGACGAGTCGCAGGTCGATGCGGCGATCGCGTCGGCGGTCGATGCCGCTCCGACCTGGGCGGCCGCGACGCCGATGGAGCGGAGCACCGTCCTCGAGACCGCGGGGCTCGAGCTCGCCGCTCGGGCCGACGAGCTCGGCGAGCAGTTGGCGCGC
>DASYOY010000113.1:0-23781 GCA_036007245.1 Actinomycetota bacterium | reverse complement strand
ACGATCCGCGACATCGGCAAGGTGCTGTTCCTCGCGGGGATCCCGCTCGCGCTCGTGTTCCTCGGGCCGGACATCGGCACCTCGATCACGATCACCGCGATCGTCGTGGGGATGCTGATCGTCGCCGGCACGAAGCTTCGGCATCTCCTCGTGTTGGTCGCCGTCGGGATCATCAGCATCGCGCTGGTCTTCCAAACCGGCGTGATCAAGGACTTCCAACGCCAGCGGCTCACCGCCTTCCTCGATCCCGCAAGCGTGCCCGCCGACGTTCGCTACAACCTCGACCAGTCGCTGATCGCGGTCGGATCGGGCGGGATCTTTGGGAAGGGGTACCTGGAAGGCATCCAGACGAACCTGGACTACGTGCCCGAGCAGCACACCGACTTCATCTTCACGGTCGCCGGTGAGGAGTTCGGGTTCGTGGGCGGGATCGCGCTGCTCGCGCTCTACGCGATGCTCATCTGGCGCGCGATCCGGATCGCGTGGCTCGCGAAGGATCCTTTCGGGACATACGTGGCGGCGGGGATCGCGTCGATGTTCGCGATCCAGATGTTCGTCAACGTGGGGATGGCGATCGGCATCATGCCCATCACGGGCATCCCGTTACCGTTCTTGTCGTACGGCGGGACGTCGATCCTGGCGAGCTTCGGCGCGATCGGGCTGCTCGAAAGCATCCACATGCGCCGGTTCACCTGATCGCTATGCGACCGCCAGCGACCAGAGGAACGTCGACCCCTCGGGGCCCGTCTGTTCCAGCGTGACGTCGCCGCCCATCGCGTGGGCGGACAGCCGGGCGAGCGACAGCCCGATCCCGATGCCCTGATGGGTGCGCGTCGACAGATGCTCCGCCTGCTCGAGGGGTTCGAAGATCCGGGCTTGCGCGGCCTCGTCGATGCCGGGGCCCTGGTCGATCACGCGGACCTGGACGCCGTTGGCGTGTGTGACCTTGACCGTCACGGTCCCGTCCGGCGGGCTGAACGCCAGCGCGTTCGCGACGAGCTCGTCGAGGATCCGCATACCCGCGGCACGGTTCGATGTGGTCATGGCGGGGACCGGCTCGGTCTCGACGACGATCCGCGGATCGCTGGCCGCGATCTCACGGACGAGGTCGGTCACGTTGAGCCACTCCGTAAGGCCGGTCTCGATCACGCCTTCGAACCGCTCGACCAGCCGGGCCAGACCCTCGGCGCGCAGGGCGAGGGTCTGGAGCGCCTCGTCGACCTCCTCGGGAGGCATCTGGCCCCGTCGCATCGTCTGCGCGATCGCCAGGATGACGGTCACCGGCGTCCGGAGCTCGTGCCCGACCCGGCCGATCAGCTGCTGGCGGTGGGCGGCTCGCTCGAGGAGCGCTTCCTGCGCCATCTCGAGCTGGCGTGCACGTCGGCGCTCGCGGTCCAACGCGTCGGTCAACTCCTCGATCACCACGGGGGTGACCTCGGGGGACAGCGGCGCGCCGCCGCTGACGGCCTCGCGCACCGCGTGCACGATCGCGTCGCCGTCGGAGTCCTTCAGCACGTATCCGGCGGCGCCGGCGACGAGCATCTCGCGGACCGCCCGCTGCTCTTCCATGCTGCTGAGCGCCACGACGCCGACGTTCGGCCGCGCGGCCTTGAGCCGGCGGGTCGCTTCGATCCCATCCATCTCGGGCATGCGGACGTCCATCAGGACGACGTCGGGCATCAGCCGGACGGTCATCTCGACCGCCTCGGGGCCGGTGCGGGCCTGGCCGATCACCTCCAGGTCCTCGCCGGACAGAAGGAACACCAAAGACTCTCGGAACCCATCGTTGTCGTCGACGACGAGCACGCGGATGCGTTCCGAGGCGCCGAGGGGGGCGGTCGCGCTCACCTCGGGAGCATCGGCCCCACGCTCGCCCGGGGCTATCCAGCCGATGCCCGGTTCGGGCTGGGGACACGGGCGTGGGCTAGATAGCCCACACGGGCTACCTCCCAGGCTCCGGCCGGGCCGCTGGTATGCTCGATCCAGATGTGACCGCTGGGTCCGACCGAGGATCCGTGCGGTGCAACGAACCAACGTCGAGGCGGCGCGCGATCGCCGACGGCTGCTACCCGGGCGCCTCAGCAAGATCGCGAACGCCGGAACGAGGAACGTACTTGGTGCGACACGCACGTCGCCCGGCGCGCGGGCCATCCCGCAGCGCGGGTCCACACGCAGCACCCGGCGCAACCGCCCGCACCACGCGGTGCGAACAGGCGAACGTTCCCGATCCGACACACGCCCCTCGCGCGACGCGAGAGGAGTGATCCGTTCCATGGATCAGGAAACAACCCCCGCGGCAACGACCGCGGAACCGTCGGACGCACCAACGCGTATCGACGAGCAGTCCACCACCGCACGCCGCCGCAACTCCAGCTGGGGCAAGGTGCAGGTGACCACCAAGACCGACGAGCCCGTCACCGTTCCACCGGTGAAGACGGAGTCGGTGAAGACGGAGTCGGTGAAGACGGAGCCGAAGCGCGAGCCGGTTGCGCCGAAGAGCGAGCCGGCGCCGAGCCGTTCTTCGCGATCGGCCTCCAGCGAGGCCGCGTCCACCGAGGCGCCGGAGCGGCCGAAGCCACAGCCACAACGCCAGCCTCGTCAACCGCGACAGGCCGACAACGGTGACGCCGGACCCTCGGATGCCGGCGCCTCTGAGGGATCGGACGCAGCCGAGGGAACCTCCGATACCTCGACCCCCGCGCGTCGTCGCAGGCGCCGCGGCGGCCGCGGACGTGGACGCGGTGGAAGCGGAAGCGGAAGCGCCACCGCGACCGAGGAAGCCACGGACGCCGACGCGCCGGCCGAGGAGAAGACCGAGCCGAAGCCGCGTCAGCCGAAGCCGCGCCAGCCCAAGGCCGAGCCTGCCGCCGGCGACGAGACGGCTGCTTCGAAGCCGGCGGAGTCGGCCGAGGATGCCCAGTCGTCGACGGGACCGAAGAAGCGACGCCGTCGCGGCGGCCGTGGACGCGGCGGTAAGAAGCCCGCGGCCACGCCCGAGACCGAGACGGAAGCCGCCGAGGCCCAGCGGGACGAGGCAACGCCGGACGCGGACGAAGCCGGCGCGGCGAAGCCGCGCCGGCGCAGGAGCGGCAAGCGGCCCGACCAGCCCGCCGTCAAGGAAGCGCCCAAGAGCACGAAGCCCAAGACGATCGAGGAGCAGATCGCTGCCGGCGGTCCGACCCGGGGCATCCGCACCACGCGCAGCCGCACCGGCCGGGACGGCCGCCGCCGCCGCGAGCAGGCGCCGCCGCCGCCTCGCATCACCGACAAGCTGATGGCCATCACCGAGCACGGCGAGCGCGACCAGATCGCCGTCCTCGAGGAAGACGTCCTCGTCCAGCACTACGTGACCCGCGCCGGCGCGACCTCGATGGTTGGCAACGTCTACCTCGGCCGCGTGCAGAACGTTCTTCCCGGCATGGAAGCGGCGTTCGTCGATGTCGGCCGCGGCCGCAACGGCGTCCTGTATGCCGGCGAGGTCAACTACAGCCCCGAGGACATCGAGGGCCCCGCACCGCGGATCGAGCAGCTCCTCAAGGCCGGGCAGTCGGTCATGGTCCAGGTGACCAAGGACCCGATGGGCGGCAAGGGCGCGCGCCTGACCGCGAACCTGTCGCTGGCGGGCCGGTACCTCGTCCTCGCCCCCAACCAGAACCTGCAGGGCATCAGCCGCCGCCTCGGCGACGACGCCCGTAAGCGCCTCAAATCGATGCTCAAGCGCGTGAAGCCGCCCGAGCACGGTGTGATCGTGCGTACCGCCGCCGAGGGGGCGACCGAGGAAGCGCTCGAGGCAGATCTTCGCCGTCTGCTCGACATCTGGAACGACATCCAGAAGGAGGCGAAGAAGGGCAAGGCGCCGACGGTGCTGTATGAGGAGCCGGAGCTCACCGTGCGCGTCGTGCGCGACCTGTTCACCGACGAGGAGTTCAAAGGCCTCGTCACCGACTCACGCCGCGTCTACGACAAGATCGAGGGGTACCTCACCGAGGTCGCCCCCGACCTCGCGCAGAAGGTCACGATGCACGAAGGCTCGCTCCCCGTGTTCGAGGAGCACCGCATCGTCGAGCAGATCCACAAGGCGCTCGACAAGAAGGTCTGGCTGCCCTCGGGCGGGTACCTGTTCATCGAGCGCACCGAGGCGATGACGATCGTCGACGTCAACACCGGCAAGTCGGTCGGCAAGACCAACCTCGAAGCGACGGTCGTCAACACGAACCTCGAGGCGGCCAAGGAGGTCGCGCGCCAGCTGCGGCTGCGCGACATCGGCGGGATCATCGTGATCGACTTCATCGACATGCTCCTGGAGAAGAACAAGAAGCAGGTCGAGGACACGATGCGTGAGGCGCTCGCCCTGGATAAGACGCGCTCGCAGGTGTTCGAGATCGGGCCGCTCGGTCTCATGCAGGTGACGCGCAAGCGGGTATCCTCCGGGCTGGTCGAGTCCTTCTCAGAGACCTGCCCCACCTGCGAGGGCCGGGGCATCATCCTCACCTACGACGTGCACTGATCCACCTGTTCTGGATGCGAAAGGAACCCTTCCCATGTATGCGGTGATCAAGACGGGCGGCAAGCAGCACAAGGTGCAGGAGGGCGACGTGATCGAGGTCGAGAAGCTCGTCGGCCCCGACGAGACGCTGACCTTCACGCCCCTGCTTGTGGTCGACGACGACGGGAAGGCGCACACGGGTCAGGCCGCCTCCAAGGCGACCGTCACAGCCAAGGCGGTCGGCGAGAAGAAGGGCGACAAGGTTCACGTCGTGAAGTACCGGCCCAAGACCGGCTACTCGAAGAAGACCGGCCACCGCCAGCAGTACACGTTGATCGAGATCTCGGGCGTGAAGCTGGGCTGACCGCCCCGGAGCCGATTGGTACCCTGGAGAACCTATGGCACACAAGAAGGGCGGCGGCTCGTCTCGGAACGGGCGCGATTCCAAGGCCAAGCGCCTCGGAACGAAGGTCTACGGCGGCCAGGTGGTCACCGCGGGCTCGATCATCGTCCGCCAGCGCGGCACCCGGATCCACCCCGGTGAGGGCGTCGGCAAGGGCGGCGACGACACGCTGTTCGCGACGCGCGCCGGGCAGGTGCGCTTCCACAAGTCGCGCGGCCGCACCTATGCGGTCGTCGATCTCGTCTCGGCCTAACCGCCGTTCTGGCGGGCCGCGGCGACCGCGGCGCGCGTCTCCTTGACCCACACCTCGAGATCGTCGCCGACGATGTTCACCGCGTTCGCGAGGTAGCCGGCGTTGCGCCGGCGCTGCTTGCGCTTGGACGGCGCACGGTTGCGGTTGAAGGGCCCGATCAACGTCGGCGGTGGTTCGTCGGGCGCGGACTGGTCGGGATGCAGCGGCGGCGGCTTGCTGAAGTAGAAGGCGGTCACGCGCTTGTCGCCGTCCTCAACGGAACGGACCAGGAGCACGGGCGAGCCCCAGATCCGCTTCACCCGCTCGATCGTGATGAGCGCGATCGAGCGGATCCCGAGGCTCGGCGAGTCGAACCGGATCGCCTGCTCTTCCAGCGTGAGCGTGCCCTCGACATCGTCGGGGGACCGGTCCAGCTGGACCATCCACACCCTGGTCGGCTCCGGCATGCGCCTATCTTGCCCTTCGGCGCCCCGCGGCGACCACCTACCCTTAGCCCATGGCGTTCGTGGACGAGTGCACCCTGTTCGTCACCTCCGGGAAGGGCGGTGACGGCTCCGCGTCGATGCATTCCGAGCCGTACAAGGCCCGAGGCGGCCCCGACGGGGGCAACGGAGGCCACGGCGGCTCCGTGATCTTGGAGGTCGACACCGGCGTCCACGATCTCTCCTGGCTCGCAGACCACCCGCACCAGCGGGCGGTCGCCGGGAGGTCGGGCCGCTCGGCCAAGCGTGAGGGACGCGACGGCGACGACCTCGTGCTGGCCGTTCCCGACGGGACCGTCGCGTTCGACGAGCGAGGGCTGATCGCGGACCTGGTCGGCGACGGCGCCCGAGCGATCGTGGCGGCCGGCGGGCGCGGCGGCCGAGGGAACGCGGCGATCGCGACGTCGCGCAACCGGGCGCCACGAGTCGCGGAGCCGGGGGAGTCGCCTGAGGAGCGAACGCTGCGCCTGGAGCTGCGAACCGTCGCCGATGTCGGGCTCGTCGGGCTGCCCAACGCCGGCAAGTCGACGTTGTTGTCGCGGCTCACCGCTGCGAAACCGAAGATCGCCGCGTACCCGTTCACGACGCTGACGCCGAACCTTGGGGTCGCGGGCGACGACGCGGAGCGGTTCGTGGTCGCCGACGTGCCCGGGCTGATCGAGGGCGCCGCCGCGGGCAAGGGCCTCGGGCACCGGTTCCTCCGGCACATCGTGCGGTGCCGGGCACTCGTGCTCGTCGTCGACCTGTCTGCCGAAACCCCGGCCGCGGATCTGGCGGTGTTGCGCGCCGAGCTCGAGGCCTACGACCCGGCGCTCGCCGCGCGGCCCGCCGTGGTCGTCGGCACGAAGGCCGATCTCGTCGACGACGCGGCAGAACGCGCCGCAGCGCTGGGCGGCGGCGTGAGGGTCGTCTCGGCGATGACCGGCGAAGGGATCGACGCGTTCCTGGAACGGCTCGGGCTCCTGGCGCGTGAGGCCGCGGCGGCGGAGCCGCCGCGGCAAGCCACCGTGGTGCTGCGCCCCGGCCGCCCCCGGTTCACCGTGACCAGGACAAGCGCCGGGTGGGAGGTGCAGGGGGCGAAGGTCGAGCGTTGGGTCATGGAGACGGACCTGGACGACGACGAGGAGTTGGCTCGCCTCCAGGCCCGTCTCAAGAAGGAGGGCGTCGACCGCGCGCTCGCGGCGGAGGGCGCCAAGCCCGGTGACGACGTGTCGATCCACGGCCGGGTCTTCGAATACCAGGCCGATCCCGAGCCGGGGCAGACTACGAGCGAGGAGGAAGCGCCCGCAGATGCCTGAGCGGCAACGACTGCTCGACGACGAGGCCGCGGGCGCCGCCGTGTTCGGCGCGGTCGTCGCCACCATCCCCGACAGCCGATGGAGCGACCCCACGGTGACGCCGGACGGCTGGACGCCCGTCGTGGTCCTCGCCCACGTCGCGGGCTGGCTCGACGAATGCTCCGACGTGCTCGAGGCGATGCGCGCCGGCATCTGGGATCCCGACGCGCCCGAGGAGCCGGTGGAAGCGATCAACGCACGGCAGGCGTCGCAGGCGGCCGCGCTGACTCCGTCAGAGGCACAGGCAAGCATCGCGGCCGCCCGCGTTCGAGCCCGGGCCGCTTGGTCAGGGCTCCCCGAGCTCACCCCCGATGCGTGGAGCTGGTTCGAGGAGTCCGGTCCCAACCACTACGCCAAGCACGTGCATGACCTGTCCGCGTGGCTCGCCGGCGCCACATCAGATCCCGACGTCGGCGCGATGCTGCAAGCAGACGCCGAGGGCTGGGTTTCGTTCGGCGAGCTCATCGAGGTCGCCGATCCTTCCGCTCGCGACGCCGAGGGTTGGTCGATCACGGATGTCTGCTTCCACGTCGCCGCGTGGTTGGGCAAGGGCGCGGACTGCGTCGAGCACGACGCCGGCTGGGGTCCGCCGTGGGAGTCCGACGCCGACCGTCCCACCGAGGAGGTCAACGCGGCCATCCTCGCTCGGTCCCGCCAGATGACCCTCACCGAGGCTCGCGCCGCTCTGAACGACGCCCGAGATCGCCTCCGCGCCGCCTTCTCCGCGCAGACGCACCCGTCCGCCGACGTCAAGGACGTCTTCAAGGAATGCACCGTGGACCACTACGCGGAACATGCGCCGATGCTGCGTCGCCTCACCGGTTCCGAGGGGTCTGTGGCCTAGACTCCGCCCGATGGGAACACGCCTGGGCGTCATGGGCGGGACGTTCGATCCCATCCACGTCGGTCACCTCGTGACGGCCGAAGAAGCCCTCCACCAGTTCGCGCTGGACGAGGTCGTCTTCGTGCCCACCGGCCGTCCGTGGATGAAGGAGCACGACGTCGTCGCCTCCGCGGAGGATCGATACGCGATGACCGCGATCGGGATCGAGCCCGAGCCGCGGTTCCACGTGTCGCGCCTCGAGGTCGATCGTGGCGGCGCGACGTACACCGTCGACACTCTGCGGGCGCTGCGTGACGAGGTTGCCGGCGCGGAGCTGTTCTTCATCACCGGCGCCGACGCGATGCTCGAGATCATGCGATGGAAGGAGCCCGAGACCGTGTTCGACCTCGCCCACTTCATCGCCGCGACGCGGCCGGGCTACGACGTTGCGGCGTTCGACGCCATGCCCGACGTCACGGTGATGCAGATCCCGGCGCTCTCGATCAGCTCGACCGACATCCGGGCACGCGTGCACGAAGGCCGCCCGATCCGCTTCCTTGTTCCGGAAGGCGTCGAGGCGCATATCCGCGCGCAGGGGCTCTACCGTTGAGCGACGACCAGCTGCAGCCGTCCCGCGCGTCGCGGTCGGCGCGCGTCGAGAAGCGCTGGCGCATCCAGGCAGCCGTCGTGCTCGGGCTGGTCGTGTTGCTCATCGCGATCGCGATGCTCGCCGGCAACGGCGGGAGCACACCGTCTGCCTCACCGACGCCGCTGCCCTCGGCCGCGCCGAGCGGCGCCGCGAAGCCGGGCGATCTCTTGGCGTTGTCGATCGCGGGAGCGCCGAGCGCCCTCGCGGCGACGATCGGAGGCGGCGACGCTGATGCCGCGGTGATCGTGCCGCCCGATCTGACCTTCGTGATGCCGGGCTCCGGCGAGATGAACTCCAACAAGATCCAGGACCTGCCCGGTGACCAGATGCAGATCGGCGTGTCGAACATCGGAGGCGCCTGGGACGGGCACTACGCCACGATGGACCTCGACCGGTTCGGCGGAGTCGTCGACCGGCTCGGCGGCCTGAACGTGAACCTCTCCGACGCCTACCCGGCTGGTAACGAGGACCTCGGCCCCGGACCCACTCAGTTGAGTGGCGCCCAGGTGGTCTCATTGCTCAAGACGCGGGCCGACGACACGTCGGCGCGATTCGCCGATGTGCTGACGGCGTTCCTGGCGGCGAAGCCGGTGATGTCGCCGACCGACTTCAGCAGCACCGACGACGCGCAGGCCGCGGCGGCGCTGTTGGCCGCCGGCGAGACACGCGTGGAGATCATGCCGTCGGAGGTGGTCGGGGGCTCGATCCTTTCGATCGCGCAGCCGGATCTCGATCAGCTGATGACCCAGTTGTTCGGGACGACGCCGCCCTCGCGTGCCGAGGTTCGCAACGGGAACGGCAGCCCGGGTGTGGGCGCGACCGTCGCGACGCAGCTGATCCCCGCCGGATTCCGCATCGTCCTGAGCGAGAATGCGGATACCTTCGACTACAAGACCACCGAGGTGGTCGCCAATGGAACCGACAACGAGGCCGAGGCCGCCAAGGCGCTCGATGCCCTCGGGGTCGGGAAGATCGTGGTGTCCCAGATATCATCGGGACTGGCCGACGTCTCTGTCACGGTCGGCCAGGACTATCACGGATGACGGACGTCGGAACGGTATCGCGGGCGATCGCCCTCGCAGCGACGGAGGCCGCCCGCGACAAGCAGGCGACCGACGTCGTCGTGCTCGATGTGGCCGAGCTCTTGTCGATCACGGACTACTTCGTGATCTGCTCGGCCTCGTCGGACCGCCAGATCAAGACCGTGATCCAGGCGATCGAGGAGAAGGTCCGGCGTGACCTCGACCTTCGCCCCGTTCGCCGCGAGGGCGAGAGCGACGCGGGGTGGGCGCTCCTGGACTACGTCGATGTGGTCGTGCATGTCTTCGGTGAGGAAGAGCGCGCGTACTACGACCTCGAACGGCTCTGGAGGGATGCGCCGCGGCCCGGTTGGGCGGTGGAGAGCGCGGCGCGTAGCGCCGGCTGAGCCCTTATGGCAGGTAGGCGTCGAGCGCGTCGACGTCGTACGGCGTAAGGTACAAGAGCGCGATCCGGCCGGCCTCGTCGAACCGGAAGACGCCGTGGATGGTCGTCTCGAGCCACGGCGGCTGCACGCCCGCGGCGGTGAACGTCGCGCGCGCGAGCACGTCGAGGTTATCGTCTGAGCCCATCAACTCGTCTACGCGAATCCCTTCGGCGAGTCGCGTCTGGGTTCCCGAAAGCGCACCCACGAGGGCCTGGGTCACGAGGACTCCTTCCCCGACCGGGCGGACGCGTGTCCGCCCGAGCTGTGGGCTACTTTCGGTCCTTGGCGAGTTCGGGCACCAGGGTCACGCCGTTGGGCTCCGGACGCGACATCTGCGGCAGTGGCATCTGGTTCGCGGCGTGCAGCGTTGCCTTGCCGACCGCGATCAGCTCTTCGAGCTTGCGGCAGTACTCCTCGGTGCGTGCCAGCTCGGCCTCGGCGTCGGCGACGCCCGCCTCGAGCTCACGCTTCGTACTCGAGGGGATGCCGCATCGGCCGTGCGGCCATGGCCGAACCGCGGAGGGCTGGAACGGACGGACGTGCGGGTAGACTTGGCGATTCCGGGCCCATAGCTCAGCTGGTAGAGCGCATGGCTGGCAGCCATGAGGTCAGGGGTTCGATCCCCCTTGGGTCCACAAGCCGCAGGTCTAAGGTCATGTTGCCTCGCCCCAGGCAGTGACCGAAGCTCTCGTCAGGAAGCCACGGTAAGCGTCGCAGGGGACGACCAACCGCTTGGCTTGCCGTTGGCGTTGTAGACGCGCGACCGGAACTGGAACGTGCCGGCTCTGTTCGCCGTGTAGGTGATCGAGCGTTTCGAGCTCTTCGATCGGAATGTCCTCCACCCGCGACCGTCGAACCGCTTCGCGTAGTCGTACCTGAAGGCACGAGGCGCGTCTTTCGATGCCGCAAAGACAGTGACGGAGCCCCCCACGGATGTGGAGGTCGCGCTCAACCGAAGTCGGACCTGCACGAGGCCATGCATGTAGGGATGGATCGTGCAGTGATAGGGGAAGGTGCCCGCTGCGAACATCGACTCGGTCGCGTGCATGTACGTGTCGAGGATCCCCGTATCGAAGAATCCGCGCAGGTCGGAGGTGGCCGAGTGGTTCACGCCATCGAGGTTCTTCCACGTGACGGACCTACCTACCTTCGTGTTGAACAGCTTGGGATGGTATGTCGACGCGACGATGCGCACGCGCGCGGAGGTGGCGGCAGAGGTGGCGATAGGGTGCGCGCCAAGCGCGATCAGAAGTGAAGCAGGAACCACCCAAGCACGGAGCATCGCATCCCTTTCGTGAGGGCCGCCCATACTAGGTCGAGGCTTCAACCAGACTCAAGTGGCGCGCCGCCTGGTGCCGCTACTGTGTGTTCGTCTGACCGGTCGATCTCCGCATGCCGGCTACGACCGTCTTCAGCCCCGTTCTGTAGGACGTACCCAGCCGTTGGCAAGGGCGGCGCGTTCAAGTCGGTTCCAAGCGCGGCCTTCCTGCTGCCCTCGTCCGAGGATCAAGGCGAGCTGCAACGCCGCGAAGAAGAGGAAGGGGCCCCCCTGGGGATGGGAGCAGTAAGGACTGCGCAGTGCCAGTCGCACGCCCTCTCCGCGTCCGGTCGATCTTCGATCCTCTGTCCAGTCTTCACCAAGCGGCTGATCCGACGTGGGTAGGGAGGATCGAGAGCCAAGAACGCCATCGGCCGAGGATATGGAGAGTGCAGCCGCCGCGGCGCATCTCGGCCGCGGGTTCACGGTCCACATGACTGATGGACGGTTCGTTCAGGCGTGGCGGTCCCAATGACCGTCGTGCGCGAAGTGACGCTCGCCATCGTGCATGAAGTCGATGTGATCGCCATGTTCCTCCGCGTCATGGCCGCAACCCGGTCCATGCTGGTGGTTGCCGTGATCGTTGGCCTCGGTGTGGCCGACGATGTCGTCGATGACACCCTCGTGCCGATCATCCTCGGCGGGGACCTCGTCGAACGCCTCCGGCTTCTCCCACATCTGCGGCGGGACCTTGGCCATCGTGTGCTCCTTCCGGTGGTCGACGCCGAAAGGGTTCCCAGCAGGCAAAGCCTCCAAACCGAGCGTCCGGCCGACGCGTCAACTCACAGTTCGCGGAGGACCTCAGCGAAGTGCTTCGCGAGCTCGAAGTGTCCGGCGTCCGGCCACACAATGAACTCGACGTTCGGGATCTTCTCGGCGACCAGCCGCATCCTGTTGGGTCGGTGTGGTCGCCGCGTTCGCGCCGGCCACACGTGCACCGGCATGGTTAACGCAGTTGATCGCGCATCGCATCAGTCGTACGCTGGGCTCGACTCATCGCCGAGGTCGAAGGCAACCGAGTCGTGCCCTTCGCGGTCCAGTGCCTGCGTGATGCGGATCGCCTCGCCTTGCTGCAGGTACACAGACCGCCGGATGCCGTCGCCATCGACGTAGTAGCCCTCGGACTGGGGCCCGTTGAGCCTGACGGCGGTGATCTGAACGGTGGCCACGTGTCTCCTTGTCGGCTTCAGGACGAGCCCACGTTGAACGGTAATCCCGGCTCGTCATTCACGCATCAGTCGAATGGCTGACTGCGCCCGATGATGAGGGTCGCGGACATCATCGATAGGGTTGTTGTGATGCCCGGTGATTAGGGACCGAACGCTCTGGCCTGCTTGTCGGACACCTCACACGCATCATCTGTGCGCTGGCGCGAACGCGACGGCGGAGTGCTTGTGCTGGCACCACGTCCAGCACTCGCGCCACGTGGCGCATTCGGTCGGACTCGTTGCTGAGATCGAACAGGAGCTGGCGTGGCTCGGGTCCTTGTTTGCCTCGTACCGGCAGACCAAGGAGCCGTAGCGCCACATGCATAAGCCTCGCCGCCCTGGATCTCTCGCTACATGCCCTTCATGTGCATGCAGGTGCCGTTGGCAGTGGCCGCCGGACTGGATACAGGTGACTTCCCGGGGGTCGGTTTGCGGGCTCTTGTGCGACATCATCCAAACTGCGCCAAGAACGCTGACAGCGAGCAGAGCTGCGACGAGGACGCGACGTACGCAACCGGCATCGACTCACATGCCCGGCGCGCAGGCATCTGATCGGTGATGATGAGTTATCCCTCACTGCAGCAGCCCCGCCTCGACCCTGGAGAAATAGCCGGTATCGTGCCCGGCTGGCGCAAGGCGGTCGTACTCGTCTTCCCGAGTGCCTGGCGAGCGAGTTCCAGACCAGTCGCCATCGGGGTAGCAGTCCGCAGGCGGCGAACGCATGCTGGGGGTAGGCATCGGGATACTGTCGATCGAAGGAGGTTCGCCGCGATGGCTACGCCTATCCAGGTGGTGTTCGATTGCGCTCATCCAGGGCAGCTTGCCTCCTTCTGGGCGGCGGCGTTGCATTACCAGGAGCAACCGCCTCCGGAAGGGTTCGAAACGTGGGAAGACGCCCTTCGCGCATGGGGCATCCCAGAAGAGCTTTTCGATTCCCGCAGCGCGGTCATCGATCCGGACGGCCAAGGACCGAGGATCTTCTTCCAGCAAGTTCCTGAGGGAAAGACCGTGAAGAACCGTGTCCACTTGGACCTGAGTGTCAGCGGTGGGCCAAGCGTTGCACCCGACGAACGGCGGAAGCGGGTTGACGCGGAGGCCGTTCGACTGCGTGAGGCCGGAGCGACGGTGCTCCGGGAGGTTGAAGAGAGCGGAGAGTATTGGATCGTGATGCAGGATCCGGAGGGGAACGAGTTCTGCGTGCAGTAGAGGCTCCGACCTGTGCCACGTTGACGACACTGAGGCCACTGAGCGACAGGACTCACGGCCGGCCGAGTGTTCCCCCCCTCATGTCACCTGCGAGATACCTGAGGTCGCCGACACCCCGAGGGCATCGCCCTTAGAACCCTGCTGGAGACAGAACGCAACTTCGCCTGTTTCGCTCGTCCGCTACCTGCACGATCCCTGCGAAGCACACCGTTGAGCGCCGTCTCGTTGGCAGCCATGAGGTCCGGGTTCGCGCCCCCGCCCCTTGGGTCCACTCCCTAGTCACGCTACCGGCGCCCAAGTGGCTGCGAGGTCTGCTCGGCGTCACGACGTTTGGGCGACACGGCTGGACGAGTTCGGTGCCCTCGCCAAGCTGTCGAGGCCCGCTCCGTCGGTCTTGGCAGCTCCGGGCCGATCAGGTGGCTGGATCACGCGTTCGAGGGGGAATGCGACGTCGGACCCTGGTCCAAAGACCGAGACGCAGCGTTCGGCTGTCGGTTCCCGTGCCGAAGGTTACTCGCTACTCTGGTTCAACGTGACCGAGAATCAGGTCGGGCCCATCCTCGTCTCGCTCGCGATGCTGCTTGCGGTCGCCCATGTATTGGGCTTCGTCGCCATGCGCCTGCGTCAGCCGCGTTTCGTCGGCGAGATCCTGGCCGGGGTGGTGGTCGGGCCGTACGTGCTTGGCCAGGCCTTCCCGCAGGCGACCGAGTCGTTGCTTGGATCTACTGGGACCCCGAAAGCGCTCGTCCTAGGGTTCGTTTCGTGGCTCGGACTGCTCCTGTTGATGTTCGTCGCCGGCGCGGAGGTCCGGCGAGTGCTCGCTCGCGAGCAGTGGGGGCCGACCGCATGGATCCTTTCGATCGGGACGGCGATCCCGTTCTCGATCGCCTTCTTCCTCGCGGTCGTCCTCCCGTTGAACGCCCTGCGGGGGCCGAACGGCGGGCCGGGTGCGTTCGCGATAACGCTTGCAACCGCGACCGCGATCACGTCCATCCCAGTGATCTCACGGATATTCCACGACCTCAAGATCCTGCAGACTCGTTTCGCGAGCCTCGTGCTGGGGACCGCCATGATGGAAGACATCGGCCTGTTCACGGCCCTCGCAGTGGCGACCGCACTGGCACATTTCCAGCCGGGGGAGTCTGTCGTCCGACTACTGGTGATCCACATCGGCAAGACCGTCGCGTTCCTCGTCCTGGGACTTCTCGCGGCGCCCCGGATCCTTCGGTGGCTTGGCTCATTGCGCGTGAATGTGCTGGCGAGACGTGAGCGGGTTGCATACGCCTTGCTATTGATGCTCGCCTATACCGCGGCCGCCGTACTGCTGGATGTGAACATCGTCTTCGGGGCGTTCCTAGCGGGCTTCGGGCTTGTAGGCGGATTCAGCGGCAGCGAGCGTGAGCGATTCGCGTGGCCCCTCGAAGCGATCGGTCGGGTGGGATTCGCGACCTTTATCCCGCTGTATTTCGTGCTGGTCGGCACGAAGCTCGACCTCGGCGCCGGGTTTTCGCTGACGGTGCTTCTCGTGTTCTTCGTTGGTTCGTCCATCCTGCGGATGACCTTCGTCGGGATCGCCGGGCGAGTCGCCAAGTTCGGTCGGCGCGACGTTACCGATCTGGCTGTCGCGATGAACGCACGAGGCGGTCCAGGGATCGTGCTCGCGACGATCGTGTACGAGGCGGGCATCATCTCACCTTCGTTGTTCACAGCACTGGTGATCACGGCCGTCGCTACCTCCCAGCTGGCCGGGTGGTGGCTTGACCGGGCGATCCGGACCCGTCACGAGCTGCTCGGCGAACCGGTGGGCGAGCCACCCCGGAGTGTCTCGCGCCCGCCGCGGGCGGTCGGTCGGGACGAAGCAGCAACGTGAGGCCGAAGAGCCCGTTCAGCCCTGGTCGTGAAAGACCTGAACACAACAGCGGGCCACGGTACCCGACCGGTTGCCGCGTTGGGTCCATCGTCGTGCAGCGGGGGTGCCCGCGCCTGTCGGAGCCGGTCGATCGGCCGGCCACCGCGCGTGCGCCGAGGTGAACAGTGCTGTTCACGGCGTGGCCGTTTGTCGCGATCTTGGCCTGCCGAGCGGTGGCACGAAAGGAGCCCGTGCGTCCCGAACGCGGATGGCCGCGAGGGCGGTTCGTCGCCCCGGCGGCCTCGCCTAGGCGTCGTACTCGTCGAGCTTCTTTACGTCGCGTCCGTGCGCGGTCAGCGCCCAGATGATCGCGATGTCGACCGCGATGATGATCGTGTTCCACACGGGCTGAAGCTGGATCGTCGTGAACGCGCCGAGCGCGCTGACCGTCGCTGCGATCACACCCACCGTCCGCGCGAGGGCGTTGCCGCTGAAGACCGCGAACCCGGAGAAGAACAGCACGGCGCCGACGATGATGTGGAACCAACCCCAGGTCGAGCTGTGCTGCTGCAGGACCGCGTCCACGCCCGGGAAGTTCGTCTTGTGGATCAGCATGCCGAGGCCTTCGAGCATCGCGAACCCTCCGCCGATCACCATCATGAAGCCGGCGAACGTGATCCAGCCGACCGCGCCCTTGCTGATGTCCTCGTTGTTCGACATCGACCCTCCTCGCAGTGTCGGCGGATGCTGGCACACCGCGCGGAGATGCCGCAAGTTCAGCGGGGGCGGATCAGCTCAGTCAGGCGTCGACCAGCTGGGAGCCTTCGATCGCCCGAAGCAGGTCCTCGGGCTTATACGGCTTCTGGAGGATCGCGTGGACGCCCATGTCGTGGCAGCGCTGCTTCACGTCGTTCGAGCTGAGCGCCGACAAGATCACGACCGGGATCGTCGCGGTGCGCTCGTCGCTCCGCAGGGCCTCGAGCGTGGTGAAGCCGTCCATCACGGGCATCATCAGATCGAGGACGATCACATCGGGGGCCTGCCGCTGGGCGGTCGCGTACCCCCGGGAGCCGTCATCGGCGGTGATCACCTCGTGACCGCGGAACTCCAGGAGCATCCGCAGAACGTCGGCGATCGCCGCTTCGTCATCGATCACGAGAACCCGTGCCATCCCTTGGATGTTCGGGTCCGCGGTTCCGGCGATTGAGGCGTCTCGCCGGATACCGTCAGAAGGAACCAGGGACGTCTGGCTCCTTGGGAGATACCTCTGTTGGGGTACCCGGTGCGCGGTTGCCCGGATCGGGCCCCTCGGCGAACATGGCCGCGAGGAGGATCCGCGCGCATGTGGCCCGAAGGCAAAGGTTTCGCCGTCGCGTTCACGTTCGACTTCGACGCCGAGGAGGGGGTCATCGGAGGCGATCCGGCGAACGCCGACCGGCCGGGCGTCCTGTCCCAGGGCACCTTCGGCGCGAAGGTCGCGGTTCCGCTAGTGCTGGAGCTGCTCGCAACCAAGGGCGTGACCGCGACGTTCTTCATCCCGGGGCGTGTCGCCGAGCGTCACCCGGGCCGCGTCGAGGCCATCGTCGCGGCGGGGCACGAGGTCGCCCACCACGGGTACACCCATACCTCGCCGACGTCGCTGAGCCGCGACGAAGAGGACCTCGAGCTCGCGAAGGGATTGGAGGTGCTCCGGTCGTTCGGGGCCGAGGTGATCGGCTACCGGTCGCCGGCGTGGGACTTCAGCGCGAACACGGAAGAGCTGCTCGAGCAGCACGGGTTCGTCTACAGCTCCAACTTCATGGACGATCTTCGGCCGTACCGTCGTGAGGCAAGCTCGCTGATCGAGCTGCCGATCCAATGGACGCTCGACGACGCGGCGCATTTCTGGTTCGACGCCGAGAGCTGGAACAAGAAGATCTCGACCGCCGAAGAGGTGCGCACGATCTGGGAGGGGGAGCTCCGCGGGTACCGGCGCCTCGGGGGCGCGTTCATCCTCACGATGCACCCGCAGATCATCGGGCGTCCGTATCGCATGGAGTTGCTCGAGGGGCTCATCGACCACGTGCAGGCGATGCCGGACGCGTGGGTCGCGACGTGCCGAGAGATCGCGGGGAGGGTCTCGTGACGTTCCCCCATGTGCGCGTCGAGGGCGATCCCCGCCAGCGTGGTCGGAGCTACGGCGAGCAAGCGGCCGAGCGCGTGCACCGATCGATCGAGGCGTACCGAGAGGTGTTCCGGTCCTACGCCGGCTGGGACTGGGACACCGTCACGGATCACGCGCGGGGATACGCCGACCCCATCGAGCGATTCGATCCGGTCTATATGGAGGAGATCAGGGGCATCGCCGCCGGCGCCGGCGTGGATGAGGCCGACGTCCTCGCGATCAACGTGCGCACCGAAGTGATGTTCGCCGCGAAGGCGCGCGATGCCGAGCGGCGGGTGGGGGAGTGCTCGGCGTTCGCGGTCACGCCGGCGCGGAGCACCGACGGCCACACGCTGATCGGGCAGAACTGGGACTGGCTGCTGCACTCGGCCGGGACGGTCGTCGTGCTCGAGGCCCGCCAACCCGACCGGCCGGACTACGTCACGGTGGTCGAAGCCGGGCTGCTCGCGAAGACCGGCATGAACTCGAGCGGGATCGGGCTGGTGACGAACGCGCTCGTGAGTGCCGACGACCGGGGCGAACCCGGTGTGCCATACCACGTGGCGCTGCGTGCGATCCTCGACGCCGAGACGATCTCCGATGCCTACGCGGCGCTGCAACGGGCGCCGCGCTCGTCGTCGGCGAACTACCTGATCGCGTATCGCGACGGGTTGGCGGTGAACATCGAGGGCGCACCCGGTGACTTCAGCGCGTTGTTCTTGACGTTCCCCGATGAGGGCCTGCTGTTGCACACCAACCACTTCGCGTCGGGACGGTTGTCGGCCGACGACGTCGGCCTGTGGGTGATGCCCGACAGCCCGTTCCGGCTCGAGCGGCTTCGCGAACAGCTCGGCGGCGCGGCCTCGCTGTCGCTGAAGGCCATCCGGCAGGCGCTCGCCGATCACGCCGGTCATCCGTCGGGGGTCTGCTGTCATCCGGACGAGCGGTGGGATCCGCTCGAGCAGGGCGAGACGGTCGCGTCCGTGCTGATGGATCTTGATGAGCGGCGGATGTGGCTCGCCGACGGGCGCCCGTGCACCGCCCCGTACCGCGAGCTCGACTACGGCGACTTCCTGTCGAAGCCGCCGGCCGTGTCTGCACCCCCGCGTTGAGCGCCGGTATCGTTCGCGGCGTGGACGACCGGCCGACGCTCGAGGCGATCGTGCTGTATCTCGACCCCTCGGGCATCCGGCACGTCTACCCACACGGCCGCGAGACGCTGCGAGGGCCGTGGGAACCCGATCTCGATCCGACCGAGTCGATCGTCGACGCGGTCGCGGAGGTCGGGCTCGCGCCGGTGATGGTGCACTCGACGTCGTGGCGGGTCGTTCGGCGCGAGCTTGTGCTCACCTTCCTGGTGGTGGTCGACCCGCCCGTGTCGTTGCCGGACTCGTGCGAGGCGGAGCAGGTCACCCGGGCTGAGCTCGCTCGGGGCCGGGCGACCGGCGCGCCCGAGGCCGTCCATCTGTCGCAGGTCGTCGAACACGGACTGCGGCATCTCGCATGGCTCGTCGCTCAGGACGATGCGATCCACGACGCGCTTGCCCCCTGGGCCGAGGCGCTCGGCGACTACGCACCCGAGCCGTTCCGGGCCTTCGGGCACGACCCCTCCTAGGCCGCCGATAGGCTGACGAACCATGGCGGTGACCTTTGCGTGGCGCGGCGACGTGACGAGCACGGAGCTCAACGCCCTTCACGCCGAGGCGTTCGACACGCGGGTCTACGGCGACGACGAGTGGGACTGGGTCGCACAGCTCGACGGGCATAGCCTCGGGTGGGTCGTGGCGCGCGACGGCGACGCTCTGGTCGGGTTCGTCAACGTGGTCTCGGACGGGCTCGTTCACGCATGGATCCAGGACACGATGGTGGCGACGGCTGCGCGCCACCGAAGGATCGCGACGGAGCTCGTCGCGCGGGCGGTCGAAGAGAGCCGCGCGGCGGGCTGTGAGTGGCTCCACGTGGACTTCGAGGATCACCTCCGCCCGTTCTACCTGGAGGCGTGCGGGTTCGAGCCGACCAACGCCGGTCTGATCCACCTGTGACCGGCCACGCCGGGCCGTACACTCGGGCGATCCCAGCCACGCCCGAGAACCCAAGCCACGCCCGAGAACCCAAGCCCGAAAGAGGTATCTGCATGAAGATCCTGGTCGTCGGCTCCGGCGGCGTCGGCGCGTCGTTCGCCCCCATCGCGGGCCGCCGCGACTTCTACGAGCACATCGTCTTCGCCGATTACGACGAGGGTCGCGCGCGGAGCGTGGTCGATCGGTACGACGGCGGCACCGGCAGGTTCAGCGCCGCACAGGTCGACGCCTCGGATGCGTCTGCGGTGGCCGCCCTCTGCCAACAGCAGAGCATCACGCATGTGCTGAACGCCGTCGATCCGCGCTTCGTGATGCCGATCTTCGACGGCGCTCTCGAGGCCGGTGTGACCTACCTCGACATGGCGATGTCGCTGTCGCACGCCCATCCGGACAAGCCGTACGAGCTGCCCGGGGAGAAGCTCGGCGACGCGCAGTTCGCGAAGGCCGGCGAGTGGGAGTCGAAGGGGCAGCTCGCGCTGGTCGGCATCGGGGTCGAGCCCGGCCTCTCGGATGTGTTCGCGCGATACGCGCAGGACAATCTGTTCAGCCATATCGACGAAGCCGGCGTGCGGGACGGTGCCAACCTGGTCGTGACCGGGTACGAGTTCGCGCCCGGCTTCTCGATCTGGACCACGATCGAGGAATGCCTGAACCCGCCGGTCGTGTGGGAGAAGGACCGCGAGTGGTTCACGCTCCCGCCGTTCTCCGAGCCCGAGGTGTTCACCTTCCCCGAGGGCATCGGCCCGGTCGAGTGCGTCCACGTTGAGCACGAGGAGGTCCTGTTGATCCCGCGCTGGATCGATTGCGACCGCGCGACGTTCAAGTACGGGCTCGGCGACGAGTTCATCGAGGTGTTGAAGACGCTGCACAAGCTCGGGCTGGACAAGACCGACCCGGTGACGGTGCGCGGCCAGCAGGTGAGCCCGCGTGACGTCGTGGCCGCGTGCCTGCCCGACCCCGCGACGCTCGGCCCGCAGATGTCGGGCAAGACCTGCGCCGGCACGTGGGTCACCGGCACTGGCACCGACGGCAACCCGCGCGAGGTGTACCTGTATCACGTCGTGGACAACGAGGAGACGTGGGGTCGCGACGGGGCGCAGGCCGTGGTGTGGCAGACGGCGATCAACCCCGTGGTGGCGCTCGAGCTCTTGTCGACCGGCGCCTGGTCGGGGGCCGGCGTCCTCGGCCCCGAGGCCTTCGCGGCCGACCCCTTCCTCGACCTCCTGACCGGATACGGCTCTCCGTGGGGGATGGAGGAGCGGACCCCCGCCTGATCCAGGCCCCAGACGGGCCGGATGCGGTTCAGGGCACCGGCTCAGGTCGGCCGCGCAACCGTCCGAAGCCTTCCACGTACCCCTCGCGAAGGGAAGGCAGACGTATGGCACGGGCGACGGAGACCGCCCCCCGCGACGACGACGATCTGTTCGGTCGCGTTGCAGCGCACCTGGAACCCGGTCCGCTGCTCGAGGCGACTCCCGAGTGCCTCGTCGTCACGCGCAGCAACGGCCAGATCGTCTATGCGAACCATCGCGTCCAATCACTGACAGGCTTCGCCCGCGACGAGCTCGTCGGAGGAACGATCGAGCTCCTCATCGCGACCGACGTCCTGAGTCTGCCGCCCGAGGCGCGGGTGGAAGCACTGTGCCGCCGCAACACCGGTGAGCAGTTCCCCGTCGAGGTGAATGTCGGCGCGATCGACGCCGGCGAGCCGTTGCTCGTCGTCACGCTGCGCGACCTGTCGGAGCTCCAGGCGGGGCGCGACGCACAGTTCGAGGCCGAGGCGAAGTACCGTGCGCTCGTCGAGCACATCCCGGCGGTCGTCTACCTCGACCCCGTCGACGAGGACGACACGTCGATCTACGTGAGCCCCCAGATCCGCGATCTGATCGGGATCGAGCCCGACGAGTGGCTCACCGACCCGTACTCGTGGCGCCACCACGTGCACCCCGACGACATCGACCGCGCGTGGGAGGAGTACCAGGCGGCGTATAACGGGCACACGCCGCTCAACCACGAGTACCGGATGGTCAACGAGGACGGGACGGTGCGCTGGGTGCTTGAGCAAGCGTTCCCGATCGACGACGAGAGCGGCAACCCCTGGCTGATCCAGGGCGTGATCTTCGACATCACCGAGCGCAAGAACGCCGAGGAACAGGTCGCGTTCCTCGCGTACCACGACAAGCTGACCGGTCTGCCGAACCGCGCGCTGTTCGAGGAGATGTTGGAGAGCGCGATCGCCCGGGCACGGCGCAACGACGCCGCCGTCGGTGTCCTGTTCCTGGACCTCGACAACTTCAAGATGGTGAACGACACCCTCGGCCACCACTCCGGCGACCTCCTGCTCGCCCAGCTCGCCGACCGGCTTCGGACGTGTACGCGCGACGCCGACCTCGTCGCCCGTCAGGGCGGCGACGAGTTCCTCCTGTTGCTCGCCGATCTGGCGCGCGAGGAAGACGCCGCCGAGCATGCGGCGCTCGCGACAGCCGAGGTGGTCGCGAACCGGGTGCGCGCTGCGCTCGCCGAGCCGTTCGACCTCAACGGGACCCAGTTCCTCGCCGCCGGCTCGATCGGCATCAGCCTGTTCCCGCACGATGCGCAGGACGCCGAGACGCTGATGAAGAACGCCGACGCGGCGATGTACAAGACGAAGCGGACCGAGCCCGGGAGCTTCACCGTCTTCACGACCGGCGACCTTGACCCCGCGCAGCAGTTCTCGCTCACGACGCGGCTTCGCGAAGCCGTCAAGGAAGAGCGGTGGGTGCTCCACTGGCAGCCGATCGTCGACATCGCTACCGGGCAGATCGAGTCGCTGGAGGCGCTGATCCGCTGGCGCGACCCCAAGGGCGGGCTCGTCCCGCCGCTCGAGTTCATCCCGCTCGCTGAGGAGCTCGGGCTGATCGAGGCGATCGGCGACTGGGTGCTGGCGGAGCTCGTCCGGCAACAGTCGGAGTGGCGCGATCAGGGCTTGGACCTGCGGCTCGGGTTCAACCTATCGCCGCGGCAGCTGTGGTCCGCGCGCCTGGCGGAGAAGGTGATGGCCGCGATGCGGGCCGGCGGCGTCGACCCGAACCGGATCGTTGTCGAGATCACCGAGTCGACCGCGATGGCCGACCCCGACCGGACACAGAAGATCCTCTCGGAACTGCATGCGTGGGGATTCACGCTGGCCCTCGATGACTTCGGGACGGGCTACTCGTCGCTCGCTCGACTCAAGCACATGCCGGTCGACGTGCTGAAGATCGACCGCGCGTTCGTCCACGACGTGAACAACGACGTGTCGCAGGCGAGCATGGTGCGCGCCATGATCCAACTGGCGCAAGGGCTCGACATGATCCCGCTGGCCGAGGGCGTCGAGACGCCGCAGGAATACGAGTTCCTGCGGGCCAACGGCTGCCGGCTGGCCCAGGGCTTTTTGTTCTCCAAGCCGGTCCCGGCCGAAGACGTGCCCGCCCTGGCGGCGCGCACCGACGGGTTGCTGCCCGTGCCGTCCGGCGGCTGACTCGTAAGCTTCCCCGCCGTATGCGTCGTCTGGTCTTCCCCCTGTTGTGCGTGGTGCTCGCCGGCCTCGCCGTGTCCGCCCCCGCGGGCGGCGCCGCGCTCCCGACGGTCCGCGACGTGGGGCCGATGGTGGGGTTCCGGCGCTACGAGTCCAGCTACACGGTCGCGGTCGCCGACGTGAACGGCGACGGGTGGGACGACGTGTTGATCGGGCACCACGGGTCGCGCCCGGCCGAGCTGTTCATGAACCAGCCCTACCAGGGTCGCTCGATCGGGTTCGAGCCGGTGTTCCGACTGGTCGACACGATCCACGACCGGCCCGACCGCCACGGCTGCATCTTCGGGGACCCGAACCTCGACGGCCTCCTCGACATCGTGTGCGCCAAGGGTGCGCAGCAGGGGACCGCGAAGAAGTGGAACGAGCTCTGGATCCAGGGTCCGCCGGGGGTTTGGCACGACGAGGCGCACACGTGGGGGATCGAGGACGTATGGGGCCGGGGGCGGCATCCCGAGTGGATCGACCTGAACCACGACACATACCCCGACCTGTTCATGGGCAACGACGAGCCGCGCGCCGACA
>DASYOY010000112.1:0-5374 GCA_036007245.1 Actinomycetota bacterium | reverse complement strand
TTCCGAGAGGTGTTCCACGACGAGGTGCTGCACGAGGCCGGCGTCCCACCGTTCACGCCCGTCCAATGGAACATCTCCGAGTCCACTGCAGGCACGCTCCGCGGATTCCACGCGGAGCCATGGAACAAGCTCGTGCACGTCGCCGCCGGGCGCGTGTTCGCGGCGATCGCCGATATCCGCCCGGACTCGGCGACCGCCGGCAAGGTCTGGACCGGCGAACTCGATCGCGGCACGGCCTTGTTCGTCGGGGCAGGGCTCGGGAACGGGTTCCAGGCGCTCTCTGATGTCGCCGTCTACGCCTATCTCGTCGACAAGCATTGGTCGGCGGACGAGGACTACCCGTCCGTCGCCTGGGATGACCCGGACCTGGCCGCCCCGTGGCCGATCACCGATGACCGGCTCGCCCTCTCGGCGAAGGATCGCTCGAACCCGACGCTCCGCGAGTACTGGGCGCGCTAGGCGCCCCGGCAGGGCACGCGCCAGGCATCGAGCGACAGCCGCTTCTTCAGGGAGTTGAAGTTGCGTGCGTTCGCCTTCGGGCAGAACGCCGACGCCGCGAGCTTGTACTCGACGTTGAACACCGGCTTGCCCGACTGCACGAACCGCCGAAGCGCCCCGCACTCGTGGTACTGGAAACACTGCTCGTTCAGCGCGCCGTCGAAATACCGCAGGAGCTTCGGGATCTGGCCGAGGTCGTTCTTGAGCAAGACGGACATGCCGCGCCGATGCGCCGCGTTCGCGAGGAACACGTTGTAGCGAAGCTGCTCGGCACCGGTGAGCGGGAAGCCGGTTGCGTTCTCGTACCCGTCGACGTTGTCCCACTCGACGGCGTCGAACCCCTTGCGTGCGCACATCCGGACCCGGGCGCGCATGATCGGCGCGAGCACAGAGAGCCTGCGGATATCGAGCCAGCGCTCCCCCGGCCAGCCGTTGGACCTGCCGAGCACCGACGCCGGGAACTTCTTGGCATCGGGACGCCACTTCTCCCACGAGCCCGCGCTCAGGTAGCAGACCGCCTTGATCCCCTTCGCATGCATCTTGTGCACAAGGGTCTTGGTGGTCTCGAACCCGTCGACGTCGTACATCTGAACGCTCAGCAGCGCCGACGCCTTGGGCGGGCTGCTCAGCTGCCACTGCCACGAGACCTTCCGTCCGGGATGCCAACAGCCCGGGCACGCGATCGGCACGGCGACACGAGCTGACGCGCCGGGCCGCACACCGGCCTGCGCGGGCAGCCACGCCACGGAGAGCACCAAGACGCAGAGCAGGGATAGCGACACCAGCCGGTTCCTCACCGGCCCAGTATCGGCGAACCAGCGGGCAGAGCTTGACCTCACCGGACCACGGTCAGGGGCTGATCGTCGTCGGCGACCTGCGCGCGCGCGATCGATCCTCGCGCCTTGCCCAGATGCGTACGGAACTCGTCCGCACCGTTCGTCAGCATGGTGGCCGCCTTCGCGAACCGGTTCTCGACGATCGCGTCCATCGCGTCGAGGGCCCGCGCGATCTCTGCGAGGCTCGCCTGCGCGTCGGAACCGTCCCCGTAGCGCCTCACCATCTCGTACAGGAACAGCACGATCGGCAGGGCGCTGCCATAGGGCACGACGACGACCCCGTGCGCGAACGCGTCGGCGTGCGCGCGCTTGAGCACGCTGTAAACGGCGTCGGGAACCGCCGCGATCGCGATCGGCGCGGTGACGCTTGGTTCGAGGTACTGCGCGACCTCTTTCGTGCGCGCGACAACCGCCCGCTCGACAGCGCGGGCGCACGCATCGCGACGAACCGGATCATCCGCAGCCTCGAGCGCCTCGAGCTCGGCGAGGGCGGTCCACTTGGAGTCGATCGGCAGCCGTCGCCCGTCTGGCAGCACAAGGCCGAACTCAACCACCTTGCCGTTGACCCGCACATCGGACGTGAGCATGCCGGGCGGCAGATGCGACAGGTGCTCTCGCAGGACATGCTCGCCCGACCGGCCTTTCGATGCGCCGCCCGCGAGCACCGTGGCGAGCCGGCGGACGACCTCGCGCTGCTCGGCGTCGGTCGCACGTCGCTCCTGATCGCGGACACGCAGTTCTTCGAGCGCGCGCCGCGCGCCGTCGAGGCCCTGGCGGAGCTGCTCGGCGGTGCGCTCGCGCTGCGCCGCCGTGTCAGCCAGCCTCCGGAGTTCGGCAGCTTGGACGTCGAGTGCCGCCCGGACGTCGTTCTCGGGTGCGCCGCGGCGCCGCGCCGCCAACGCCGCCCCGGCGAGGGTGCCCGCAAGCGCCGCGATCATCACCGCGATCCAGACGTCCGCGCTCATCGATGAGCTCCTCTCGCGCAGGCCATGGGCTCGACCGTAGCCACCCGCTCTGACACGCTGTGGCGATGCCCGAGATCGCGGCCGCCGGCGACCTCACCCTCCGCACGGTTCGCGACGACGATGCCGACTACGGCCTGATCGTCCGCTGGCGGGCGCAGCCCCACGTCCACGAGTGGTGGGAGCCGGACCATCCGGCGCCGGATCTGGAGACGGTTCGCGCGTCCTACGGACCGCGTGCTCGCGCCCAGGACCCGACCACCTCGTGCATCATCGAGCTCGACGGCGCGCCCGGTCGGATACATCCAGTTCTACCGGTGGCTCAGGTGGCCGCAGGAGGCCGACGCGCTGGAGATCGGCGCCGACGAGGACACGTTCGGGGTCGACATCTTCATCGGCGAACCCGACCAGATCAACCGCGGTGTCGGCACGCGGGCCATGTCGCTCATCTGCGAGCACCTCGAACGCGACTGCGGCGCGACGGCCGTCGCGCTCACCACCGAGTCCACCAACCTTCGCGCGCAACGCGCCTACGAGAAGGCGGGCTTCGTGAAGGTGCGAGAGGTCCTCGACACGGACACCCGCGACGGGCAGGGGATCCCCTCGTGGCTGATGGTGCGCTCGCGAACCGAGCGCGACGGCGTCCCCGCGTCGCCGTAGCATCTGCACATGAGCGAACACACGATCCCCCTCATCACCGTGGCCGGCTCCTACGCGGAGGTCGGCGCCGCGATCGGCGATGCTTGCGCCTCCACGATCGAGCGCGAATGCGACCCCACGACTTGGGAGATCCCCGCGGGTCGCTCGCTCGAGGATCAGCTCGCCCTCGCCGACCGGTATGCCGACGCGACCCGGCCGATCATGCCCTGGGTATTCGAGGAGCTCGAGGCGTGCGCGGACGCGGTGGGTGTCGACCCGCGCGCGCTCTGGGCCTGCTGCATCGAGGAGATCTGGTACGAGCCACGTATCGCCGGCGAGGTCGGCGCGGCGATCGACGGCCGATGCAGCGACATGGTCGCCGTGGCCCCGGCGACCGCCGATGGACACACGCTGACGGCGCACAACAACGACATGTCGCGCACGTATCAGCACGACCTCGTCGCGATCGAGCGCACCTGCGGCGACGACCCGACGATCCTGTCGATCGGCAACGGGATCTGGCTGAGTGTCGGATGGAACGACCGCGGCCTCAACCTCACCGGCAACGAGCTGAGCCCCAACGACGAACGCATCGGGATCCCGCGGGAGATCCAAGTTCGCGCGATGCTCCGCGAACCGACCTTGGAGGCCATGACGCAGGTTGCGCTCCATCCGGCGCGTGCCTCGTCGTACAACAACGTGCTGGTCGATGCGTCCGGTGCCGTCGCGAACGTCGAGGGCTCGGCCACGGCGGCGGAGGTCACCGGCGCCGACGACGCGGGGCATCTCGTCCACACGAACCACTACGTCTGCGGCTCGATGCTCGCCTACGAGGGCGACCCTGTGTACGCGGAGCTCTCAGCGACCCGCTACAACCGCGCGGCGGAGCTGTTGGCGAGCGCGCCCGCGGGCACGATCACGATGGAAACCCTCCACGGGTTCCTCCAGGACCACGAGAACGCGCCCGATTCGCTGTGCCGGCATGAAGCGGAGGGGCGCACCACGGTGACCGCCTTCTGGTCTGTTGCCGACGTCACCGACGGACGGATCTGGTTCGGTCGCGGCAACCCGTGCGACTCCGCGCAGCAGGAGTTCTCCTTCTCGAGCTGACGCCCCGTTACCCGGTCGCGTCGCGCAGACGCTCGACGATGACCAGGTCGTCTTCGCGCTCGGCCAGCATGAGCGGCGTTTGCCCGTCATCGTTCGTGGCCGCCGGATCGGCGCCGGCCTCGAGCAGCAGCTCGACACTCTCGAGATCGCCGTTGGCGGCCGCGGAGTGCAGCGGCGTGTAGCCGTGCCGCTGCCGGTTGTTGGGATCCGCGCCGGCGTCGAGCAGCACGCGCACGACGGTCGCGTGTGATCCGGACGCGCCCGCGTGCAGCGACGTCCCCGTCATCCATCCGGTTCCGTTGCGATCCACCGCTGCGCCACGGGCCAAGAGCAGCCGCACGGCGTCGGCCTGTCCGAAGAACGCCGCGAGGTGCAGCGGCGTGAAGCCATCGCCGCTCATCGCATCGACGAGCTCGGGATCGTCGGCGAGGAGCTCCGTCAACCGGTCGAGATCGCCGAACGTCGCCGCCTCGAACACGTTCAATCGGTCGGCGTGCGCGCGCAGGGCGTCGACCATGCCTTTGTCCATCCGGTAGCGGGCCCGGAGCAAGGGTGAGACACCTTCGTCGTCGCGCTCGGCCGCGAGCCATGGCTGCTCCGCCAACAGCGCGCGCACGCCGTCGACGTCGCCTGCATCGATCAGATCGAAGAGGCCGCCAGAGGTGCTTGCCATCGCGCCATCCTCTCACTAGAGTCCGTATTTGCTTAGGCTAAGCAAATACTAATGAGCGGAACGTAGACGCATCCGCATGACCGCGTCAAGGCGGACTTCCCCAACGCGAGAGGTGCAGGACGTCGCCGACCGGCTCCACTCGGCGGCCCTGCACCTCTTGCGTCGCCTGCGCATCGAGGACGACGTCCTCGGCGTCTCCCCGCCCCGGCTGTCGGCCTTGTCGGTCGTCGTGTACGCGGGCCCGCTTCCGATCGGCGCGCTCGCCACGGCCGAAGGCGTCGCCGCGCCGACGATGACGCGGCTCGTCGACGGACTCGAACGCGAGGGCTTCGTCAAACGGCGTCGCGACCCCGCGGATGCCCGTGGCGTGCTGGTCGAGGCCACGCCGGCGGGGAAGCGGATCCTCATTCGCGGGCGCGCGCAACGTGTGGAGACGCTCGCTGCGGGCCTGGCGGCACTCTCGTCGGAGGAGCTCCGCGAGATCGGGCGGGGCGCCGAGCTGATCGAGCGCGTCAGCCGCGGGTCGGCCGAGCGCTAACCTCGCTCGCTACCCCACCCAGGGAGGCACCCCGACACTGCCGTCGTCTTCGCGGAAGAGCTTCGTGTGCGCGAGCATCGTCACCACGATCGTCGCGCCGTCGCTCCCTGCGGTGAGC
>DASYOY010000111.1:0-6505 GCA_036007245.1 Actinomycetota bacterium | reverse complement strand
TCGGGTCGGGCTGAGACCATAGGCCCGCCGACGAACAACGAAACGGATCCGGGACCTCGCCACCCGACGGCATGCGCCGGGTGACCGGATCGGCAGCCACGGTCCCCACCAACACCACCACGGGTCCTCTACAGGTACAGGTTGTCAGAATTGGCGCACGGATCGCTCGGTTCGCCTCACCAAGAGCCAGAAGTACAGCCCTCCGAGGCAACCGAGGACGACGATCATAAGGCGAGCCGGGATCTCAAAGGACGTGTCACCTCGGACCACCATGTAGAACAGGATGGCGTAGCACTCGCCGTCGTGTGTGATCGTGCCGGATGGGCAGCGGGTCGCGACCGGCATCGCGACGGCCGCGACCAGCGCAGCAGCCGGGACGCCGAGAATCAGGATCCGAACACCGGATCGCGTTGGCCATCGTACGGCGACGAAGGTCCCGACCACGAGCACGATCACGCTGCCGAACGCAGCGATCCAGGCTCGCCGAGCAAAGAGGTTCGTGGACGAAAGGTGATCGGCCGCGTCCCGGGGAACGTTCGGATAGCGAACCGCCAGGAGCAGGCACGCAGCAAAGACCGCCACGGCTCCCGCCGCGAGGACAGTAGGCAAGATCAGTTGAGGTTGCTGGGAGCGAGGAGGGGATGATTCCCGTGCCTCTGCCATCGGAACGATCCTATTCGCGCTTTCTGCCCCCGTCGCCGCCAACACCACGACGTTGACCGTGGTCAAGTACAGCTAGTCCTGTCTTCAGGGGGGCGACGATCGGCTGCCCCAGGGTGCGGCAACGTCCCTGGTGGGCTCCCCTTATCCGGCGCAGCCCGATGAAGTCGCAAGGGCGAGAATGGCGCCATGGGAAGAGTGACGAAAGCCCAGGCTAGTGATTCTCGAAGCCAGCCGACGCACGCGGACACGTCTCGTACGAACGCCATGCCCGTGCGATGGGCTTGGATCGATATCGGGCCGGACGATCAGACGCTCCGAATCGAGTTCCTCGAAGGGATGGTGCAGGGTCTTCACCACGTTGAGATAGACGAGGGCGACGACAACATCCGGGTGACCGTCTTCGTCGGGATGGATCCAGACGCCGCCCCGGACGGGGCTTATGCCGCTGTCGGACTCCCCAGATGGGTGATTGCCACGACCAACCGACCTGTCGCGGGTCGACGAATCAGCGACGGCTCTGGGATCTGGTGAGACAAAGCCACGATGCCCGAGGGTTCAGGAATGTCGCCCGACGCTACTCGTTCTCCCCGGGGTCGGTCGCGTGCCTGAACCGTCGAACCTCCTGCGGCCACCCGCAAGCCACTGCGATCTTTCCCGCCCACAAGCATGCAGCCTCTTCGTCGGCCACGTCGACGACGGCGAAGCCGCCGAGTTGCTCCTTGGTCTCGGCGTACGGACCGTCGGTGATCAGCGGGGTGCCGGTCGACGAATCGACACTGAACACAGGGCCAGCGTCGTCCAGGCCGCCGAGAAAGATGAGGACCCCGGCAGCCTTCATCTCTGCCCTCAGTGCGCTGACTCGTTTGGACGCCTGACGCAGATCATCGTCCGTGAGGTCGGGCACCCACTCGCCGTTGAACGCGATGAGGTACTCGGTCATGTCTCCTCCTCGTGCCCGTGCCGGACTTGCGGACTTGGCCCTGTGACCAGCCTCCACGTTCTATAACGAACGGCGAGAGCCGGATTCGACACCGCGTCGGGATCTTCCGGTGTGGCCGCCATCTGGTGCCGCCGGGGCTAGACGACCCACCTGTGAGGAACGAGGACCCTAGCCGCTCACTTCGAAGCACATCGCAGCCCGGACGGCGAGGTCGTCGCACTCGCGGATCGCCGCTGACCTGCTGGTCCGTAGAGCCGGCGGTCGGATTCGAACCGACGACCTACCGATTACAAGTCGGTTGCGCTACCGGACTGCGCCACGCCGGCGATCGCCCGAGTCTACCCCCGGCGGAACGACGGCCCGGACACCGCGCACGCGTAGATCACGAAACCGGTGAGCGCAACGCCGATCAACCCGTTCACCTGAGAGTGCCGGGCGGTCGCGACGCCGATCGCGACACCGATGCTCCCGACGACGATCCCGAGCGGGCGTCCGATCGGCTGCAGAGCCGCCACGAGCGCGGCGGTGACGAGGCACAGCACGCCCCAGACGGCGACGGCGACGCCCGTCGCGCCTTCCGGCCGGAACGCGATCACGAGGATCAACGGCTGCAGCCCGGACACCGCGAGCACGACCGCGGCCACGGTGATGGTCGGGGTCCGCCGCCCGCGGGGCTGCGGCGCCCGCTGCTGCTCCGCCTGGATCTCGGCCAGGTCGAAGTTCTCGTAGCTCGAGCGACCGGTCGAGGGAACCGACGGATCCGGCTGCTCGGGGTCGCCCTCCGGCCCGTCGTTCATCCGGCGCTCCTTCCACGGCTCGCAAGCACGTACGCATAGAGCACGACCGCGAGCGACGCGGACGCGTTCAGCGATCCCACCTTGCCATGCATCGGCACGGAAACCAGCAGATCGCAGTGTTCCCGGACCAGGCGGGAGATCCCGGTGCCTTCGCTCCCGACGACGAGCGCGATCCGCCCGTCGGGGCAGGGCTCGTCGAAGATCGATCCCTCGGCTGCCTCGTCGAGCCCGACCGTCGTGAAGCCCGCATCGCGCAGCCGGTCGAGGGCCCGGGGCAGATTCGCGACCCGCGCGTGGGGGAGATGCAGCAGCGCGCCGGCGGAGGCGCGCACCGCAGCGGCCGTCGGCGGCGCCGACCGATGGGTCCGCGTGATCAGCATCGCGGCGCCCGCAGCTTCGGCCGACCGGGCGGCCGCGCCGAGGTTCTGCGGGTCCTCGACGCCGTCGAGCACGACGACGATCGCGTCGGCCGGCCACTCGAACGAGGCGAGATCCCGCTCGCCGAGCGTCGGCATCGGGCGCACCAACCGGGCGGCAACGCCACGATGGTCGCCGTCGAGCGCATCGAGCTCGTCTCGTTCGACCTCCCGTATGGGCACGTGTGCAGCGCGGGCCGCAGCGACCACATCGCGCATCGCCGGACTGCCGCGCGTGCCCCGCGTGACGAGCACCTCGTCGGCCGCGCCCGCGCGCATGGCCTCCATGACGGCGCGCTTCCCGGCGACGATCTCGGTGCGCACGCCGCTACGCGATCACGGCGATCGCGAGGCAGCCGACGCCGTCGCCCGCGAGGCCCAGACCTTCCGGACGCGTGGCCTTGACCGACACCCGGTCGATGGTGAGCCGCAGGCACGATGCCAGCTCGTCGCGCATCTCGTCGCGCCGAGGATCGATCACCGGTCGGTCACAGATCACCGTCGCATCCACGGACGTGGGAACGAACCCCGCCAGCGTGACCTTCGCGACGACATCACGGAGCAACGCGCGACCCTCGATGCCTGCGGTCTGGGCAACGGTGTCCGGGAAATGCTGTCCAAGGTCGCCGAGCGCGGCCGCACCGAGCAGCGCGTCGGCAACGGCGTGACACACCACGTCGCCGTCGGAGTGCCCGACCAGACCATCCTCGCCCTCGAAGTGCACGCCCCCGAGCCACAACGGACGGTCCTCGGAGAACCGATGCACGTCGAACCCCAACCCGCTGCGCGGCTCAGGCATCCCCGCCGCCGATCCGCGCTTCGGCACGCGCCAGGTCGAGCATCGTGGTGATCTTGAAGTTACGCGGATCACCGGGGACCGCAACGACGGCGCCGACCTGCTCGAGCAGCATCGCGTCGTCCGTCACGTCGTACCCCGCCTTCGTCGCTTCCTCGTGTGCGGCGCGCAACGCCGCGACGCGGAACGCCTGCGGGGTTTGCGCGAGCCCGAGGTCGTCGCGGGGGATCGTGTCCACGACGCGCAGGCCGTCGAGCCGCTTGACCGTGTCGGAGGCCGCCACCACCGGGATCGCGCCGTCGGCACCGGCCGCGACCGCGCGCACGACCTCGGTGAACAGGTCCGGCGGCGCGAAGGGCCGCGCGGCGTCATGCACCGCTACGATCTGTGGTCCCTCGAGCACCGCAAGGGCCGCGCGGACGGAGGCCTGGCGGGTCGCGCCGCCGTCCACGACGGTGGCGGGGACCGGCAGCCCTTCGAGGCAGGCCTGGGCCGCATCGAGGTACCCGGGCGGAGCCGTCACCACGATCGCCGCGATCGCGGGCGACGCAGCTGCTGCGGCCGCGGCGACCGCCAGCATCGGCCGATCCCCGATGCTCAAGAACGCTTTGGGGATCTCACCGCCGAGTCGCCTGCCCGCGCCCGCCGCGAGGATCACCGCCGCGGCTTGGGTGTCGGGATCCATGCGCGCAGCATGGCAGACCCCGCTGCGGCTCGTATACGCGCTACGACGGCGCCGGGGCGGTCGCTTCGAGCGTCGCGAAGATCATCCGACCGGTGGTCGTCTGGATGACGTTGCGGACCCGTGCCGACACCTGGGAACCGATCGCATCCGTCGCCTCCTCGACGACCACCATGGTGCCGTCGTCGAGGTAGCCGACCGCCTGGCCGGCGTCGCGCCCCTCGCGCACGAGCCGCACCTGTAGCTCGTCGCCCGCCGAGACAGGCGTGCGGAACCGCGAGGCCAACGTGTTCACCTGTGCGACCGGGACGCGCAGCGCCTCGGCGACGAGCGCGAGGTTGTGGTCGACCGTGATCAGGGAGGCGCCGCTCTCGCGCGCGAGCCGAACCAACGCGGCGTCGACGTCGACGATGCCCGCCTCCTCGACCAGCTGGATCTGCACCAGCGGCGACTTCTGCAGCTCGACGAGGACGTCCAGACCGCGCCGTCCACGCGTCCGGCGTTGCGGGTCGGACGAGTCGGCGATCGCCTGCAGCTCGCCGAGCACGCCCTCGTGCACCAGCAGCGTTCCCGAGATGAACCCGGTCTCGACGAGGTCGGCGACGCGTCCGTCGATCAACGCGCTCGTGTCGAGCACGTGTAGGTCGCCGGTCGCGCGCGCGCTCACACGCGGCTTCATGCCGACCAACGCGAAGATGTCCTCGTGCTTGTCCTGCCCCACGCGGATGCCGAGCGATCCGAGCACGATGAACAGGAACACGGCCGCCGGCCACCCGTAGAACGAGGGCATGAAGAACAGCGGCACCGACAACAGCGTCGCGACGACCAACCCGACGATCAGTCCGACGACGCCGCCGGCGATCTGCGCCGCGGGTCGCCGGTGAAGTTCACGCTCGAGCCCGGAGACGGCCTCCAGGGTGAGCCGCCCGAAGACCCCGCCGAGAACGTAGCCGCAGGCCGCGCCGAGGAAGACGTACAGGACCGTGTTCCGGTCGTTGGCGTCGATCCGGGCCGCCCCGATCTGGTACCCGACCGCGCCGAGCAGGGCCATGAAGATCAGGCGGACGCCTTCCACCACGCGCCCGCGGAGCCGGGTCGTTCGGCTGTCGTCTGTCATCTGCCCATACGCCGACCCATGAAGGATCGAGCCTCCGTTGGACACATCGGACGCCCCGGCGGGGCACCTGAGGGCGGGCCCGAAAGGGCTGGATCAGGCCTCGGCGGCCGCGACCTTGACGCCGTGGGCGTCGTCGAGAGTGGCGTCGATCGTGGCCTCGGCCTCTTCCTCGGACTTGTCGGTCGCGAAGGCCAGCTCGGAGATCAAGATCTGCCGGGCCTTGGTGATCATCCGCTTCTCACCCGCGGACAAGCCCTTCTCCCGGTCCCGGATCGCGAGGTTCCGCAGGACCTCGGCCACCTCGTACGGGTCGCCGGAGTGCAGCTTCTCGAGGTTGTTCTTGAACCGGCGGCTCCAGTTGGCGGCCACCGAGCTCTCGTCCTCGGTCAGGACCTTCAGGATCTTCTTGGCCTCGTTCTTGCTGACGCACGGCCGGAGACCGACCTGGTCGGTCGAGTCGGTGGGCACGAGGACCGTGAGGTCGCCGTAGACGACGCGCAGCACCAGATACTTGCGCTTCTCGCCAAGGAATTCCTTCTCGCGCACTTCTTCGACTACTGCGGCCCCATGCTCGGGGTGCACGACCGTGTCGCCTTTCCTGAACGCCACGAACCCTCCCGGTGGAAGAAGTGGAACCCGCAAAGAAGTGCGGTGACTAGTCAGGAGGGTAGCACGGTGACCCCTTCCGGCGCAACCCAAATCTGCAGGTCAGAGGGCTATACGTGCCGCTCCGTGGCCTGTGCGACCTATGAGGCCCGGCGGCGCGGAACCGTTCCCGCAGGTGAGAGCGCCCAACCAACGGCCTCAGAGATATGACCCACCGTGACCAGCTGCAAACCATCCAAGGGACCTGCGCGTTCGGGTCCGAAGAGCACCGAGCAGCCCGCCGCCCGGGCGGCCGCGATCCGCTGCTCCATCGCGGGCGCGGGCCTGACCTGGCCCGTGAGGGCGATCTCCCCCACGAATGCGGCCGCCTCTGGGGGCGCCTGGCCCGTCGCGGCAGAGGCGAGCGCCGCCGCCACGGCGAGATCACCCGCGGGATCGTCGACCTTGATCCCGCCACCGACCGCTCCGTAGAGCTCCGACCGACCCAG
>DASYOY010000110.1:0-5989 GCA_036007245.1 Actinomycetota bacterium | reverse complement strand
GAGTTGTTCGTGCCGCCGGGCTTGGGCAACGAGCAGGACTCCTTCGGGCCCCACCCGTAGTTGCCGCCCTTCATGATGAGGTTGATCTCGTCGGTGCACTCCGGCCCGTTCTCCGTCTCCCACATCCGGTGCGTGACCGGGTCGAACGTGAACCCGAACGAATTCCGGTGGCCGTAGGACCAGATCCGGCTGCCGAACGGATTGCCCGCGGCTGCCCGGCCATCGGGATCGAGCCGGAGGATCTTGCCTCGGTAGTTGTTCGACCGATCCTGCGCGTTCACGCTGTTGTGGCCGTCGCCGATCATCACGTAGAGCTTGCGGTCGGGACCGAACAGGATGAGTCCGCCGTTGTGATACGGGTCGGCGCTTGCCGGACTCGTGAGCAGGACCTTGAGCCCGTGGCCGGTCCCGCCGGAGACCGAGAATCGGACGAGCTGGTTCTGGAGGTGGCCGCCGGTCCCGTTGCGGGTCACGTAGGCGTAGACCACCTTCTTGGTCGGCCACCGCGGCGACAGCGCGATCCCGAGGGCGCCGCGCTCGCCATCGCCGTTCACGCCGCTGATCGTGAACACGCGGTGGTCGTTGCCGGTTCGAGGGTCGAGCGTGTGGACCTCGCCGGTGGCGCGCTCCAGGTACCAGATCCCGCCGCTCGGCGCGAAGGTGAACCCGGTCGGGTCGTTGAGCCCGGTCTTGACCGGCTTGGCCTTGATCGTCGCTCGATGGCCGACCGTCGCGTGCGACACGGTCGGCGCAACGGTCAGCGTCGCGACGATCAGGGCGGCGGCGAGGCCTCGCGTGGCGGTGCGGATCATGCGTCTTCCCCCTCGGTCGACTGTGGGACGATGGCCTCGGTGACCATCCCTCCCTCTACCTTCGGTATCCCGGCCCTGCGGACCGAAGACCCCCGCTTCCTTCGAGGTGAGGGTCGATACGTCGAGAACATCGAGATCCCCGGCGCGTTGCGGGCCGTGTTCGTTCGATCCATCTTCGCGCACGCGGTGGTGGAGTCCGTGGAAGGACTCGACGCGGCGCGCACTATGCCGGGAGTCGCCGGGGTCTACACCGCGAGCGACCTGGATCTTCCGCACCAGCTCGCGGCGGGTTCGGTCGAGGTGCCCGGCGGCGACCTCGACCGGCCCTTCGAGCGGCCGATCCTCGCGTCGGAACGGTTGCGCTATGTGGGGGAGCCCTACGCCGTGGTCGTGGCCGAGAGCCTGGGGCAGGCGCTCGACGCCGCGGAGTCGATCTACGCGATGGTGGAACCCCAGCCGGCGGTGATCGATCCGGAGGCAGCCGCGACGGACGAGGACCTGCTGTTCCCCGAGACGGGCACCAACGTCGCGACTCGGTTCGAGCAGCGCTGGGACGAGGACATCCTCGCCGGGGCGGAGGTGACCGTGCGCGGGCGGTTCGTGAACCAGCGGGTCGCCCCGGTGCCGATGGAGATGAACGCGATCGCCGTCATCCCTGAGCAGGACGGAACCTACACGGTGTGGGTGTCCTCACAGGTGCCGTTCGATGTGCGCGGCGACCTGGTGGACGTGCTCGGCGTCGACCGGAAGAAGATCCGCGTGATCGCGCCCGACGTCGGCGGCGGGTTCGGCGCGAAGGTGCCGACCTACCCCGAGTACCTGGTGGTCGGGAAGGCCGCCGAGGTGCTCGGACGGCCGGTGCGGTGGGCCGAGTCGCGCAGCGAGTCGATGGTCAGCATGACCCACGGGCGCTCGCAGGTGCAGTGGATCGAACTGGGCGCTCGCCGGGACGGCACGATCACCGGGCTGCGCTTCGAGGTGCTCACCAACGTCGGCGCGTATCCGCAGCTCGGCTCCTTCATGGGGCAGACGACCGCCGAGATGATCTCGGGCGTATACGCGATCGGGGACATCGCGTTCCGCGGCCGGTCGGTCGTGACGAACGTGACGCCGCTTGGGGCCTATCGTGGCGCTGGCCGGCCCGAGGCGGCTGCAGCGATCGAGCGCGCCGTCGACCTCCTCGCTTCGGAGCTCGCGATGGATCCGGCCGAGGTTCGGCGACGGAACCTGATCGCGCCCGATGCCTTCCCGTTCCGGACCGCCGCCGGGACCGAGTACGACTCCGGTGACTACCGCGTCGCGCTCGATCTCGCGCTCGAGCTCGCGGACTATCCGGCGCTGCGTGCGGAACAAGCCGAGCGCCGTTCGCGCGGCGATCGGACCGCGATGGGGATCGGCCTCGCCACCTACGTCGAGATCACCGGGTTCCCGACGAAGGAGTTCGCGCGCGTCGACATCGAAACGGACGGCTCCGCGACGGCCTACGTCGGGACGACGTCGTTCGGGCAGGGACACGAAACGGCGTTCGCGCAACTCGTCGGCGGCGTGCTCGCGATGCCGCACACCGACGTCCGCGTCGTGCATTCAGATACCGCCCTCGTCGAGCGGGGGCAAGGCTCGTGGGGTTCGCGATCGTTGCAGGCGGGCGGGTCCGTGCTCCTGGCGAGGGCCGACGAGGTGGTCGAGCGGGCGCGGGGGCTCGCCGCGGCCGCGCTCGAGGCCGACGTCGCCGACGTGGAGGGACCGGTCGACGGCGGGTTCCGCGTGCTCGGCGCGCCGGAACGGTCGATCGGCTGGCGTGACCTCGCCGCGCGCGCCTCCGCTGATGGCGGCGCACTGTCGGCGAAGGGCGTCAGCACCGATCCGGGCGCGACCTTCCCGTACGGCGCGCACGTAGCCATCGTCGACGTCGACCTCGACACTGGCGATGTGCGTTTGAGCCGTCTGATCGCCGTTGACGACTGCGGCCGAATCCTCAACCCGATGTTGGTCCGCGGCCAGCAGCACGGCGGGCTGGCGCAAGGCGTGGCGCAGGCGTTGTTCGAAGAGGTCCGGTTAGACGAGGCCGGGAACCCGATCACGTCGACGTTGATGACCTACTTGATGCCGAGCGCGGCCGAGCTGCCCTCCTTCGAGTGCGCGAACACCGAGACGCCAACGCCGGTGAACCCGCTCGGTGCCAAGGGCATCGGGGAATCGGGCTCGATCGGCTCGACGCCGGCGGTCCAGAACGCCGTGGTGGACGCGCTCAGCCACCTCGGGGTCCGGCACGTTGACCTGCCGTGCTCGCCGGAGCGCGTGTGGTTGGCGATCGCGGCGGCGACGGTCGAGGCGTAGCGCTCCCGAGCCGAAAGGCCTACCCCGTGTCAGGGGGGGAGTTTCACCTTCCGGCGCTACAGCGGGTGGCTCAAGTTCGTCACACTTCGTCGACATGCAACGGCTCCGACACGGCTTGATCCGCATCGTCAAAGGACCCACCGGTGGGTTCTTGGCGTCGCTTGGGATCGCCGCGTTCCTCGGCGGCGTTGCGCTCGCGACGCCGGCCCCGCCGGTCGCGGACGTGACCGGTCATCCCGGCGACGTGATCGCGGCGGCTCCCTTGGGTTCCTATCCGACGTCGGACGGTGCGGTTGTGTCCGGCGACCCGACGGTGACCGGAGGCGTGCAGACGGACGCCGATCCGACGGGGCGCGGACCGGCGCTCGATCCAACGGCGGGCGGGCCGAACACCTCGAACGGCGGGTTGGGTCCCGGCGACGGCTCGTCGGGCGGTGTTCGCTCCGCAGGTCTCGCGCCGGCCCATCAGGATGCTCGCGACGACCCGACCTCGGGTGGTTCGACCCGTGAAGGACACGGCCACCAAGGATCCGGTAGCGGGCAAGGTTCCGGTGGCAACGGCTACCAAGGGTCTGGCTCTGGCAGTAGTGACGGCCACGGCTCAGGTTCGGGTCAAGGCTCGGGGGGCCACCAACGCCACAAGGGCACTGGTTCCGGCTCCGGCGGCTCAGGTTCGGGCGGCTCGGGCTCAGGCGGCAACGGTTCCGGCAACCGCGGTGACGGCGGCGGTTCGGATAGCGGTGGAAGAGGCGCAGGCGGCTCGGGCTCCGGCGGTTCCGGCAGCACCTACACACCGAAGGGTCACTCGACGCGCTGAGCACTGAACCGGGCGGTCGAGGATCGCCGCGTGGGTTAGCCTCCACGGCCATGAGCGATATGCCGTTGTGGGAACGGCGTCTCCGCGCGCCGGTGCAGACCCTTCCACGTTGGTCGCCCGAGAGGCCGGACCGCTGCGTCTACGAGACCAACGCCTCGGGGATCTGGCAGGTGCATGTCTGGGACGTCGCCACCGGTGAACGCCGGCAGGTCTCCGACCACCCGGTGGGTGTGCGCGAGGGTCACCTCACGCCCGACGGCTCGGAGGCGATCTTCTGGCAGGAGGACACCGGCGACGAAACGGGCGCCTGGATCGCGCAGCCGTTCGAGGGTGGCGGTTCGGAACCCTTCCTCGAGGGCGCCCCGCGAGGATGGAACGACGGCATCGCCCAGCGCGCCGGTGTCATCGCCGTCGGGGTCAGCACCCAAGACGGCGCCTTCGCGGTCTTCACGTCGGTCGACGGGGCGCCGCTCCGTGAGATCGCCAGCTCGCAGCAATGGCTGCGTATCGCGGGCGAGGAGCACAACGCGGACCTCGCCGGCCTGTCCGCCGATGGATCGCTCGTCGCGCTCTCCCACGCCGATCACGGCAACGTGACGCACCCCGCGCTCCGGATCGTGGAGCCGAGCGGGGCCGTCGTCGTGGAACGCGGCGATGGCACCGCGGCCGTGATGGCGACCGCGTGGTCGCCGGTTCCCGGCGATCAGCGACTCGCCGTGACCCACGAGCCCGAGGATCGTCAGCGCGTCGCGATCTGGGACGTCGCCAAGGACGACTGGCGCGAGCTCGAGGTCGACGTGCCCGGCGACCATCGCGTCGCCGACTGGTTCCCTGACGCCGACGCCGTCGTGCTGATCGCGGCGATGGACGGGCGCGAGAAGCTCTTCAAGGTGGATATCGACAGCGGTGCCGCCACGAAGATCCCGAGCCCGCCCGGGTCGATCGCCGCGGCGCGGGTCCGGCCGGACGGGCGGGTCTGGTTCCAGCACACCGACGGCGTGCATCGCACCCGGGTGCTCGACGACACGGGCGCGGAGCCGATCGCCGTCGACATACCGGCGCCGCCCGGCCGCCCGTTCCAGGACTGGCGCTTCCAGAACGACCACGGCCAAGAGGTGCACGGATGGATCGTCGAGCCCGACGGCGACGGTCCGCATCCGCTGATGGTGTTCGTCCACGGGGGCCCGTACTGGCTGTACGACGATCACTACATGCCCGAGGTGCAGGCGTATGTCGATCTCGGATTCATGGTCGCGATGCCGAACTACCGGGGCTCCACCGGTTACGGCCGTGCGTGGCGAGACGCCCTGACCGGGGATCCCGGATTCACCGACGTCGACGACGTCACGGCCGGTCTCCGCGACCTCCTCAGCCGGTCCGACGTCGACCCGGAGCGGGTCGTGGTCGCGGGCTGGTCGTGGGGCGGCTACATCACGCTGATGGAGCTTGGCCGCAATCCCGACCTGTGGACCGCCGGCGTGGCCGGCATCCCCGTCGGCGACTACGTCATGGCCTACAAGGAGGAAGCGCCGTCGCTGCAGGCGATGGACCGCGCGCTGTTCGGCGGCACGCCCGAGGAGAAGCCCGACCTCTACGAACGGTCGAACCCCATCACATACGCGGACAACGTCGATGCGCCGGTGCTGTTCGTGATCGGTGAGAACGACTCACGCTGTCCGCTGGGTCAGGCGCTCGCCTACGTCGACAAGCTTGCCGAGCGCAACGCGCCGCACGAGGTCTACCGGTTCGGAACGGGGCACGGTTCGGCGGTGTCGGATGAGGACGTTCGCCAGATCGGCGCGATCTTGGCGTTCCTCGACAAGACGGTGCCGGGGCTGCAGCCGGTCTAGACGACGCCCTGCGCGAGCATCGCGTCGGCGACCTTGCGGAACCCCGCGATGTTCGAGCCGTGGACGTAGTTGCCCGGCACGTCGTACTCCTCGGCGGTCTCGCGGCAGTTCGTGTGGATCGCGACCATGATCGTGTGCAGCCGCTCGTCGACGGTCTCGCGGGTCCATGACCG
>DASYOY010000109.1:0-6136 GCA_036007245.1 Actinomycetota bacterium | reverse complement strand
AGGTCGGCGGCGGGCTCGGACCCACGGCCCCGCCGATCTGGCGGGTCGGACTGATGGGCGTGAACGCGAACCGCGCGGCGGCCGACCGGGTGCTCGCCGCGTTCGACGCCGTCGTACCGCGCTAGGCACGGTTGTCCACGGGGTCGAAGCCGGCGCGGCGCGTCTACGCCGCCCGGCACGATGCCACCGGTCCCCCCGCGGCAGGAGGTTCTTCCGATGGCTGACAAGGCACGGCTGCACCGCAGCGAACTCGCGGTGCCCGGCACGAACATCCGCGCGATGGAGAAGGCGCCGACCGTCGGCGCCGACCTCTTGTTCCTCGATCTCGAGGACGCCGTCGCGCCCGATGACAAGGAGCGGGCGCGCGCCAACGTGATCGACGCGCTCGGCGCGCAGGATTGGACGGGCACCGCGGTGAGCGTCCGGATCAACGGGCTGGACACGCACTGGTGCTACCGCGACGTCGTCGACGTGGTCGAGGCGCGCGGCGAGGTCTTGGACACCGTCCTCGTGCCCAAGGTCGGCGCACCCAGCGACGTCGGGTTCGTCGCGACGCTCCTGGACCAGATCGAGCAGCGGAACGGGTGGGCCGCCGGACGGATCGGGATCCACATCCTGATCGAGACCGCGAAGGGCATGGCCAATGTCGAGGCGATCGCGCGCGCGAGGCCCGACCGGCTCGAGGCGATGGTTTTCGGCGTCGCCGATTACGCCGCGAGCGTCCAGGCGCGTACGACCAACATCGGTGGCGCGAACCCCGACTACGCGGTGCTCACCGACCCAGATGACGCGGGCGCACGCGCGACGCACTGGGGGGACCAGTGGCACTTCGGGATCTCACGGATGGTGGCCGCCTGTCGCGCGGAAGGCCTGCGCCCCATCGATGGTCCGTTCGGCGACTACAACGATGCGGACGGCTACCGCGCGGCGGCGCGTCGCGCCGCCGCGCTCGGCTGCGAGGGCAAGTGGGCGATCCACCCGTCGCAGGTGGCGCTCGCCAACGAGGTCTTCACCCCCGCCGACGCGGAGGTCGAACGCGCCGAGAGGATCCTCCAAGCGATGGAGGAAGGCGCGAAGGAGGGGAAGGGCGCGGTCTCGCTCGACGGCCGGCTCATCGACGCGGCGTCGATCCGCATGGCCCAGAACCTGATGACCAAAGTGGAGCAGATGCGAGCGCGCTGACGCGCTCACCGAGAGGCGGCGCCCGCCGACGGCCCGCGGAGGACACCGATGAACATCCATGAGTACCAAGCGAAGGAGCTCCTCAAGAGCTACGGCATCCCGGTGCCGCCGGGCGAGGTCGTGTACAGCGACCGCGCCGCGGCACGCGTCGCCGAGGAGCTCGGCGGCAGCCGCTGGGTGGTCAAGGCGCAGATCCACGCAGGCGGCCGGGGCAAGGGCGGCGGCGTCAAGCTCGCGAACTCCGTCGGCAAGGTCACCGACCTCGCAGACCAGATGATCGGCTCGACCCTCGTCACCGCGCAGACCGGCGACACCGGCAAGCGCGTGCACCGTGTGCTGATCGAGCGCGCGAGCCGCATCGACCGCGAGTTCTACCTCGGCATGATCGTCGACCGCGTCTCACAGAAGATCGTGGTGATCGCCTCCGCCGAGGGCGGCGTCGAGATCGAACAGGTCGCCACGGAGCGCCCCGACGCCATCCACACCGAGTTCGTCGATCCGGGCGTTGGCCTCCTCGACTTCCAGTGCCGGAAGGTCGCGACCGCGATCGGTCTCGCGAACCGCGCGGCGTCGTTCACGAGGCTGCTGAAGCGTATCTACCGCTTGTTCCGCGACAAGGACTGCCTGCTGCTGGAGATCAACCCGTTCATCGTCACCGAGGACGGCGACCTCGTCGCGCTCGACTGCAAGATGCAGTTCGACGACAACGCGCTCTACCGCCAGTCTGCCGTCGCCGAGCTCCGCGACTTCGATGAGGAGGACCCGAAGGAGGTCGACGCCTCCGGCCACGGCCTCAACTACGTCGCGCTCGATGGGAACGTCGGGTGCATCGTCAACGGCGCGGGTCTCGCGATGGGAACGATGGACGCGATCGCGCACCACGGCGGCCGTCCCGCGAACTTCCTGGACGTCGGCGGTGGCGCGAGCCCCGAGAAGATCGCGAACGCGTTCCGGATCGTGCTCACCGATCCGAACGTCCACGCGATCCTCGTGAACATCTTCGCGGGGATCAATCGGTGCGACTGGATCGCGCAGGGCGTCGTGCAGGCCGCAAAGGACCTCACGATCGACGTGCCCGTGATCGTGCGCTTGGCGGGAACCAACGTCGAGGAAGGCCGCAGGATCCTCACCGAGAGCGGGCTCGCGGTGATCCAGGCCGCCGACCTGGACGACGCGGCCGCCAAGGCGGTCGCCGCGGTCGCGGAGGTGCCGGCATGAGCGTGTTCGTCGACAAGGACTCGAAGGTCATCATCCAGGGCTTCACGGGCCAGCACGCGACCTTCCACGCCGAGGAGTCGATGGCGTTCGGTACGAAGGTGGTCGGTGGCGTCACGCCCGGCAAGGGCGGCACGACCCACCTCGGCCTGCAGGTCTTCAACTCCGTCGCCGAGGCCGTCGAGGAGACCGGCGCGACGGTCAGCGGCATCTTCGTCCCGCCGGCGATCGCGGCCGACTCGCTGCTCGAGGCGGTCGACGCCGGCATCCAGATCGCCGTGATCATCGCCGACGGCGTCCCGGTGCAGGACATGGTACGCACGAAGCGCTATCTCGCGGGCCGCTCGACGACGATCATCGGCCCCAACTCGCCTGGCATCATCACGCCCGGCGAGTGCAAGGTCGGGATCATGCCGAGCAACATCTACGCGCCGGGCCGCGTCGGCGTCGTGTCGCGCTCGGGCACGCTCAACTACGAGGCGGTGAGCCAGATGACCGCGCTCGGCCTCGGTCAGTCGACGTGCGTCGGGATCGGCGGCGACCCCGTCAACGGCACGGACTTCAAGACGGTGCTGCAGGCCTTCGAGAACGACGACGACACCGACGTGGTCGTGATGATCGGCGAGATCGGCGGCCAGCAAGAGGTCGAGGCGGCGGCCTGGGCATCCCAGTACATGACGAAGCCGCTCGCGTGCTTCATCGCCGGCGTTTCGGCGCCTCGGGGCAGGCGGATGGGCCATGCCGGCGCGGTGATCGCCGGCGATTCCGACACGGCGACCGCGAAGCTCGACGCGATCGAGCGCTTCGGCCACGCCGTCGTGCGAAACCCCGCCGAGATCGGCGACACGGTGCTCCGCGCCGTGAAGGAGGCAGGATCGGGTCTGGGGTCCGCTTCCTGATACGGGTGCGGCGGGCCCCACCCTCGCGGATGCGCTCGAACCGGGCTCAGCCCGTGGCCGCCGGCTTCCTGATGTTGATGACTCGCCCTCTCTGCTCTCGCGGACGCCGAGCCGGCGCTCGATCCCGTCGGTCCGACGAGTTGACGGAACCCATCGGCCCCCTCCTCCGTCTGTTCGGATGACCGTGCGCCACGCGGGCGTGCGGACCGACAGAGAGGGGCTCGAGCATGGACACCGTCGCGCCCGAACGGTGGACGTCGCGGATCGGCGTGCGGCTCGACGAAGACGGCTTCGTCCGGTTGCCCGGCGCGCTCGACCCGGCGCTCGTCGAGGATCTCCGCGACGCGGTGGACGCCGTGTGGTCGCGTCATCGCCAAGGATCCGCGTCGGCGGCGTTGCACCTGCTCGCGTTCCTGCGGGAGGACCAGCGGTTCGTCCGCCTCCTCGACCACCGTCCGGTGATCGACGTGGTCGCCGAGGCCCTCGGGCCGAACATCTTCATGTATCACGCGCACCTCGACGTGCACCCGCCCGAACACGATCCGGCAACGAGGTGGATGTGGCATCAGGACGGCGGCGTGCAGAACCGCGACCTCGAGACCTCGCCGCGACCGCGCATGTCGGTGAAGGTCGCCTACTTCCTGACCGACGCCTCGTCGCCCGACCGCGGCAACTTCGTGGTCCTGCCCGGCTCGCACCGACTCGACGCGCTCGAACGGCCATCGACCGGCAACGTCGTGCCCGGCGCCGTGCCCATCCTGGCCGAGCCCGGCGACGCCGTCGTGTTCGACCGGCGCCTGTGGCACATGCGAAGCGCGAACCGGTCTGCGGTCACCCGCAAGGCGCTCTTCCTCGCCTACACCTATCGATGGGTGCGGCCGCGCGACGATCTTCGGCTTCCGCCCGCGATGGTGGCAAACCTCACGCCGGTCCAGCGGCAGCTCGCGGGCGTCGAGGCCGATGACCCCTTCCCGCTGTGGATGCCGGACCGGTCTGTGCTCCCCCTGCGAGACCTGCTCGAGGAAGGCTGAGCCGGGTCAGTCCGCTGCAGGACGCCCACGGCGGGCGGCGCGCATCCGTTCCTGCTGCGTGAGCACGGTCTTGCGGAGCCGCACGTTGGCCGGGGTGACCTCGACGCATTCGTCCGTCCGGATGAACTCCAGCGCCTGCTCGAGCGACAACCGGGTCGGTGGGATCAACCGCACGAGCTCCTCGGCGGTCGACTGCCGCACGTTAGAGAGCTTCTTCTCCTTCGTCGGATTCACGTCCATGTCGTCGGCGCGCGCGTTCTCGCCGACGATCATGCCCTCGTAGACCTCCTCGCCCGGCCCGTTGAACAAGACGCCGCGCTCCTGGAGGTTCAACAGCGCGAACTGCGTCGTCAGCCCGCGCCGGTCCGCGACCAGCGAGCCCGACGGCCGCGTGCGGAGCTCGCCCTGCCAGGGCTCGTACCCCTCGAACACGTGGTGGAGCTGGCCGGTGCCGCGCGTCTCGGTCAGGAACTCGGTGCGGAACCCGATCAGGCCGCGCGCCGGCACCACGTACTCCATCCGGATCCAGCCGGTGCCGTGGTTGACGACCTGCTCCATCCGGCCCTTCCTTAGCGCGAGCAGCTGCGACACGACACCCAGGTAGTCCTCGGGGACGTCGATCGCGACACGCTCCGTCGGCTCGTGGAGCTTCCCGTCGATCGTCCGCGTCACGACCTGCGGCTTGCCGACCGTGAGCTCGAACCCCTCTCGTCGCATCACCTCGACGAGGATCGCGAGCTGGAGCTCGCCGCGCCCTTGGACCTCCCACATCTCCGGACGCTCCGTGTCGAGGACGCGGATCGACACGTTGCCGATCACCTCTTGATCGAGCCGGGAGCGCAGCAGACGCGCGGTGACCTTGGAGCCGTCCTGGCCGGCCAGCGGCGAGGTGTTGATCCCGACCGTCATCGACAGCGACGGCTCGTCCACGCGAACGACCGGCAGCGGTCGCGGATCGTCGGGATCGGCGAGGGTCTCCCCGATCGTGACATCGGCGATCCCCGCCACGGCACAGATCTCTCCTGGGCCGGCCTCCTCGGCCTCGACGCGGTCGAGCGCCTCCGTGACGGTGAGCTCGACGATCTTCACCCGCTCGACCGAGCCGTCGGTTCGGCACCAGGCGACCTGCTGACCACGACGGAGGGTTCCGTTCCACACACGGCACAAGGCGAGCCGGCCGATGTAGGGCGACGCGTCCAGGTTCGTCACGAGCGCCTGCAAGGGCATCGCCTCGTCATAGGTCGGCGCCGGGACCTGAGCGAGCAAGGCGTCGAACAGCGGCTGGAGCGTCGGCTCGAGCGCATCCGGTGCGCGGCCGCAGTGCCCGTCCCGGGCGTTTGCGAACAGGATCGGGAAGTCGATCTGATGCTCGTCCGCGTCCAGATCCAGGAAGAGCTCTTCGACCTCGTGGACCACCTCGGCCGGCCGCGCGTCGGAACGGTCAACCTTGTTCACTACCAGGACGACCGGCAGGCGAGCCTCGAGCGCCTTCCGGAGCACGAACCGGGTCTGTGGCAGCGGACCTTCGGACGCATCGACGAGCAGCAACACGCCGTCGACCATCGTGAGCGCTCGTTCGACCTCGCCCCCGAAGTCGGCGTGGCCGGGGGTGTCGACGATGTTGATCTTCACGCCGTCGTGACGGACCGCCGTGTTCTTCGCGAGTATCGTGATGCCCTTTTCGCGCTCGAGGTCCATCGAGTCCATGACGCGCTCGGCCACGTCCTGGTTCGCGCGGAAGGCACCGGATTGCCACAGCATCGCGTCGACCAGCGTCGTCTTGCCGTGATCGACGTGTGCCACGATGGC
>DASYOY010000108.1:0-11499 GCA_036007245.1 Actinomycetota bacterium | reverse complement strand
GCCGTTCGGCTCGATGCACGCGGTGATCGCGCTCCGGTCCGACCACGAGCCTCGTGAGATCGCGGCGCGGTTCCCCCTGTCGCTCGACATCGCGCGCAACGCGGGCGCCGAGGTGCGCGAGGTTACGGTGCCCGGGCGCGGCGCGCTCGCGACGCTCCTGTCGCTCGTGACGATCGGCGACTTCGCGAGCTGCTACGTCGGTCTGCGGCATGGGGCCGACCCCACGCCGGTCGAGGTGATCCAGGGCCTCAAGGCCGCGCTCGCGGCGATGGATCTGGGATGAGCGGCGGCCCCGCCGCGGCGCCCGATCGTCTCGCCGAGTCCGCCGCCGCGGTCGTTCGCACGCGCTCCGTTGCCGAGCCCAGAGTCGGCATCGTGCTGGGATCGGGGCTCGGGCCCGCACTCGGCGACGCCTTGCGGATAGACGACACCATCCCGTACGCGGACCTGCCGGGCTTCCCGGCGATCACGGTGCCTGGACACGTCGGCGAGCTCGTGCTGGGGGAGCTGGTGGGCGTGTCCATCGCCGGGTTTCGCGGTCGCTTCCACCTGTATGAGGGGCACGACGCCGGCGTGCCGGCGTTGCTCCCTCGGCTCGCGCGTGCCCTCGGTGCCGAGACGATGGTTCTGACCGCCGCGGTGGGAGCCGTCGTGCCCGACCTTGCCGCCGGCACCGTGGTGATCCTTCGCGACCACCTGAACTTTTCCGGTTCGGTCCCGCTGATGCGCTGGCGGTTCGCCGACGGCTCACCGGCGTTCGTCACCGGCCGCGTGTACGACTCGGAGCTTCGCGCACTCGCGCTCGAGCGCGCCACCGAGATCGGCGTCGTCGCGGCGGAAGGCGTCTACGGGGCGATGCGCGGTCCGGCGTATGAGACGCCGGCGGAGGTCGAGATGCTCGCCCGCGCGGGCGCGACGGTGGTCGGCATGTCGATGGTGCCGGAATCCCTTCCGGCGCATGCCCTCGGCATGCGGGTGCTCGGCATCTGTAGCCTGACGAACGCACTGGGCGAACCGGTGACGCACGAGGACGTGCTCCGCGTCTCGCACGAGACGGCGGCCGCCATCGGGAGGCTCCTCGTGGACCTGTTGCCACGCCTCCCCCGGAAGGAGCTCCAGGATGGCTGACATCAAGGACCCGGGCCTCGCGGCCGAGGGCCGCCTACGGATCGAATGGGCCGGCGGCGAGATGCCGGTGCTCGCCCAGATCAAAGAACGCTTCGAGAAGGAACAGCCGCTGAAGGACATCCGGATCGCGGCGTGCCTGCACGTCACGACCGAGACCGCGAACCTGATGGAGACTCTGGCGGCCGGTGGCGCCGAGGTCCTGCTCGCCGCCTCCAACCCACTGTCCACCCAAGACGACGTCGCGGCCGCCCTCACGGAGCAGAGCGGGGTCGAGACCTTCGCGATCAAGGGCGAGGACAACGACACCTACTACAAGCACCTGAACGCGGTGCTCGACCTCAAGCCACAGGTGACGATGGACGATGGCGCCGACCTCGTCAGCGTCGTGCACACGCAACGGGCCGACCAGCTGACGCATGTCCTCGGCGGCACCGAGGAGACGACGACGGGTGTGATCCGGCTCCGCGCGATGGCGAAAGACGGGGCGCTCGGGTACCCGATCGTGTCGGTGAACGACGCCGACACCAAGCACCTGTTCGACAATCGGTTCGGCACCGGGCAGTCGACGCTCGACGCCGTGATGCGTGCAACCAACCGGCTGCTCGCCGGGCGGACCGTCGTGATCGCCGGGTACGGGATGTGCGGGCGCGGCGTCGCGTCGCGCGCGCGCGGTATGGGCTCGCACGTGATCGTCACCGAGGTCGACCCGACCGCGGCGCTCGAGGCTGTGATGGAAGGGTTCCGCGTGCTGCCGATGCGTGAGGCCGCCCGGATCGGCGACCTGTTCATCACCGTCACCGGCGACACGAGCGTCATCCGCCGCGAGCACATGGAGCTGATGAAGGACAACACGATCATCTGCAACAGCGGGCACTTCGACGTCGAGATCTCCAAGGAGGACCTGAAGGAGCTCGCAACCGGCGGTGTGCGCCGGCTGCGCGAGTCGGTCGACGAGTACACGCTGGCCGACGGCCGCCGGATATGCCTGCTGGGGGAGGGCCGCCTGGTGAACCTTGCCGCGGCGGAAGGACATCCCGCGGCGGTGATGGACATGTCGTTCGCGAACCAGGCGCTCTCGGTCGAGTGGATGGTCAAGAACCACGCCACGCTCGAGAACCGCGTCTATCCGGTGCCGACGGAGATCGACAAAGAGGTCGCACGGTTGAAGCTCCGTGCCATGGACGTCCAGATCGACGAGCTCACCCCCGAGCAGGTGCACTACCTGAACTCGTGGGAGCAGGGCACCTGAGGACGGGCTAGGCTCGAGCCGATGGCCGATCTCGTCGCGATCCGGGCGAAGTACGAGCGGTTCCCGGCCGCGGTGAAGGGCGCGCTCCTGCTTCGTGGCGCGGACGGGATGCCGCACCAGGTTCGTCTCGAGGCCGCGCACGCCGCGGAGCTCAGCGGGGGAACGCCGCAGCCCGTCGGCGTCGAGTCGGTCGTGTTGGAGGTCTCGCCGACGCAGGAGACGTTCGTCCCGTTCGAGGTCTCGACGATGGACATGGCGGCGGGCTGGTACCGGTTGGAGTGCGACATCGTCGTGGACGGCGACCACGAGGTGGTCCGGCCGGGCGACCGGTTCGCGATCCCGTGGCCGCGCGCCGCGGTGCGGCGCGGGCGCGTCACGATCGACACGAAGGTCTCGAGCGTGGTGCTCGAGACGCTCGAGTGCCTCGGCGACACGATCCGGCTGGCGTTCGCGGCGGATACGGAGCCGACGCTCGCGCTCGCGGTCGACGCACGGCGACACACGGTGCTGGACCTCGACTTCGACGAGGAGACCGGCAGGGGCGTGCTTACCGGCTATCCGGTGCTCCGGTCGGACCGGACGCTCACGATCCAGATCAAGGGGGAGCCGCCGGTCGAGGTGCCGCTGCCCTAACCGGCCGGCAACGGCGGCGCCGGTGGGATCGTCGGCGACGCCGGCTGCGCGCGATCGCGCCACAGCATCGCGCACCACACCGCGGCGACGGCGCCGACGGCGAGCATGACGAACCACCCGATCCGGTTGCCGACGCCCGGATCGACGCTGCTCTTCGCGACGAGGGCGATCCACCCCAGCTGGACGGCGACGCCGACACCGACCATCGTCCGCCAGAACATGGCGCGTCGCGTGCCGCGATAGCCGAGGTTCGCACCGATCGCGATCGCGGATGTGGCGGCCGCGGCGCACGCGAGCAGCGCGAGCGAGCCGAGGACGAACAACGTGATCGTGATCCGATGCCCGCCGTCGGAGAAGAAGCTGTCCATGATCCCGCCGGCGAGCGACCCGATGAGCAGCAGGCTCAGCGCGATGCCGGCGAGCGCCATCGATTGGAAGCTCAAGATCACGACGACCGCGATCGGTCGGATCGGAGCCCATCGGATGGTTCGCATGTTCGAACCGTAGCGCGTCGTGTCAGTGGCCGCGGGTAGGGTCGCGCGATGGTCGGCGGCGTGCTCGACGCGCTGTTCCCACGGTCGTGTGCGGGATGTCGCGCGGGGCCGTGGCCGTTCTGCCCCGACTGTCTCTCGCGGTTGCGTCCGATCGAACCGCCCTGGTGCGAACGCTGCGGCACGCCGACCGACGAACCCCAGACCAGATGCGAGGACTGCCCCCCGCCGTCGCTCACCACCGCGCGATCGGCGTTCGTGTACGACGGTCCGGCGCGGCGCGCCGTGCTCCGACTGAAGTTCTCGGGATGGCGCGACGTCGCGCCTGCGCTCGCCGACGCGATCGCGGGCGCCGGGGCGATCCCTGACGTCGATGTCGTCACATGGGTGCCGCTCGCCCGCGCTCGCCGGGCCGAGCGCGGGTTCGACCAGGCGCGCGCGTTGGCGGTCGCACTCGCCCGGCGGCTGGAACGTCCGGCGCGACGGCAGCTCCGCCGCCCCGTCTCCACGACGCCGCAGGCACGGCGCTCCGGTGCCGAGCGCCGGATGGCGATGCACGGCGTGTTCCGGGCGAGCTGCCCGGCCCCGCCGCGGGTGCTGCTCATCGACGACGTCCTTACGACCGGCGCGACGATGGCGGCGGCCGCCGACGTCCTGCGCGAAGCGGGCGCCGTCGAGGTGCATGCCGTGACTGCCGCTCGGTCGATCGCGCGGCGGCGGCCGGCGTTGCACGGCCCGGGCAGGACTGCCTAAGCTCAGGTGGGCTCTCGTCCGGGTCTGTGGTTGCCCGGGGATCCTCCCCGGTAGTCGATGCCAGCCGCGGGCGAAACGACCCACGTAAGGCCACCGTTGGTGGCTGAGCATGGCGCGGTTTAGATGTCAGTCCTGCCCCGGGTGAACGGGAGAGGGCGGGAGTTCGGGTGCCGTGGACGTCCAGGCGGCCGGGCGAGCGCCCCGGCAGGCGGGTGTGGGGCAAAAGACCAGGTCAGCCGGACGAGAGCCCGTCTCGCGAAGGAGGACCCGGGACATGGACATGACGTTCACGGGACGCGGCCTGCAGGTTACCGACGCGATCCGCGGCATGGCCGAGCACAAGCTCGCGCCGCTCGCTCGGATCGAGCCCCGCGCCACGAGCCTCGAGGTCGAGGTGATCAACGAGCACCATCCCCGCCCTGGCGGGCTCAAACGGGTCGAGGCCTCGTTGCGGATCCCGCGAAAGACCTTCCGCGCACATGCCGAAGCTGACGAGGTGCCCGCGGCGATCGATCTGGTGCGCGCCAAGCTCGAACGGCAGCTCCGTGACCATCACGGTAAGAAGCGACCGCTGCACCGGAAGGGTGCCGTAGGATACGCCGAGACCGACGCGCGGTCGGAGCCGTGAGCAGCGGCGGAAGGAGCCCGGAGTGACGAAGAGCGACGGAGAGCGACTCCGGGTGATGGTGGTCGACGACCACGCTTTGTTCCGCCGGGGCCTCGAGATGGTCCTCGGCAACGAGGAGGACCTGGAGCTCGTGGGCGAGGCGTCCGATGGCCAGGAGGCCGTCGAGAAGGCCCAGGATCTGATGCCCGACGTCGTCCTGATGGACGTGCGCATGCCGCGCCGCTCCGGTATCGAGGCGACCGCGCAGATCCGGGATCTCCTGCCGCACGTGAAGATCCTGATGCTCACGATCTCCGACGACGAGGCCGACCTCTACGACGCGATCAAGGCCGGGGCCTCCGGCTATCTGCTGAAGGAGATCCCTATCGAAGAGGTCGCCGACGCGATCCGGAGCGTCTGGGCCGGTCAGTCCCGCATCTCACCGTCGATGGCCTCGAAGCTGTTGACCGAGTTCGCCGCGATGTCCAAGGCGACCGACGAACGGCCGCAGATGCCGTCGCCACGCCTGACCGACCGCGAGATGGAAGTGCTGAAGCTGGTCGCGCAAGGGCTGAACAACCGCGACATCGCCAAGCAGCTGTTCATCTCCGAGAACACGGTCAAGAACCACATCCGCAACATCCTCGAGAAGCTGCACCTGCACTCGCGCATGGAAGCGGTCGTCTACGCCGTGCGCGAGAAGATGATCGAGATCACCTGACGTGGCCGACGCCACGATCGACGCCCTGCGTGAGGTGCTCGAGGAGAGCCTCGGCGAGCTGCGCAAGGGCGTCGCAGGACGCAGCGTCGAGCAGCTGAACGCCCGGCCCGCCGGCGGGGACACGAACTCTGTCGCGGTGATCGTCACGCATGCTCTTGGGTCGACCCGGTCATGGCTGAGTCTCGCGATGGGCGCGCCGATGCCGGACCGGGACCGCCCGGCTGAGTTCCGTGCAGTTGCCGACGACGGGTTCGCCGCGTGGACCGATTCGGGGATCGCCGAGTGTCTCGCGCTGTTGGACGATGCGACGTGGGACCCCGCTCGGGTTGGCGCTGCGAACTGGACCCAGTCACAGGAGACGCGGACGGCCGCCTACGCCGCGTCGCATGCGCTGTCACATCTCGGCGAGCACGTCGGACATCTGCACATGACGCTCGAGCTGCTTCGGGACGACGCCTAGGCCTTGTAGGCGACACGTGCGCGCTCCGGTCTGAGCGCGAGATCGAGGAACCCAACCGCGGCCACCGCGGTCACGGTCGCGACGAGGAGCGACGCCTGCTCCGGCGGCGCGCCTTGCGAGGAGAGCAACAGCCAGGCGACGACCGTGATCAGCAACGCGTTCCCGGCGCGCGCAGCGGTGCCGATGGTGACGAGCTCAGTGGTCGGGTCGACCGTCGCGCGGAGCCGTGCGAGCATCCAGACGATCGCGGCGGCGTCGAGTGCGATCGCGAGGTCGATGGCGGGCGGTGGTTGGATCGCGAGCACGATGACCGCGATGCCGGCCGTCGCCGCGACGATGCTGACGGCACACGTTGCTCCCTTCCCGAGCCGAAGCAGCATCGTCGGCTTGCCATGCGCCGCGTCGCCGAGTCGATCGCGCACGTCCTTCAGGATGATCCGGGCGAAGAACAGGATGCAGAGGCCTGCGACGAGTGGGGCGTCGGTGGACGCGCGCCACGAGCCGTGCGCCACGGTGATCCCCAACACGTAGGGGAGCGCCACGTACGCGACGGTGAGGACGATCGGTGCCAGGGTCCAGCGACGGGAAAGCCGCGCCGGCGCTGCGGAGTAGGCGACGTCGACTACGAGACACAGCCCGATCACGGCGAGCCCAGGCGCTCCGAGCGGGATGGCCGCGGCCAACGCGAGGGCGCCGGCCGTTGTCGCCGTCCAGCGGAGATCCGCGACCGACGCCGTGCCGGTCGCGAGCGGACGGCTCCGGTCCCGCAGCTTGTTCGTCCGGTCGATGTCGACGTCGGCCAGGTCGTTGACGCTCGTCGCGACCGCGTAGCTGGCCGCAAGCGCGACCGTCGCCCACACGAGGTCGATGGAGATCGTCGGACCGGCGTGGCGCGCGAGCCCGATCACGAGGAACGTCCACATCGTGAGCGCCGCGCGCGGGCGCACCATCAGACCGAGGAGTCGCAGGCGGGCGATCACTTCGGCGTCACCGACTTGAACGGCCAGATCGCCACGATCGCGAGCAGGAACACGATCCACAGCACCTGGAAGACCAGGAGGAACGCGACCGCGACCCACAGGACGGTGACGTACATCGACGCCTGACCGAGGGCCTTTGACTTGTCGGCGGTTCCCTTGAATGCCACGGCCACGAGTCCCGCGGCGACGAAGAGCGCGAGCGCGATGCCGCCTGCCTCGAGTCCCGTCATCGCCCAGCCGATGTATTGGATCGCTGCGGACGATAAGAAGAACCCGGTGAACAGCGTCGCCGCTCCGACGAGCGCGAGGAGACCGATCGCGACCTTGGCGCTCGGCCCGTCTGGTGGCGCAGCGGGGCGCAACGCCACCGCAAGCAACCAGATCGCTGCGAGATAGAGCCCACCGACGACGATCGCGATCAGCACCACGAGGTCGCCGGATGTCCCGCCCCCAGCGTTTTGGATCACGTCGACCTGGTTCCCCTGATAGAGGGCCGTGGGTCCCATGCCGAACTTCGCGACCGCGATTGCGGCGAACCCGCCGCCGAGCGCGATCGCCGCTCGCCATGTCGTTCCCGCGGCGTGTGCGGCCAGCGCGACGGTGGCGATCGCAACGACGGAGATCGCGATGCCGGCGGCCGCGAACGTCGACGTTGGCGGAACCGTGCCGCCGTGATCCTGGATGTTGAGCACCAGGGCGATCGAGACCAGCCCGAGTCCGGCAGCAGCAACGATCCACGCGAGCGACGCGAAGCCTGGAAACGCCGAGGGCCTGCGGATGTCGGGCCGGGCTGGTTGAGCCGCCATCGGGCGGGACGCTACTGCCGGGTCTCGTAGCGGGCAAGGGTAGGCTTCCCCGCATGACATCCGGGCCGGAGCGCAACGTCGCGCAGCTCCTCGTCGCGTGCCTGGAGAACGAAGGCGTCGAGTACGTGTTCGGCCTGCCCGGCGAAGAGAACCTCCACGTGATCGACGCCCTCGCCGATTCGCCGATCCGGTTCGTGACGACTCGAGATGAGCGCGGTGCCGCCTTCATGGCCGACATCTACGGGGCGTTGACCGGTCGGGCCGGTGTCTGTCTCGCGACACTGGGTCCCGGCGCGCTCAACCTCGTGCTCGGGATCGCCGACGCGCAGCTGGATTCGCACCCCCTGGTCGCCCTGATGGCACAGGCGGGCCTCAACCGGTTGTTCAAGGAGTCTCACCAGGTGGTGGACCTGGTCTCCGTCTACCGACCCCTCACCAAGTGGGGCGACATGATCACGCTGCGCGACGCGGCGCCCGAGATGGTGCGGAAGGCCTTCAAGCAGGCCGAGACCGAGCGGCCGGGCGCGACGTTCCTCGTGTTGCCGGAGGACGTGGCGGAGCGCACGACCGACGCGACCCCGCTGAAGGTGAACGTGCCGCGGGACCCGTCGCCGTCGGAGGACCAGGTGCAGCGGGCCGCCCACGCGCTCGCAGCGGCGTCACATCCCGTGGTGCTCGCCGGCGCCGGGGTGGCGCGTGACCGAGCGGTCGGAGCTCTCCGGCGCTTCTCCGAGCGGCTCGGCATCCCGGTGGCGACGACCTTTCAGGGCAAAGGCGTGATGCCCGACGACCACCCGAACGCACTCGGGACGATCGGGTTCATGGTCAAGGACTACGCGAACTTCGGGTTCGACCGGGCCGACGTTGTGGTCGCCGTCGGCTACGACATCGTCGAGTACGCGCCCGGGCGCTGGAACCCGGCGGGGGACAAGCAGATCGTGCACGTCCACCGCACCGTCGCCGAGGTCGACGCGAACTACCCGCTCGAGGTTGGGCTCCAGGGTTCGATCGGCGAAGCGCTCGACGCGATCGCCGACGCCGCGCAGATGCACACGCTCACCGTCAGCGTGCCGCCGGTGAAGGACCTCCTCAAGGCGGAGTGGGAAGAGGGAGCTGCGGATGCGTCGTTCCCATTGGCGCCGGCGCGGATCGTGCACGACGTACGCGAGGCGATGGGCCGCGAAGACATCGTGCTGTGCGACACCGGGGCGGCCAAGATGTGGATGGCGCGGCTCTATCCCACCTACGAGCCCAACACCTGCCTGATCTCCAACGGACTGGCAACGATGGCGTTCGCGCTGCCGGGCGCGATCGCGGCGAAGATGGTCCACCCCGACCGCAGGGTCATGGCCGTGATGGGGGACGGCGCCTTCCTGATGAGCGCGGCCGAGCTCGAGACCGCTGTTCGCGAGCACGTTGTGATCGTGATCCTGGTGTGGGTCGACGGCGGGTTCGGCCTGATCGGCTGGAAACAGGACCTCCACTTCGGCCGTCGCTCGGCCGTGTCGTTCGGGAACCCCGACTTCATGACGCTGGCGGCGAGCTTCGGTGCCGAGGGCCACACCATCACGAGCGCCGACGAGCTCCTGCCGACCTTGCGGGAGGCGCTGGACCGGGATGCCGTCAGCGTGATCGCCTGTCCGGTCGACTACGCCGAGAACGCCCTGCTCGTGGAGCGGTTGGGGGAGTTGGAAGGCTCGATCTAGCTCCCCAGGGTCTCGGACGGCCGCGGGTACGATAGGAAGCCCAGGCGGTGCGCGCCTCAGGACGCGTGCCCGGACGACCGAAGGACCGACCGTGCCGATCATCGACAAGATTTCCAACATGGGCGAAGGCCGCAAGCTCAAGCGGCTGGAGGAGCTCGCGCGCCTGGTCAACACCTACGAGCCCGAGATCGAAGAGCTCTCCGACGACGAGCTCCGGGGCAAGACGGCCGAGTTCCGGACGCGGATCGAGAACGGCGAGTCGCTCGACGACCTCCTCCCCGAGGCGTTCGCGGTCGCCCGCGAGGCCGCGCGGCGCACGATCGGCCAGCGCCACTTCGATGTCCAGCTGATGGGCGGCGCGGCCCTGCACCAGGGCAACATCGCCGAGATGAAGACCGGCGAGGGCAAGACCCTCGTGTCGACGCTCCCCGGGTACCTGAACGGGTTGAGCGCCGGGGTGCACATCGTGACGGTCAACGACTACCTCGCGAAGCGTGACTCCGAGTGGATGGGCGGGATCTACCGCTTCCTCGGGCTGGACGTCGGTCTGATCCAGGCGTCGATGACGCCGGAGCAGCGCCGCCCCGCGTACGAGGCCGACGTCACCTACGGCACGAACAACGAGTTCGGCTTCGACTACTTGCGCGACAACATGGCGATGCGCCTCGACCAGTGCGTCCAGCGCGGCCACGCGTTCGCGATCGTCGATGAGGTCGACTCGATCCTGATCGACGAGGCCCGGACGCCGCTCATCATCTCCGGCATGGTGTCGGACTCGGCGAAGTGGTACCAGACGTTCGCGCGCGTCGCGCCACGCCTCACGATCGACGTCGACTACGAGGTCGACGAGTCGAAGTACCAGGTCGCGGTCACCGAGGCCGGCGTCGCCAAGGTCGAGGAGATCCTCCAGCTCGAGAACCTCTACGACAACGTCAACACGATGCTCGTGCACCACCTGCACAACGCGCTGCGTGCGAAGGAGCTGTACAAGCGCGACGTGGCATACGTCGTCACGAGCGGCGAGGTCAAGATCGTCGACGAGTTCACCGGCCGCGTCCTCGAGGGCCGGCGCTACTCCGAGGGCCTGCACCAGGCGATCGAGGCCAAGGAAGGCGTGAAGATCAAGGAGGAGAACCAGACCCTCGCGACGATCACGATCCAGAACTACTTCAAGATGTACGACAAGCTCTCGGGCATGACCGGGACAGCGAAGACCCAGCTGACCGAGTTCGAAGAGACGTACAAGATCGGCGTCGTCGAGATCCCGACCAACCGCCCGAACGTTCGCGACGACCGCACCGACCTCGTCTATAAGAACGAGGACGAGAAGTGGGACGCGGTGGCCGACGACATCCTCGCGCGCAACGAGCAGGGTCAACCGGTGCTGGTCGGCACCGTGTCGATCGAGAAGTCAGAGCGGCTCTCGGGCGTGCTCAACCGCCGTGGGATCGAGCACAACGTGCTGAACGCGAAGAACCACGAGCGCGAGGCGCAGATCGTCGCACAGGCCGGGCGCAGGGGCGCCGTCACCGTCGCGACGAACATGGCCGGGCGCGGCGTCGACATCTTGCTCGGCGGCAACCCCGAGTACCTGGCGCGCCAGGAGATGGCCGCGCGGGAGTTCGACAACGACCGTTACCTCCTGTTCGAGATGGACGACGAGGAGCGTGCGGTGTACGAGGACTCGTACGGACCGGTGTTCGACAAGCTGAAGGGGCAGACCGATGCCGAGCACGACGAGGTGGTGGCGGTCGGCGGACTGTACGTCCTGGGCACCGAGCGCCACGAGTCCCGGCGGATCGACAACCAGCTCCGCGGCAGGTCCGGCCGCCAGGGCGACCCGGGGGAGAGCCGCTTCTACCTGTCGCTCACCGACGACCTCATGCGGCTGTTCAACTCGGGCGCTGCCGAGGCGCTGATGGGCCGCAGCGGCGTGCCGGACGACCTCGCGATCGAGTCGAAGGT
>DASYOY010000107.1:0-10575 GCA_036007245.1 Actinomycetota bacterium | reverse complement strand
GGCCGGGTTCGATACGCACGACGTGCTTCGCGACGCCGAAGACGACCCGCGCGGGATCGTTGCGCGTCTTGCCTCGCGTGGACGTTCTCGCTGAAGAACTCGCGTCCGTTCGGTGAACTTCCCGTAGCCACCGGACCGCCGCCCGTCGCCGCCTAGGGTTGGAGGTCGCGTCGCCGACGTAGGGAGTGACGATGCATCCGGAACCCGAAGACCTCCAGCGTGTGCCGCTGTTCGCGGCGCTCACGGACGACGAACGTGCGCAGGTCGCCACGTGGTTCGAGATCCAGGAGCACGACGCCGGCGAGCGCATCGTCCACGAGGGCTCACCCGGCTACGGCTTCTTCGTCCTTGACGACGGCGAGGTCCGCATCGAGCACGACGGTCACGAGGTCGGCCGGCTATCGCCCGGTGACGTGTTCGGCGAGCTCGCGCTGCTCGGCGACGGACGCCGGCACGCAGACGTCATCGCCGTCACCGACGTCAGCGTCCTGTCGATGTTCGGGACGCACTTCCGCGAGATGCAGTCGACGATGCCCGCGATCGAAGCCGGGCTCGAACGCCTCGCCGACGACCGCCTCTCCCAGCCCGCTCAGCCCGCGTAAGCGGCTTCGAGCGTCGGGATATCGAACTTCTCCATCTTGAGGAATGCCTCGGTGACGCGCTGCACCTTCTCCTGATCCTCGTCGGTCAGGAACGTATCCAAGATCGTTGGCACGATCTGCCACGTCACACCGAAGCGATCGGTGATCCACCCGCACTGCTGCGGCTCACCGCCGTCGAGCAACGCGTTCCACAGCCGGTCGATCTCGGCCTGATCCTCGCAATGCACGTAGAACGAGATCGCCGGAGTGAACCGGAACTCCGGGCCGCCGTTGAGCGCCATGAACTGCTGCCCGTTCAGCTCGAACCCGAGCGACATCACGCTGCCGGGCTCGCCGATCGTCGAGTTCTGCGGGTAGCGGAGCGTCGTCGTGATGCGCGAGTCCTCGAACAACGACAGGTAGAACGTGACCGCCGCTTCAGCCTCGCTGTCGAACCACAGGAACGGACTGATCTTCTGCATGGGGACCTCCCTCCGAGCGGGCCCTACCCGCGTGTCGCGATGACATGCGCGGATCGCCATCGCCTCCCCAGCCTATGCTCGGTCGATGGGAACGCTTCCGGAGTCGGCGATCGCGCTGTTCCGCACGCCGCCGGATCGGTTCATCGCCGAGCGGGACGCACTGGTGAAGCACCTGCGTGAGGCCGGACACGGTGACGAGGCGGCGGCGGTCAAAGCGCTGCGCAAGCCGACCGCGACCGTGTGGGCGCTGAACCAGTTGGCCGACCGGGAGCCCGACGCGCTGGCGGCCCTGTTCGACGCCGGTCGCGCGTTACGCGCCGCACAGGCCGAGGCGATCGCGGGAAGCAGCTCGTCGGCGTTGGTCGAAGCGGGGTCGGAGCGGCGCGCGGCGGTCGGTCGCCTGGCGGGCGCGACCGTCGCGATCCTCGACGAGGGCGGTCACCGCGGCGCCGCGCAGGCTGATGCGATCGCCGTCGCGCTCGAAGCCGCATCCGTCGACGCCGACGTCGGCGCGGAGCTCTCCGCAGGCACGCTCGAGAAGCTGCCGACCTCGGCGAGCGACATGGGCTTCGGTGGAGCTGCCGTGATGACGGCGTTGACCGGTGGCGGTGACGCCGCTGCAGAGCCGAGCGGCCCGTCGCGCGCGGAAGCCTCGCGCCTTCGCCGTGAGCGCGATGCGGCGCGAACCAACGCCGGCCGGCGGCGTGCGACGGCCGACCGCCTCGCCAAGCAGATCGCCGAGCAAGAACTGGCGCTGGACCGGCTCCGGGCCGAACACGCCGAGGCTGAATCCGCTGCGCTGGAGGCGGAAACCGACGCCGAGCGCGCCGCGCGTGCTGCCGACGACGCGGGGGTATGACCCGGGGATGACCGACATCACGACGAGCCACCAGATCGACATCGCCGCACCGCCCGAGCGCGTGTGGGAGGCGCTGACCACCCCCGACCAGATCTCGAAGTGGTTCTTCGGGGTCGACACCGAGAGTGACTGGCAGGTCGGCAGCCCCCTGATCCACCGCGGGGAGTACAACGGCCAGAGGTACGAAGACAAGGGCGAGATCCTCGAGCTGGACCCGCCGAAGCGCTTCGTGCACACGCACTGGAGTCCGATGTCGGGATTGCCCGACACGCCGGAGAACGGGCAGCGCGTGACGTGGACGCTGGAGCCGATCGACGACCTCACGACCCTGACCGTTGCGGAAGAGAACCTTCCGTCGGACGAGGCCAAGGCGATCAGCGACAAGAGTTGGCCGCAGGCGCTCAGGAGCTTGCGCGAGCTCGTCGAGCGCTAGCTCGTCTCGACGTCGACCGCTTCACTCAGTCGTTCCAGCAACGGATGTTGGGCCGCTTTGAGCTTCTCGCGGGCCGCCGCAAGATCGAACCACGCGACCCGATCGATCTCGGGGACCTGGATCGTGCGGCCCGAACGCGGCGGCCATTCCATCGGGAACGTGTTCGACCACGCCGACAAGGGGTCGAGGTCGCCCTCGAGCGCCCACGCGACGACCAGCTTGCCGCCCTTCTGGCGGATCTCCCCCAGCTCCAGCGCCGGTCCGTCGGGCGCGTAGTGCCCGGATTCCTCGAAGAACTCGCGCTTGGCGACATCGAACGGATCCTCGCTGCTTGCGTACTCGCCCTTCAGGATCGACCAGACGTCGGCGTCCTTCTTCGCGAAGTACGGACCGCCGGGATGACCGAGCAGCACCTCGAGCGAACCGTCCGACGCTCGCCTCCATAAGAGGATGCCGGCGCTGCGGCGCGGACCTCCCTTCATCGAACGTTCTCCCGTAGCCCTGCGGCCCAAGTGACCACGTCGTCGGCGGAGCGGTAGGCGATGATCCGGTCCCGCGGCACCCCGGCGAGGATCGCGGTCGCCATCGCGAACGGCAGATTGTCGAGCTCCTCGATGTAGTGCGCGTCGCTGCCCATCGAGAACCACTGCACGCCTTCGGCCACGGCGATCCGCGCGAGGTCGACCGGCAGGTCCTGGCGCCGCGGCGTCGCGTCGAGCTCGACGGCCTTGCCGAGGCGCGCGGCCTCGGCGAACACGCGCGGCCAGTCGGCGACGAGGCCGGCGCGCCGCCCGAACATCCGCGTCGTCGGGTGGGCGAGGACGTGCAGATCGGGGTTGCGCAACGCTGCGAGGTAGCGCTCGGTCGCGTCGTCCGTGCTTCGGAGCTTCGAGTGGAACGCCCCGAGCACGAGATCGAGTTCCGCAAGCACGGCTGGGTCCATATCCCCTTCGCCGTTGTCGAACACATCCATCTCGATCGAGCGGAGCACGCGGAAGCCACTCGGCGAGAGCTGTTCGTTGAGGGCATCGATCCGGACGCCTTGGTCCTTCAACCGGACCGCGTCCTGACCATGCGCGATCGTGAGGCTCTCGGAGTGGTCCGTGATCGACATGTACGCCAGACCGGTCGCGCGCGCGGCCTCGACCATGTCGGGCAGCTCGAGGTGGCCGTCGCTGTCCGTGGTGTGCACCTGCAGGTCGGCGTGCGGCTCGGACAGCCACGTCGGATCCGTGGCGATCGCGGTTGTGACCTGCGCGTACGTCAGGAAGTTCCGATGGATCGGATCTGCTTGCGGCACGGCTGGGGGCTCCTCGAGCCATCGCTCGATCTGTTCGGCGACCCACGGACCGACCGACTTCAGTGCGGTCAGGGGACGGCCCGACGCCGCGACGACGGCCGCCTCCTCCGGCCACCGCCACGCCTCCTTCGACGAGCGCTCCAGCGCGAGCTTGCGGTGACCCTCCTGCTCCGCGGCGGCCTGCAAGAGCAGCTCGGCGATCTCGCCGTTGTGCAGCGGATCGCTCATCCTTCCTCGCCCCACCACGACGGCGGCTCGGCCCCGACCTGCTCGAACGTGCATGAGTGCGGATCGCGATCGTCGCGCCACCGCACGAACGTCGCGGAATGGCGGAACCGGCCGCTCTGCACGCGCTCGTATGTGACCTCGCACACGAGGATGGGATCGAGCGAGACCCACGAGCTCTCGCGGCCGGCCGACCACCGGCTCTGCCCGCCGGGCGCGCGCGCCTCGCCGCCGAACCCGACCCCGCCGACGAGCGGCGCCAAGATCTCGAGCAGCTGCCGCCGCTCGGCCGCTTTGAACGACGAGGTGTGGCCGACGTAATGGAGAGCGCCGGCGTCGTCGTAGAGGCCGAGCAACAGCGATCCGACGCCGTCGCCGTCCTTCGAGAGCCGATACCCGCCGACCACGCAGTCCGTCGTGCGACGGTGCTTCACCTTGATCCAGCCGCGCACGCCGGGCTGATAGGTGGAGTCGTCCCGCTTCGCGAGGATGCCGTCCTCGCCGAGCCAGCCCTCGTCCGCGTACCAGCGCTCGGCGACCGCGAGGTCGTCGGTCCAGGGCGTCAGCCGTGTCTCCGGTCCGGGCCGCAGTACGCCGGGCTCTTCGGGAACCGGCTCGGCGCCGATCCGAGCGGCGAGCTTCGCCAGATGCTCGCGCCGCTCCGACAACGGTCGTGCGTTCAGATCCTCGTCGCCATCGCGCAGAAGATCGAACAGGAAGAGCGTTGCGGGGATCTCCGCGGCGAGCTTCTTCACGCGTGATGCCGCCGGGTGCAGCCGGAGCTGCAGCTCTTCGAACGACAACGCGCCGTCGTCGCGCACCAGTACCAGCTCGCCGTCAGCGACGAACGTCCCCGCGTCGAACCCCTCGAGCATCTCGACCACCTCGGGGAAGAACCGCATCATCGGCCGCTCGTCGCGGCTGACGAACGACACCTCCGAACCGTCCACCGTCACGAGGCATCGGAACCCGTCCCACTTCGGCTCGTAGGTCCAGCCGTCGCCGACCGGCAGCTTGGTTTCGAGCTTCGCGAGCATCGGTCCCTTGCCGCGAACCGTCCGCCTACCCATCGCGCTGCATGCCTTCCCACTGCTCGCGCATCCCCTCCCACGGGTCGTAGTCGACCTCGAGCTCCTCCTGTTTCGGGCGATCCTTCGGCGGCACGTTGCGGAGGTTGACGCGGATCCGCGTCCAGGTGGTACTTCGCCCGCGCATGGCGTCGACCATCACGTCGGCGGGCTCGAGGTGCGGCGCGACCTCGGGGTGACGCGCCTTCCACCGTTCGAGCCCATCGAGCGCTTCCTTCTGTGTGGCGGCGCGTGCGATCTCGACGAGCGGCGCGGTCGTGCGGCGGCGGCCGGTGGGACCGCTGCTCTTGCCCGGCGCCGGCGGCGGCACCTCGCCGTCCCGGCCGGCGCGGCGTTTCGACGGCTGCACACGCGGCGGCTCGTCTTCGGTCTTCTCGTAGTGCGGCGGCCACGGCGCGTCGCCGAGTCCGGCCTTGTCGTCGCGCTCGGCGAGCGCAAGGAGCGACTCCAGCGATCCGGCCGCGGCGTCCATCCCGGCCCACGGATCGCCGATCGACGCGAACCGCTCCGGCATCGTCGCGACCGTGAACGCGGCAGGATCGCAACCCTCGACCTCGTCCCACGCCAGCGGCGCGGACACGCGCGCGTCGGGCGTCGGGCGAACCGAGTACACCGACGCGATCGTCCGGTCTTTCGCGTTCTGGTTGTAGTCGAGGAACACACCGTGGCGCTCCTCCTTCCACCATCTGCTCGTGGCGATCGCGGGCTCACGCCGCTCCACCTCGCGCGCGACGGCCACCGCCGCTCGACGCACCTCGCGGAACGTCCATTTCCGCTCGACCCGCGCGTAGATGTGGAACCCCTTCGACCCCGACGTCTTCGGCCACGCCGTCAGCCCGTGCTCCTCGAGCACCTCGCGCGCGGCGGCCGCAACCTCGAGGATCTGCTCCCAGCCGATCCCCGGCATCGGGTCGAGGTCGATCCGCAGCTCGTCGGGATGGTCCAGGTCGAACGCGCGCACAGGATGCGGGTTCAGGTCGATACAGCCGAGGTTCACGATCCACGCGAGCTGCGCCTCGTCAGTGATCACGATCTCGTGCGCCGACCGTCCCGACGGGAACGTGAGTTCCACGGTCTCGATCCAGCCCGGACGCGACGACGGCGCGCGCTTCTGGAAGAAGAACTCGCCGTCGGCGCCGTTCACGTAGCGCTTCAGCGCCATCGGACGGCCGTCGATCCCGCCGAGCGCGCCTTCCGCGACCGCCAGGTAGTAGTGCACGAGGTCGAGCTTGGTCAGCCCGAGCGCCGGGAAGAACACCTTGTCCGGGTTCGACACGGCGACCTCGCGGCCGGCCACGTCGAGCAGCTCCTTACGCTCCGGCATGCCTCAACGATAGGCGAGGCGGCGTTCGCGGGCGTCTAGTGGAGCGCGGGCAGCAACCCCGGCAGATCCGCGACATAGTCGTCCAAGATCCGCTTGGCCGTGGGGTAGGAGGCCACCAGCGGGTGGACCAAGAGCGCTTCCAGCGCGGCGTCGTAGGACCCGGTCACCGCCGCCTCGACCGTGCGCCGCTCGTAGAGCTTGACCTGCGTGAGCAGGTCGGTCGCCGCGTCGGGAAGCCGCCCTTGCGCGACCGGATGCGCGCCGTGCTCGTCCACCAAGCACGTGACCTCGACCACGTCGTCGTCGTCGAGCGCACCGATCGCGCCACGGTTGGCCACGTCGACGATCAGCGGGGTCTTGCGGCGCCGGGTCGCGGCCGCCATCACCGCGGTGGCAACGCCTTCGTATCCCTCGCCCTCGAACACATCGCCGAGCTCGAGCTCCTCTGCGACCACCTCGCCGCGCTCGCGCGCGAAGTACGTCGCGTCGCGCTCGCCCATCGCGTGCTCCCATGCCGTCTGCGCACTCGGCAGGTCCCCGGCGTCGATCCGCGCCCGGAGCACCGGCCACAACGCATCGTTCAACGCCTGCAGCTGCCGCCCGCGCGAACTGCCCGATCCGCGGATGTGCTCCACAGCGGTGTCCCGGTAGTAATAGAAGTAGAGGTATTCCATCGGAAGCATCCCGATCGACCGCACCAACTCCGGATCGAACAGCGCCCACTGGTCGTCGGTGGCCTGCAGCTCCTCGAACCGGTCGATAACCTCGGGCAGCCGGTCCTCGCCGTCGACGAGCACTCGGTGTATCCATCCGCAGTGGTTGAGGCCGGCGTAGTCGGCGTGCACCTGCTCGCGTGGCAGCCCGAGGAACTCGGCCACGCTTCGCTGCATCGAGATCGGGCCGTCGCAGATCCCGATCGCACGCACGCTCGTGTGGTCGTGCAGCGCCTGCATCACGATCCCGACCGGGTTCGTGAAGTTCACGAGCAACGCGTTCGGCGCGACGCGCTCGATCAGCTGGCCGTACGCGACCATCGCGGGGATCGTCCGCAGCGCCATCGCGAACCCGCCCGGACCGGTCGTCTCCTGGCCGAGCACGCCGTGCTTGAGCGGCACCTCCTCGTCGACCGCTCGCGCAGCCTCCTGACCCGGTCGGATCGCGGAGAACACGAACCGCGCGCCGGCCAACGCCGACTCGGCGTCCGGTTCGTTGCGAACGGTGAACGGCGCGCCCCACGACGCGGCGAAGTGCCCGCCGAGCGCGGTCATGAGCTCGAGCCGTTCGGGATCGGTGTCGAACAGCACGACCTCGTCGAGGTCAAGGTCGGCGGCACCGGCCGCGAGCCCGCGCAACACGAAGGGCGCCCGGACGCCCGCGCCGAGCAGCGTCATCTTCATGCCGACTCCTCGGCGGGCCACCAGCGCTCGGGCACGTCGATGCCGCGCGATGCTGCCATCGCTCGGAACTCCCCTTCGTGCGGACACCCGCGATACCCGCCGAAGTCGGTGACCGCGCCGCTCCCGCAGAGCACCCCCAGCGCAAGCGAATGCTCGATGGGAAGGCCCGACAGCCACCCGGCGAGGAACCCCGCGTTGAAGCAGTCGCCCGCCCCCGTGGTGTCCACGACGGGAACGGGGTCCGCGGGCACCGATCTGATCTCGCCGCCGGCGATACCGACGGCACCTTGGGGCCCCCGCCGGATCACGACGCAGTCGCAGTGCGTGGCGAGCACCTCGAGGGCGGCGTCACGATCGCGCGTGCCGGCCATCGCGCACGCTTCGGCTTCGTTCGCGAGCAGAACGTCGACGTCGCGCAGTAGCTGGTCCACACCCCGGGGCGACGCCCACGAGGCCCCGTCGAACGCGTCGACCGACACGGTCATGCCGTTGGCTCTTGCAGCCGACTCGAGGACGGGCGTGTCGTCGACCTGCGCGTGCAGGTGCCTCGCATCGACGGTCGCGAGCAGCGACAACGCGCGCTCGTCGATCCGGTCGTCGACCGCCGGCCCGCCCCCCCAATGCGAGACGAACCCACGGTCGCCCTCCATGTTGAACGCGACCGAGACGGCGGGCAGGGCCTGCTCCTCCTCGACCAAGAACTCCGTCGAGAGCCCCTCCGCCTCGAACTCTTCGCGGATCATCCGGCTCCACACGTCGTTGCCGATCTCAGCGACGTAGGCCACGCGCAGCCCGATGCGGTTGGCCGCCGCCGGCGTGTTGAACGAGGTGCCCGCGCATACGCCGAGCGCATCGGCGTCGATGTCGTTGCCGAGCTCGGGCCACTCCTCGAGCCCGGCGAACATCACGTCCACCGACGGCCGGCCAGCCACGAACAGGTCGTAGGTGCTCACTCGCCCTCCCACGCCGCGCGATCGACGAGCACGGTCACCGAACCCCGTGCCTCGCGCACGAACGACGCAGGCACATCCTCTCCCACCGGCCCCTCGAGCGCCCGCCGCACGATCTCGTTCTTCGAGGCGCCCACGACCAGCAGCAAGATCCGGCTCGCATCGAGCAGCGTCCGCAGGCCGAGCGTCACCGCGCGTCGAGGGACGTCGGCCTCGCTTCCCCAGTACCGCGCGTTCGCCGCGATCGTGTCGGCGGTGAGGTCGACGGTCCTCGTCACCGAGGAGGCATCCGACGGCGGCTCGTTGAACCCGAGGTGGCCGTTCGTGCCGAGCCCGAGGATGACGAGGTCGATCCCGCCGGACGCGTCGAGCTCACGATCGAACCTGGCGCAGGCGGCGTCGACATCACCGTCGGTCGGCAGCCGTGCGACGCGGCCCGGATCGATCGCGAGCGGCTCCACCACGGTCCGCTCCATCCATCCGAAGAGCGCACGCCGGTCGTCGGGCTCGAGGCCGAGGTACTCATCGAGCTGGACGATCGACACACCGCTCGTGTCGAGATCGCCACGAGCGCGCCGCGCCGCAAGCTCCTCGTACATCCCGACAGGCGTTTCGCCCGTCGCGGGTACGATCGTCACTGGCCCGTCGGCGTTCACGATGCCGGCAACCACGTCCGCCCCGGCGCGCGCCAGCGCACGCGCATCGTCGATCACCACGAGATGTGGGTCGGCCACCGCCTCAGCCTCCGCGCACCAACGTGGCGCGGAACCGGTACCGGTCGTAGCGGTAGACCATCTCGCATAGTTCGATCACGCGGCCCGTCTCGTCCTCGGTCTGCTGTTGGCACCGCAAGATCGGTTGCCCGGTCTCGAGTTCCAGCAGATGCGCGCGACGTGGGTCGGCAGGGGCGGCCTCGACAGTGAACCGCGCGCGCGCGGGACGGACGCCGAACCGATCCTCGAGCACGCGATACAACGACGTCTGCTCGAGGTCGGCCTGTTCGATCGCGGGCGCGACAGCGAGCGGGATCCGCGTGCGATCGATCAAGATCGGGACCTCGTCCATCGTCCGGAGCCGTTCGAGTTCGAACAGCGGCGCACCGGGCGCGAGCCCGAGCGCCTCGGCCTCATCGAGCGTGGCAGCCCGAACGCATCGCTCCAGAACCCTGCCCCCGGCCGTCAGGCCGCGAGACGCTGCGAGCTCCGAGAAGCTCATCAGCTCGTTCGGCGGCTCACCAACCGCGCCGCTCGCGACCTCCCACCCGTTCACGGTTCGCCGAACGAGGCCGCCACGCGACAGCTCGTCCAGCGCGCGGCGAAGGGTCACGCGGCTCACGCCGAAATGCTCGGCGAGCGCGCGTTCCGGTGGAAGTCGGGCGCCCGGTGTGCGCCCGCCTCGCTGGATCTCGTCCCCCAACGCTTGCTGTACGCGCTGATACCTGAGCTGCAGATCGTCCAGCGGACGGTCAGGCGTCGCCGACATGCGGGCCACTATAGACCGATGTCACACCACGTGCGACCAGAGCTAGACCATGGCTTGACGTGACCTCGAAGCGGGTCCTAGAGTCCCGTCCGTCGCTGTACCTGTCGCGTTCCCTCGAGGGGAGAGGAGCCGGATCGTGGCGTCGTCGGGCGTGCGCATCAAGATCGCGCTCGCGGTCGTCTTCGCCGCGGTCGTCGCGGTGGCGTGCACGCCAGGCGGCTCCGTCACGCAAGCCACCGCCCCACCCGCGCCCGCGGTCACCGGGGTTCCCGACACCGGGCCGATCACGCTCACCGTTTGGGACCAAGAGTCCGGTCAGGTGAGCAAGGTCTGGGACCAGCTCAACGCCGAGTTCGAGCAGAAGTACCCCAACGTCACGATCAAACGGATCAACCGCGACTTCGGCGAGCTGAAGACGCTGCTCGCGCTCGCGATGTCCGGCCCGAACGGACCC
>DASYOY010000106.1:0-13086 GCA_036007245.1 Actinomycetota bacterium | reverse complement strand
TTCTCGCCGCTGGCGTTCATCCTCGCCCTGATGCCGGCGACGATCGCACTCCTGGTCTATGAGGCCAAGCTGCTCACCGGGCGGCTGCAGGCGGATCTGTGGTCGTTCGAAGAGGCGCGCCCGTGACGGGGCTGCTCGCCGCGGTCTTCGAGCCACCGAGCACCAAGGACTTCGTCTTCGGGTGCTGGGGCGGATCGTTCAAACTCTTCGGCTTCGACACCTGCTTCAACTTCATCATCATGCTCGTCGTCTTGACGACGATCATCGTCCTGGCCCTGTTCTACTTCAGTCTTCGGCGCCCCGCCGTCGTCCCCGGCAAGTTCCAGCTCGTGGCGGAGCTCGGTGTCGACTTCGTGCGCGAGAACGTGGCGGTGCCGATGCTCGGCCAGGACGCGGCGAAGTTCATGCCGCTGCTCGCGAGCTTCTTCTTCTTCATCCTGATCGCGAACCTGTTCGAGGTCATACCCGGGTTCAGCCTCTCGGCGAACAGCCGGCTCGCCTTCCCGTTCGTCCTGGCGATGGTGTCGTGGGTGACCTACAACGGCGTGGGCATCAAGCGCCACGGCTTCTTCGGGTATCTGCGGCATACCTGCATCATCCCCGCCGCCCCCGGGTGGTTGCGCTACTCCCTTTTGATGGTGATCGAGTTCGTCTCGAACATCATCGTGCGACCGATCACGCTGACGGTTCGTCTCTGGGCCAACTTCTTGGCCGGGCACTTCCTGTTGGCGATCTTCTTCCTGGGCACGCTGTTCTTCCTCGAGGCGGGGCCCAAGACCTGGCTCTTGGCGGCCGTCTCGTACCCGTTAGGGATCATGCTCGTTGGGTTCGAGATCTTCGTCGCCGCACTGCAAGCGTTCATCTTCGCGATCCTCAGCGCCTCCTATATCGGGCAGGCGATGGCGGAAGAGCACTAGTCAAGGAGGCACTGGATGTTGCATCTCGTCGCGCAGGCCGTTGATGTCGGAACCGGTCTGAAGACCATCGGCAAGGGGCTCGTGATCGGGCTCGCCGCCATCGGCCCCGGCATCGGCCTGGGGATCTTGATCGGCAAGTCCGTCGAGGCGATGGCTCGCCAGCCCGAGTACGCCGGTCAGGTCCGCACGACCATGTTCATCGGGATCGGGCTGATCGAGGCGCTCGCGCTGTTCGGCATCGCGTTCTCGTTCATCATCTAGGGAGGACCGCTCGTGTTCATCATCCGCCTTGCGGTCCTCGCGCAGGAAGCCGCTCCGACCAGCGAGAAGGCCGACCTCTACCCCAAGTCGGCGGAGCTCATCACCGCCGCGGTGGCGTTCTTCATCCTGTTCTTCTTCTTCTGGAAGTGGGTGCTGCCCCGGATCAACACGCTGCTCGAGGAACGGCGTCAGCAGATCCAGGGACAGCTCGAGAGCGCAGAGGAGACGCGTAAGCAGGCCGAGCAGGAGCTCGCGGACTATCGGTCGCAGCTCGCGAACGCCCGCGACGAGGGCAATCGGATCATCGAGGAGGCCCGGGTGACGGCGGACCAACTCCGGCGCGACATCCAGGCCAACGCCGAGCAGGAGGCCCAGAACACGGTCGCCCGCGCCCAGGACGAGATCCGGGCGGAGCGCGACCGGGTCTTCAACGAGCTGCGGACCCAGGTTGGCGAGATCGCTGTCGAGCTCGCGGGCCGCGTCGTGGGGCAGTCGCTCGACAAGCAGGCGCACGAGCAGCTGATCGACGACTACATCTCGCAGGTCGCTGCCGGCGAGCAGGGCACGAACTAGGAGAGGCTAAGGAGCGCGATGGAACTGCTGGACCGCATCTTCGGCAAGGGCGACAAGGCAGCCGCGTACGCGACCGCGCTCGTCGCTGTTGCCGAGGCCGAAGGCGATCTGGCCAAGGTCGAGGACGAGCTGTTCGCCTTCGCGAAAGCCGCCGAGCAGAACCCCGCGCTCCGGGAGGCGCTGACCGACGAGGCGCTCCCCGTCGACAACCGCCAGGCGCTGGTGCGCGACATCCTCGGGCCTCGCGCGAACAAGACCACCGTGACCTTGATCTCGTTCGTGATCGAGTCCGGCCGCGCCCGCGACCTGTCGAAGATCGCGGACGCGGTCGTGCAGCTCGCCGCGAGCAGCCGCGAGCACGCGGTCGCCGAGATCCGGTCCGCGGTTCCATTGACGGACAAGCAGCGCGAGCGCCTCGAGAAGGCGCTGTCGAGGGCGACCGGCCGCACCATCGAGGCCAAGGTCGTCATCGACCCCACGGTGATCGGCGGCGTGATCGCGCGCGTCGACGACCTCGTCTTCGACGGCTCGGTCTCGAGCCGCCTCGCGGACGCCAAACTCGCACTCGGGAGCTGACCCCATGGCATCGGACCTGATCGACCCCCAAACCATCGCCGCGGCCCTGCGGAAGAACGTCGAGAGCTGGACCCCGTCCGTCGACCGTGAGGAAGTCGGGCGCGTCATCGAGACCGGAGACGGGATCGCGCGCGTCGCGGGCCTTCCGCGCACGATGGCCAACGAGCTGCTTGAGTTCCCCAACGGCCTGCTGGGCGTCGCGTTCAACCTCGACGAGGCCGAGATCGGCTGCATCATCTTCGGCGAGGCGGCGAACATCGAGGAGGGCGACCCCGTCAAGCAGACCGGCCGCATCCTCTCGGTTCCCGTCGGCGAAGGGTTCCTCGGGCGGGTCGTGGACGCCCTCGGGCGGCCGATCGACGACAAGGGCGCGATCAGCGCCGACGCCGAGCGCCCGCTCGAGCTGCAGGCGCCCAACGTCGTCTCGCGGCAGCCGGTCAAGGAACCGCTCTACACGGGCATCACCGCGATCGACGCGATGACCGCGATCGGCCGCGGCCAGCGCCAGCTGATCATCGGCGACCGCCAGACCGGTAAGACCGCGGTCGCGCTCGACACGATCATCAACCAGAAGCAGTACTGGGGGACCGAGCAGGCGGTGCGCTGTGTCTACGTCGCGGTCGGCCAGAAGGACTCGACCGTTTCCGAGGTCGTCGAGACCCTCCGGGAGAACGGCGCCCTGGAGTACACCGTCGTCGTGAGCGCCGGGGCCTCGAACCCCGCCCCGTTCCAGTACGTCGCCCCGTACGCCGGTGCGGCGATCGGCGCGCACTGGATGGACGAGGGCAAGCACGTCCTGATCGTCTACGACGACCTGTCGAAGCAGGCGGTCGCGTATCGCGAGATCTCGCTGCTCCTGCGACGTCCGCCGGGCCGCGAGGCGTACCCGGGCGACGTCTTCTACCTGCACTCGCGGCTGCTGGAGCGCGCGGCGAAGCTGTCTGACGAGCTCGGCGGCGGGTCGATGACCGCGTTGCCGATCATCGAGACCAAGGGCGGCGACGTGTCCGCCTACATCCCGACCAACGTGATCTCTATCACCGACGGCCAGATCTTCCTTGAGTCGGAGCTCTTCTTCTCGGGCGTGCGTCCGGCGATGAACGTCGGCATCTCGGTCAGCCGCGTCGGCGGGTCCGCGCAGATCAAAGCGATGAAGAAGGTGGCCGGGCGGCTGCGCCTGGACCTCGCGCAGTACCGCGCCCTCGAGGCGTTCGCGCAGTTCGGTTCCGAGCTCGACAAAGCTTCGCAGCAGCAACTCTCGCGTGGCGCCCGCGTGGTGGAGGTGCTCAAACAGCCCCAGTACGATCCACAGCCGGTCGAGCGCGAGGTCGTGCAGATCTATGCGGTCACCGGCGGCTTCATGGACGCATACCCGCCGTCCGATGCGAAGCGATTCGCATCGGAGTTCTGCGAGTACCTCGACGCGCGGCACCCCGAGATCTCCTCGGCGATCCGCTCGACCGGAGATCTGTCTGACGAGCACGAGGCGACCCTGAAGGAGGCCATCGGGGCGTTCGCCGAGGTGTTCCGGCCGACGGAGGCGGGACCGGGCTCCGAGGCGGGCCTTGGGGAAGGCACACCGCCCGACGAGGTGAAGCCGGACGTGGGCTGGGATCGGATGTCGTCCGTGGACGAGGACGCGACCGGCGACGACGCGCCGGCGTAGCGATGGGCGCCCAGCTCCGTGTCGTCCGTCGGCGGATCCGCTCCGTCCAGTCGACCAAGAAGATCACGCGAGCGATGGAGCTGATCGCGTCCTCGCGCATCGTGCGGGCGCAGCAGCGCGTCGAGCAGTCCCGTCCGTACGCGGAGCAGCTGACCAAAGCGATGGAGGACCTCGCCGCCAACGGCGCGTCGATCCAGCACGACCTGCTCGCCGACCGGCCGGAGCCGCGCCGGGTCGGTGTCCTCGCGCTCACGTCGGATCGCGGCCTGGCCGGCGCCTACAGCACGAACGTGCTGAAGGAGGCCGAGGGGGTCGTGCGCGAGGTGCGCGTCCGCGGGCTCGAGCCGGTCCTCTACGTCGTCGGCAAGAAGGGCGTCGGGTACTTCCGGTTCCGCGGGGTTGCGATCGAGCGGGACTGGCAGGGGTTCAGCGAGGTCCCGGTCTACGAGAAGGCTGAGGAGATCGGTCGCACACTCATCGGGGCGTTTGCCGAGGAGCGGATCGACGAGCTCTGGTGCGCCTACACCGACTTCCGCTCGGCGTTCACGCAGCGCGCGACTCACAAGCGGTTCCTGCCGATCGCGCCCGAGGAAGTCACCGGGAAAGGAGACGCGACCGTGGCTCCTGAGTACCTGTTCGAGCCGGAGCCCGAGCAGATCCTGGATCACCTGCTGCCGCAGTACCTGATCACGAAGATCTGGGCCGCGCTGCTCGAGTCCGCCGCGTCGGAGAATGCGGCCCGACGGCGCGCGATGAAGGCGGCAACCGACAACGCCGACGAACTGCTGAAGATCCTCACGCGCCAAGCGAACCGGGCGCGTCAGGACGAGATCACGACCGAGATCATGGAGATCGTGGGCGGCGCCGAGGCGCTGAGCTCCGCCGAGAAGGGATAGACCGATGGCTGAGACGAACGGACACGCGGACGGCCGCGTCGTACGAGTGATCGGGCCGGTGGTGGATGTCGAGTTCCCGCCGAGCCAGTTGCCCGAGATCAACAACGCGTTGACGGTCGACGTCACGATGGGGGGAGCCACCACCACGATCACCTGTGAGGTTGCGCAGCACATCGGCGACTCGTCGATCAGGGCGATCGCACTGAAGCCGACCGACGGACTCGTGCGCGGCGCACCCGTGCACAACACCGGGGCGCCGATCACCGTGCCGGTCGGTGACGGCGTGCTCGGCCACGTGTACAACGTGCTCGGTGAGCCACTCGACGCTGACGCCTCGACGATCCACGCCGCAGACCGATGGGCGATCCACCGGGAGGCCCCCGCGTTCGCGGCCCTCGAGCCCAAGAAGGTCATGCTTGAGACCGGCATCAAGGTGATCGACTTGCTCGAGCCTTACGTCCAGGGTGGCAAGATCGGGATGTTCGGCGGCGCCGGGGTCGGCAAGACCGTCATCATCCAGGAGATGATCCGCCGCCAGGCGCAGCAGCACGGCGGTGTGTCGGTGTTCGCCGGCGTCGGCGAGCGCACCCGTGAGGGCAACGACCTGTTCCTGGAGATGACCGAGTCCGGGGTCATCGCGAACACCGCGTTGGTCTTCGGCCAGATGGACGAGCCGCCGGGCGTGCGGCTGCGGGTCGCGTTGTCCGCGCTCACGATGGCGGAGTACTTCCGCGACGTCGAGCACAAGGACGTCCTGCTCTTCGTGGACAACATCTTCCGGTTCACTCAAGCTGGCTCGGAGGTGTCAACCCTGCTCGGCCGGATGCCCTCCTCGGTCGGCTACCAACCGAACCTCGCGAGCGAGATGGGCGACCTGCAGGAGCGGATCACCTCGGCCGGCGGCCGGTCCATCACATCGCTGCAGGCGATCTACGTGCCCGCCGACGACCTGACCGACCCGGCGCCGCACGCCGCGTTCGCGCACCTCGACGCCACGACGGTGTTGTCGCGCGACATCGCGTCTCTAGGGATCTACCCGGCGGTCGACCCGCTCGACTCGACGTCGCGGATCCTTGACCCGCGCTACGTGGGGGAGGACCACTACGCGACCGCGCGCCGCGTGCAGGAGATCCTCCAGCGGTACAAGGACCTGCAGGACATCATCGCCATCCTGGGGATGGACGAACTCGCCGAAGAGGACAAGGTGATCGTGTCGCGGGCCCGCAAGATCCAGAAGTTCCTGTCGCAGCCGTTCTTCGTGGCCGAGCAGTTCACCGGCCTCCCGGGCAAGTACACGCCGGTCGACGAGACGATCGCATCGTTCAAGGCGCTGTGCGAGGGCGAGTACGACCATCTGCCCGAGCAGGCGTTCTTCCTCGTCGGTGGGATCGAGGAGGCCGTGGAGCAGGCGAAGCAGATGGAGGCGGCCGCGTAGTGACCGTCGAGGTCCACATCGTCACGCCGGTGCGCGAGGTCTGGACGGGCGACGTCCAGGAGCTGATCGCGCGCGGCGTGGACGGCGAGGTGGGCATCCTCGGCGGCCACGCCCCGCTGCTCGTGCAGCTCGCGATCGGCCCGCTGCGCATGCTGATGGAAGGCACTTCAGAGACCCGCGCGGTCGTCGACGGCGGGTTCCTCCACGTGTCGACCCACGAAGGCGTGACGCGCGCCGACGTCTTGGCCGCGCACGCCGAGCTCGAACAGGAGATCGACGTCGAGGCGGCGCGCGCACGCCTATCGGACCTCGAGGGCCGTTCGATCGAGGACGACGACGAGGTCGCGAAGGGCGAGATCGCGAAAGCGGCCGCGCGGATCAAGCTCGTCGGCTGACCCGTCCGGCATCGGTCCCCGGGTACCATCGTCCGATGGATCGCTTCCTCGTCACCGGGGGCGCTCGCCTGGATGGCTCGGTCCACGTGTCGGGCGCGAAGAACTCCGCGCTCAAGCTGATGGCCGCGTCGATCCTTGCGCCCGGCCGCAGCGTCGTCACGAACGTGCCGCGGATCCGCGACTGCGACGTGATGGCCGAGATGCTGGAGCATGTCGGCGTCTCGGTTCGGCTCGAACGCGGTGTCGCGGAACTCGACGCGACCTCGGTCGACGGATTCGAGGCGCCCCACGAGCTTGCGCGACAGGTCCGCGCCTCGATCGTCGTGCTCGGCCCGCTGCTCGCGCGGTGCGGGCGAGCCCGCGTCGCGTTGCCGGGTGGCGACGACATCGGCGCGCGCCCGGTCAACCTACACGTGCGCGGCCTCGAGCGGATGGGCGCGACGTTCAGATCCGAACATGGGTACCTCGTCGCGGAAGCGCCGGCCCTCCGCGGGGCATCGATCACGCTCGATTATCCGAGCGTCACGGCCACCGAGAACCTGTTGCTCGCATCGGTGCTCGCGCGCGGCACCACGGTGATCGACAACGCGGCACGCGAACCGGAGATCGCCGACCTCGCGCTGTTCCTCACGACGATGGGCGCGCAGGTCGACGGCGCGGGGTCGAGCACCATCGAGGTGCAGGGGGTCGACGAGCTCCGCGGCGCGGAGCACACCGCGGTACCCGATCGGATCGAGGTGGGCACCTGGGCGGCCGCGGCCGTCGCGACGCTCGGCGACGTCACGATCGGCAACGCACGGCCCGAGCACCTCGAGCTCTTGCTCGCCAAGCTCGCCGACGCCGGCGCGCAGATCGAGGTCGGCGACGACGGCCTGCGCGTGCGCCAGGTTCAGCGCCAGCAGGCTATGGACCTCGTCACGCTGCCCTACCCCGGGATCGCGACCGACTTCCAGCCGATCCTGCTCGCGATGCTGGCCGTCGCCGAGGGCACCAGCATCGTCACCGAGAACGTCTTCGAGGGCCGGTTCCTCTACGTGGGGGAGCTGCAACGCATGGGTGCCGACATCCGCACCCAAGGACACCATGCGGTGATCCGCGGCGTGCCGCACCTGTCCGCCGCACCGGTGCGTGCGCTCGACATCCGTGCGGGGATGGCATTGGTCATCGCCGCCCTGTGCGCCGACGGGGAGACCGAGATCAGCGACGTGCACCACATCGATCGCGGGTACGAAGACCTCGAGGGCAAGCTGCACGCGCTCGGCGCCGAGGTGCGCCGCGAAGGCGACGCCGTGATCGTGCCCGATCCAGCGGGGACCCGGTGATCCCAGACCCGCCGGGTGTTCCGGAGCGCCCCTTCCCGCCGCCGCCCGAAGGGCTGCCCGTGCGTCCGGATCAGCCGGCCGGGCCGGGGCCGAAGGGGCTCGCCGCGGTCGACTGGTCCATCGTCGAAGCCCTCTTGATGGGCTTCGTCACCAACATCCTGCTCGCGCAGCTCGTCGTCGGGCTCATCGCGTTCTCGGTCCTTGGGGTCACCAGCAGCGACGACCCATCGGCGGTGTACGTCGGGGTGATCGCCGATCTCGCCTGGCTCGGGTTCCTGGCGGGCTGGCTGCAGATCCGCCATCCCGGCTGGCGGGAGCGCCTCGGGATCCCGACGCGGCTCACGGCGATCCGGATCCGGGACGCGGTGTACGGATGGGTCGCCGGCTTGATCTTGTATCCGGCGATCGCGATCGTCGTGGCGATCCCGCTGACCATCCTGTTCAGCTCACTGTCCGGTCACCAGGCGAGCACGCCCGCGCAATTGCCCCAGAACCTCGGGACGGGACCGGCGATCGCGTCGGTGATCCTCGCCGTGTTCGTCGCGCCGGTGGTGGAGGAGCTCTTCTTCCGCGGCGTGCTGTTCCGATCGATCCGAGACCGGCACGGGTTCTGGATCGGCGCGGTCGTGTCGGGGCTCGTGTTCGGCGCGGCGCACTACGTCCCTGCGGCCTGGCAGGACACGATCCTGCTGCAGACCGTGATGGTGTTCACCGGCATCGCCCTCGCCTGGATCTACGAGCGCCGGGGCACCCTCGTCGCCGACATCGCGGCCCACATGGCCTTCAACGCCGTGGGCATCGTGCTGATCCTCGCGGTGCACTGAGGACGCGTTCCGTATCCTGGGGCCGACCCCGGGGAGGTGGGCGGGATGGCGATGTTCGCCGGCCAGGAGTGGTTCGAGGCGTTCGGCCGGGAGATCGAGGCGTCGGAGACCTACCGCGAGGCCGCGGCCGACTGGGAAGGGGACATCGCGTTCCGGGTCGTCGCGGAGCCCGATCGCAACGTACCCGATGATCTCTGGGGGTATCTCGACCTGTGGCACGGCCGCTGCCGGCGCGCGGCGGCGATCGAGGCGGCCGAGGCCGACGGCGCCGCGTACACGCTCACCGCGCCGTACTCCCGCTGGAAGGACGTGGTGCAGGGCGAGCTCGACCCCATCAAGGGCATGATGCAGGGCAAGCTTCGGGTCCGCGGCGACCTGCCGACGATCGTGCGCTACGTGAAGGCGGCCAACGAGCTCGTGCGACTCACGGGTCAGGTCGACACGGATTTCCCGGACGAGGGCTGAGGGTGAAGGCGGTCGTCTTCCGAGGGGACGGCGCGGTCGAGGCCGCCGAGGCGCCGGAGCCGACGCTCGAACACGAGGGCGACGCGATCGTGCGCGTGCGCCTGGCGGGGATCTGCGGCACCGATCTGCATGTCCTGCACGGCGACATCCCGATGGATCCGGGGACGATCCTTGGACACGAGGCGGCCGGCGTGGTCGAGTCGATCGGCGCGGAGGTGCGGACCGTGTCGCCCGGCGACCGGGTGGTCGCCTCGTTCCAGATCGCGTGCGGCGTCTGCTGGTTCTGCCGGAACAACCAGATGGGGCTCTGCGAGAACCATCGGATGCTCGGCGGCGGTCCGTTCGGCGGGGATCTGCACGGCGCGCAAGCCGGGTTCGTCCGCGTGCCGGTCGCGGACGTGAACCTGTTGCCGATCCCCGGCGATGTGGCCGATGAGGCCGCGCTGTTCGTCGGGGACGTGCTTACCACCGGCGTCTACGCGGCGGCGCTCGCCCGGCCCACGGAAGACGACGTGATCGCGGTGATCGGCGCGGGGCCGGTCGGTGCGTGCGTCACGCGCGCGTTGGTCGCGGATGGCGCTCGCCACGTCGTCGTCCTCGAACGCGACCCTTCACGGCTCGGTGGGATCGCCGCGCTCGGCGTGGGGACCGTCGACGTCGCGAGGACCAACCCCGAGATGGCGCTCGCACGGATGACCGACGGACGCGGGGCCGACATCGTGATCGACGCGGTCGGTGCGTCGGAGGCATACACGTCGGCGCTCGAGGTCGTGCGGCGCGGCGGCCGGATCGTGATCGTCGGCGTGTACACCAGCCAGCGCGTGGAGCTCCAGCTCGGCGTCGCGTGGATCCGAGGGATCTCGCTCGAGTTCTCCGGCGAGACACCGGTCCAGGCGTTGTGGGGCCAGACGATGCATCGGGTCGCCGAGGGCCGGCTCGACCCAACCCCGCTGATCAGCCATCGACTCCCCATCTCCGCCGCGGTCGAGGGCTACGACCTGTTCGAGCGGCGGATCGCGACCAAGGTGATCTTGGACCCGTGGACATGACCGAGGACGACCAAGCACCGGGCATCGCCTTCCGCGACCTGGTCCAAGCGCTGGTCGACGCGAACCTCCAGCGCGACCCTCACCGTGCGCTCCGTGTGTCCAAGCGTGAGGCCGCGTCGCTCGTTGCTACCGATGCGGACGTCGCCGTAACGATCCAGATGTTGCCGGGCGCCCGTCGCGCGCCGGGGACGGTGCTGGTCCACGACGGACGTGACCCCTGGGCGGAGATCGTGGTGCGAGCCGAGAGCCTCGGGCTGCTCGAGCTCGCCGCGACGCCACTACGCTTCGACCTGCCCGATGTCATGACCGCCGACGGCCGTGCCATGGTCTGGCAGCTGGTGCGCGGCCGCATCCGCGTCGAGGGGATGCTGCGGCACCTCGGAACGGTCCGGCGCCTCTCGATGCTCCTGTCGGCGCGGTAGCGATGGCCGCCTCGCCCGACGCGCCAACGCCACCGCCCGCGAAGGAACGCCGCTGGCTCCCCCTCGTCCTCGTGACCCTGCTGTTGATCGTGGTCGCGGGCGGCGCGCGCTCGGTCGCCGACGCAACGGCTACCGACACCGGGCCCGTGGCGGTTGGGCCGGTCAGGGTCCATCCACCCGAGGGCTGGCAGGTCGAGGGCTCGTCGACGCCGACGTTCGTGCGCCTGCACAAGGGACCCGTCGTCCTGGACATCTCGGTCGGCCAACCGGTGGCCGGCGGACCGGTCCTGCTCGCCGCTCTGTACCGCGAGCAACAGCTCGAGCCGATGTTCGACCATCTGCTCCCAGCCTCACCGGAGCAGTTCGTCCTCACCAACGGCGTTGCGGCCGCTCGGTTCAACTACCTGGCCGGGACCACCGACGGGGTCATCCTGGACGGCCTCGTCGTCGCTGCGGATGCGCCGGACGCCTCGGTGGTCTTCGACGTCCGTGCGCCCGCCGGGGAGCTCCAAAGCGTGATCGACGACGTCCAGTCGATGGTCGAGGGGGCGACGCTGTGATGGCGCCGGACCGGCGCGCGATGCATCACCGCACCATCTTCCAGTTCCGGCAGCCGGCGTTCTGGGTGTTCGCGGCTTTCCTCATCTATGGGGTCGTGCGGATGGTGGTCGGGCTCGGTCAGCTCGCGTCGGTCTCGCGCTCGGGGTGGGCGCTGTCGTGGGTCTTGCTGGTGATCTACGCGACGCCGCTCGTGGTGTTGATCTACTACCTCGACCTCTATGAGCGCGAGCCGGTTTCCGTCGCGATCGCGGCCTTCCTGTGGGGGGCGTTCGCAGCGACGGCCCTCGCGTTGGACGCCGGCGGGTGGGACGAGGTGCTCGCGAACCTGACCACGCCCGGGTTCGCCCTGCGCTGGGGACCGTCCCTCACCGCGCCGGTGATCGAGGAGTTCCTCAAGGGAGCCGGCTTGGTCCTGCTGTATCTCATCGTGCGTGACGAGGTCGATGACATGATGGACGGCTTCGTCTACGGAGCCCTCTGCGGGCTCGGCTTCGCGGTGGTCGAGGACGTCGTGTACTTCATGGCCGGCTTCGGTGGCACGCCGTCCGGCGTGCTGGAAGGCTTCTACGTCCGGGTCGTTTCGAGCGGTTTGTACGGGCACGTCTTGTACACGGGGCTGGTCGGGATGGCCATCGGACTGCTCGTCACCCGGCGCGATCCCACGCCCATGCGCGACCGGGTCCCGCTCGCGGCGGGGATCATCGCGCTGGCGGTGCTCGGCCACGCCCTGTGGAACGCACCGATCCTGGCTTTGGCCCCGAGCCCGCCGGTGCACGGCGCGGCGTGGCTCCTGTATCCGGCCGACCTGGCCGTGAAAGGTCTCCCGCTGTTGCTGTTCGTGATCGTCGCCCTTCGACTGGCGCGGAACCGGGAGCGTCGGTGGCTCGACGGCGCGCTCGCGGCGGAGGTCGGGCTCGGTGGCGTGACCGCCGACGAGCTCGACATCCTGCGCGTGCCGTCACGCCGACGGGCCGCCGTCCGCGCCATGCGCGCGCGGGCCGGCGACGCGGCCGGCCGGCTGCTCGCGCGACTCCAACGCGAGCAGATCGACCTCGCGATGGTGGCGTCCCGTGTGCAGGCAGGAGACGCGCCCGAGCTCACATCCCAACGGGAGTACTGCCTGTCGTTGCGGGCGGCACTCGACGCGATCCCCGGAGCGGCCGCGGCCGCGCAGCCCGGTGGGTAGGCTCACCGGCCAGATGGATGTCGATCAGGTCGTCGCCGGGGTGCTCGCGCGCGAGCCACGGGCGATCGCGCGCGCGATCTCTCTCGTCGAGGACGGAGACGACGGCTTGCCGGCGTTGTCCGCAGGTGTGTTCCCGCACACGGGGGCCGCGGCCACCGTCGGGCTGACCGGTGCGCCGGGTGTCGGCAAGTCGACGATCGCCACCGCGCTGGTGCGGACCGCGCGCGCGGTCGGCCGCCGCGTCGCCGTCCTCGCGATCGATCCGACGTCGCCGTACACGGGCGGCGCGCTGCTCGGCGACCGTGTCCGGATGCAGGAGCATGCGACCGATCCCGACGTGTTCATCCGGTCGATGGCCACGCGCGGGCATCTGGGCGGCATGGCGCTTGCCGCGCCTGAGGCCGTCCGGATCCTCGACGCCGCCGGGTTCGACCTCGTGATCGTCGAGACCGTCGGGGTGGGGCAGGCCGAGATCGACGTCGCCGCGGCCACGGATACGACGCTCGTGGTGCTCGCACCCGGTCTGGGTGATGCGATC
>DASYOY010000105.1:0-7639 GCA_036007245.1 Actinomycetota bacterium | reverse complement strand
CGGCCTTCGAGATCCTCTCGGAGAACACCGAGGACGCGTACGGCTTCCCGCCATATCCGCGCATCGAAGGGTGGTTCACCGATGGCTATGTCGACGACGAGCGTGCGATCCGCCGCAAGCTGATCGCCCGGCTCGAGTCGGTGCATCTCCGCACGCCGGACCGCAATTGGTACGAGCGGCTGCCGCAGCTCGCGGCCGGCATCGCCGTGCCGGTGGGCGGCGAGGTCGTCCGGATCGAGGAGACGGGCGACGTGATGCTCGATCTCACCGGGGTCGGCGACCTCGAGCCTGTGGAACCCGAGGGAGGAGAGGTGATCGCGTTGGACACGGAGCGACATGCGGCCGAGTCGCTCGCGTCGCGCTTCGCGCAGCTGTCGACCGACGAGGCCGAAGAGGTTGAGCGGGCGCTGTCCGGAGCGCTGACGTTGTTACAGAAGGTTTCCGACATCCTGGACCAGCAGAGCGATCGGGAGGCGCCCGCGGTGTCAGGTCTGGTGGCAAGTGTGCGGTCCCTCCGGGACGCGCGCATCACGCAAGGCAAGAGGTGACCGTTGACCGGTCGCGCGCGCTCGTCCCTCGTGGTGCCACCATGATGGGCGTTCGCGCACGGTCGGCGGAACCGGCCACTGAGCAGGCAGACGAGGACATCGTCGAGGTCGAAGATCACCGCACACGTCAACGCCGGCGGATGCTGGTCAGCCTCGCCCTTCTCATCATCGTCGGCGTCGCCCTCTACGTGCGGCTGATCCACCTCACGGCGCTCGGATTCAACAGCGACGAAGCCGTGTACACCGGCCAGGCTGGCGCGCTCGCCGGCGTCGGGGACTACGCGCGCAACTTCTCGCCGTTCCGGGCGCATCCGCTGCTGCTGCAGACCGTCCTCGCGATGGAGTTCACGATCCTCGGCCACATGAGCGAGTTCATGTCGCGTGCGACCGTCGTCGTGTGCGGCGTGGCGGCGGTGTTCTCGACGTATCTGCTCGGCAAGCGGATGTTCGGCCTCGCGGCCGGGCTCGCCGCGGGCGCGGCGCTCGCGATCATGCCGTACCACGTGTTCATCAGCCGCCAGGTGCTGTTGGACGTGCCGGCCGGGCTCGCGGTCCTGCTCGCGTTCGCGGCGTTGTATCGGTACGACGGCCCGACCACACGGCGATGGCTCTATCTCGCCGCGGCGCTCGGCGGCATCGGCTGCGTGATCAAGGAGACGATGATCGTCTTCGCACCGGCCGCGTTGGTCTACCTCGCCTGGTCGAAGATCTTGAAGCGGACGCGCGTTCGCGACCTGGCGCTGTGCGGCGTGTTGATGCTCGTGATGCTCGCGCCGTTCATCAGCACCCGGTTCCTGTTCTCGGGGTCGGGTGCCGGCGGCTACATCATCTATCAGCTGTTCCGGCCGCCGAACCACCCGGTCTGGTACTTCCCAGTGGTCTTCTGGATCTTCATCACGCCGGTAGCGACGCTGGCGATCGCGTACGGCATCGTGCTCAGTTGCATCCGGCGCACCAGGGCCGACAAGCTGCTGTTGTCGTGGCTCGCGGTGTTCGGCGCGTTCTTCCAGTTCTGGCCGACGAAGCTCCTGCCCTACGCGATCATCCTGGTCCCGGCGATGGCGATCCTCGGCGCGCGCGGGCTCGTCGATCTGTTCGTGCGTATCCGCGAATGGCGGTCGACGGCGATCGCGACCGTCGCGGCCTTCGTGATGGCGCTCGCGGTCCTCGGTCCGATGGTGGGGCCGGCGATCCGCGCGGGCAACGTGATCCGTGACAGCAGCTTCTCGGGACCGTTCACGACGGACGTCGAGGTGCAGGACTTCGCGGGTGGACGCGAGACGGGGCTGTGGTTCGCCAACCACACGCCCAGCGACGCGGTCGCCCTGACGATGGGCCCGTCGCTCGGCAACCTCGTGAGCTTCTACGGCGACCGTGACTTCTTCGCGTTGTCCGTGAGCCAGGATGCCAAGCTCCGGAACCCCGCGTACCGGCCGATCCCCAACCCCGACTACGACATCCGGCAGATCGAGGTGCAGTACGCGGTCTGGGACCAGTACACGGCCGACCGGGCGCCGTTCTACAGCCGCCGGTTGATGGACTACGTGACGAAGTACTCGGGCATCCCCGTGTTCTCGGTGTGGGTCGACGGCAACACCATCAACACGAATGATGGGGCGCCGCCGCCCGGCGCCGAGGTGCGGATCGTGGTGTACCAACTCGTCGGCGGCGACCCATTGGTAAGCAGTGGCGGACAGGGGGAGACCGGCCAATGAGGCGGGTCATCCTCTCGCTCGTCGCCGTGGGACTGCTTGCCGCCGCGTGGATCGTGCCGGCATCCGCCCAGACACCGCCGGCGCCGTCGCCTCTGCCCGGTGCGGCTGCGTCGCTCCCGACGGGCTCGATCACGCACCTCGTCGTGATCGTCGAGGAGAACTCGACGTTCGACCACGTCCTCGGCTGGCTGCCGACGGTGGATGGTCATGGTTCCGACGCGCCGGTTCGGCAAGCCGGAGGACGGGAAGTGCCGTGGCGCGGCTTCTCGACACTCGGGCCCGACACGTTCGTGGTCCCACATGGCAAGGAGGTGCTCGACAATGGACCGGCTGCTGCGCGTCAGGCATACGACAACGGCCGCATGGATGGGTTCTATCGAGCCCAACGTGACGCCGGCAAGAATCCGCAGTTGTCGTTCACGACCATCGATGAGGCTGCGAACGCGCCCTGGGGCATCCTCGCAGACCAGGGCGTGGTGTTCGACCGCTATTTCTCCTCGGCCATGGCTGGGTCTTTGCCCAACACGCTGAACCTCGTGGCCGGCACGGCCGCCGGCCGCAACACCGGCGCGAGCACCGATTTCCGCAGCCTCTGGGACAGCCACATCAGGACGATCTTCGACGCGGCCAACCGGACGACCGATGTGTCGTGGCGCTACTACATCGGCGGGCTCGGTCAGATCGACCAGAAGATGGTGGCCGACGGCGCGTACGCGCGATCCGGGCACGCAACGCCGAGCCAGCTGTATTGGGCGCCGGTGCTGTCGATGCGACGGTTCTGGAAGAACCCCCGGTACGCCGCGAACGTCCGGACCCAGAACGACCTGTACACCGACGCGGCGACGGGCAACCTGCCCAGCATCAGCTACATCCTGCCGCAGCCGACCTCGCATGAGCCGCAGGTGGAGTCGCCGGACCTGCGCGCGCTGTCGGTGGTGAACGCGATCCGCACCTCGCCGGACTGGAACCACACGGCGATCGTGATCACCTGGGACGACTGGGGTGGCTACTACGACCACGTGAAGCCGCCGATGGGCCGCAACGGCCAGCGGCTCGGGTTCCGAGTGCCGATGATTCTGCTCTCGCCGTGGGCGATCCCGAACACGGTGTCGAACGAAGAGCTCGACCATTCGTCGATCCCTGCGTTCGCTGCCTCGCTCTTCCCCGATCTGAAGTGGAACCGGACGCCGCATACCAATCCACTGAGTGGCGTCTGGACCACGACGCCGAACGATGCGACCGAGATCACGTCACTCCAGCATGAGCCGCCGTACTTGGCGGCCGGCGCCCAACACGCTTCATCCGTTTTCGTTCTGTACCTGATGACGCTGGTGGTGATCACCGGCGTTCTGTTCGCGCTCGGGGTGACGTTCCGGGCTGCACGACCCGGAGAAGGGAACCGAACACAATGATGACCCCCCATTCCATACGCACGCGCCTTGCCGCGCTCGTTCTCGCCATCAGCACGATCGGGGTGGTGACGGCGCAGCTCGCGGAGAGCACGCCCGCACACGCGGCCGTCGCGCAGCAGCTGACCCGGTATCCGTATCTGACCGATGTCGTCACGACCTACGCCACCGTGAACTGGGCCACCGATCGATCGCAGACCAGTGGCTCGGTCAAGTACGGCCCGGTCGGCTCCAACTGCGCCACGAAGACTGTCTCGGCAACGAAGACGAGCATCTCCGTCGGCACCGCGTCCGAGTACCAGTGGAAGGCGAAGCTCACCGGTCTCCAGACCAACACGCAGTATTGCTATCGCGTGTTCCTCGGGACGACCGATCTGTTGGGGAGTGACACAACGCCGACGTTCTGGTCCGCGATCCCCACGGGCTCGAACGCGTCGTACTCGTTCGCCGTCTTCGGCGACTGGGGCGACACCGACCAACAGGGCAACAACCCGCAGCAGGCGGCGCTCGACTCGTTGATCGGGCAGAGCGGCGCGCGGTTCGCGCTCGCGACCGGCGACACGGCGTACGACAGCGGGAGCCAGCTGAACTATGGCGACCTGAACCAAACGGGGTATCGCGTCAGCTCGATCTTTGGGCCGAGCTTCTGGCCGCAGGCCGGCGCTCAGATCCCGCTGTTCAGCGTGCCGGGGAACCACGGTGCGAACGCCACGTTCTTCACCAACTGGCCGCAGGCGCAGGCCGTGTCGCAGTCGAGCGGCAGCTACAAGATGGAAACATACTGCTGCATCAACAACTCGAACTCGGCCAAGTCGCCGAGCGCCTGGTACGCGTTCAACGAGGGTAACGCCCGGTTCTACGTGTTGACGGCACAGTGGAGCGACTCCAACGTCGGCACCAGCGACCAATACGGGATGGACTACGGCTACCGCTGGAAGCAGACCAGCCCCGAGTACCAGTGGCTCAAGAACGACCTGCAGTCGCACCCGTCGCAGCTGAAGTTCGCGATCTGGCACTACCCGCTGTTCTCGGACAACTTCACCGAGCCGAGCGACACCTATCTGCAGGGCGCCAACGCGCTCCAAGGGCTGCTGGAGGCCAATGGCGTCGACATGGTCTTCAACGGGCACGCGCACATGTACGAACGCAACGTGAAGACCCCCGGCGGGTTGGTCAGCTATGTCACCGGTGGTGGCGGCGCCAAGCCGGAGCCCATCTCCCATTGCCAGCCGTACGACGCCTATGGGATCGGGTGGAGTTCGACCGGCGGGAGCAAGTGTGGGTCCGCCACGAAGCCGACCCAGATCGACCAGGTGTTCCACTTCCTCCTCGTCACGGTGAACGGCCAGCAGGTGACGGTGACCCCGATCAACTCTCTCGGGCAGCAGTTCGACCAGCAGGTGTACGACTTCTCGCCCGACAACATCCCTCCGACCGCGCCGTCCAACCTCCAGGCGTCGGCGCCGGTGGGGAATCGGGTCGACCTGCAGTGGGGCGCGTCGACCGATGCGAACGGGATCAGCGCGTACGACATCTACCGGGACGGCACCAAGATCGATTCTGTGGCCGGGAGCACGCTGACGTACTCGGACAACAGCGTGAGCCCGAACACGCAGTACAGCTACGTGGTCAAGGCGCGCGATCCATCGAACAACACATCGGACCCGAGCAACACGGCAACCCTGACGACGCCTTCGCTCGATACGGTGAACCCGGATCCGCCGACCAACCTGCAGGCGAGCGCGCCCAGCGGCGGTGAGGTCGACCTCACGTGGGGCGCCGGGAGCGACAACGTGGGGGTGACCGCCTACGACATCTATCGCAACGGGGGGGCCACCCCGATCGCGAGCGTCGCCGGCGATCAGCTCGCCTACAACGACCTCTCGGTCGCCGGTGGCACGCAGTACAGCTACACCGTTCGTGCGCGCGACGCCGCGGGCAACCAATCGGTCGACTCCAATACCGCGGTCATCACCACTCCTGCGACCGGCGTGCTGTTCCAAGACGGCTTCGAGAGCGGGTCGCTCTCGATGTGGTCGACGGTCGCCGGGCTGTCCGTGAGCCAAGGCGTCTCGGGCGGCAGCGGTCAGTGGGTCGCCCGCGAGACCGCGAACGGTGGCGGCGCGACGTACGCCTACGAGTCCATCTCGCCCACCGTGAACGATATGTACGCGCGGTTCCGGTTCGAGGTGCTCAGCCAGACCGGAGCGGTCGATCTGATGCGCTTCCGCAACGGATCGGGCGGCAGCAAGCTCTCTCTGCTCGTGAACTCGAGCGGAAAGCTCGCGACCAGGAACGCGGCCGGGACGTCGACCGTGAGCACCGCCACGATCACCCCGGGTCAGTGGTACACGGTCGAGATCCACGGGAAGATCGGAAGCCCCAGCACGACCGAGGTGTGGCTGAACGGGACCTTGCTGCCGGAGCTCGGCGCCACCGGCGACCTGGGCACGACGAACTTCGGTCAATTCCTGCTGGGGCAGACGGGAACGACTGGGACGTACGACGTCGCGTTCGATGACCTCACCGTGTCGAAGAACTTCATCTGAATCGGACCCGCGGCGAACGGCCGACGGCGGCTATGGGCCGTCCGTCGGCCGTACCGCGTTCGGCCTACCTCGCTCAAACGTTTGCGCTAGACCTATGTGATTACAGGCAAACGCATCTGAGCAGGCGCATCATGTCCACCGGATGTTCATGGCACGGAAACTGGGCGGCCGCACCCCCTTGGGAACCTTCGAGCAGGACCTCGACGGAACGATGGGGAGCGAGACCATGCAGGTTCCCGCAGAGCTCGGACGTCAGATCGAGCGGTCGCGCCGGTCGCTCGGTGCGACCCTTCAGGCCTTCGTGCGTGCGATGCCGACCCGCTGTGCGTACTGCGGTGGGCGTGTCGTGCGGACCGATCCCATGGCCGCCAAGTCCTGCAACGGCTGCGGTCGCTGGGCCGAGTAACCGGTCACAGCCTCGCGGTGCGTTTCACGTAAGCGCCGCCGTAGCGGCGGAGCGGCTCGATGTACGTCCCCTCTGTGATCTCGTTCCACGAGATCAGGCACATCGCCTGGGGGTTCGACTTTCGGTTCCCGTTGTAGAGGCGCTGCAGGGTTTCGCCGTGGCGCCGCGGCACGCAGATCCCGCCCTCGAGCTGGTTCTGATAGCCGGGGGCGAAGGGTGCGAACCACGGCTTGTTGGCCGCGTGGACCTTGTGGGCGAGCTGGCGCACCTGGTCGAACGACTGCGGGTTCGCGTACGGGTTCTGGGAGGACCAGTAATAGGACATACCGTCGAAGGCCCTCAGGCGGTCGGCCGAGATCGTGGTCGGGCTCTCGTCTCCCACCAGGAAGAAGCGGCCACGGATGGCCTTCGATACCTCTCTTAGTGCCGAGAGCGGGTAATGGTGGCTGCCCGTCCAGATCACGACCGGCTGCCCGCCGCGCCGGCCCCAGGCGGAGCTGCCGCCGAGCTTGGCGTGGAGCCACTTGAGGTCGTGGATGATGTAGCTCGCCGGCAGGGTCGTCGCGGCCGCCTGGTACGAGAGCCACACGTCGAATGGGTGGCCGTTCGCGGTGCTCCGCTTCGCGGTGTTCAGTAGGTGCACGAGTCGGGGGGTGTAGGGCGTGGAGTGGATGACCTGCGAGATGTTGCCGGTCCCGATCCAGTTCGCGATGAACCCGTTCAGACGTGCCGCGCGAGCCTGCCGGACGTGGCGTTCGATCACCGCCGGTTGGTCCTGCGAGTAAAGCTCGCGCGGCACGTCTGTGAGGGTGTTGCCGGCGTAGCGGGAGTGCGCGTGGCACCCCGCGGCGTTCAGGGTCGCCGGCAGTGGGAGGGGGGAGCGGCCGTACGGGAAGTTGGGACCGAGCTTGTCGTGCCAATGCCCCTTGCTCCACCACAAGTAGTAGTAGGCACGCTTGGGCATCGCGCTCGCATCTGCACGCCCGAAGGTCCACGGGAGCGCGAGGGATGC
>DASYOY010000104.1:0-23154 GCA_036007245.1 Actinomycetota bacterium | reverse complement strand
GATGCGCACGCCTGCCGACCTCCTGCTGGTCGGGACGCCCTTCGCACGGACCGTGCTCGAGATCACACAGACCATCCCGTACGGCGAGATGTGGACCTACGGCGACGTCGCTGGGAAGGCGGGCCGGCCCGGCGCGGCCAGGGCAGCCGGTTCGGCGCTCGCCCGGAGCCCGATCGAGCTCTTCGTCCCCTGCCACCGGGTGGTCCCCTCGGGCCCCGGCTTGGGCTCGTACGGCGGCTCCGAGGACCGTCGCGCCACGCTGCTGCGATTCGAGCGCGTGATCTGAGCCACCGGACGGCAAGACGCTTCATACGAGAACATGGGGCCATGCGCCGTCTGCCCGTCCTCGCCCTCGCCCTCGCGTTCGTCGCGGCGGTCGCGTGCACCCACAACGACTCCTCCACGGCAGACACAGCCGGTTCGAGCACGTCCTACGCCATGGAGGTCGCGACCAGTGACCTCTATGCCGGCACCCCGCAACGCATCCAGGTCGGGGTCTTCTACTCGACTGCCAACGGGGTGCAGTTGCTCACGGGCGGCACGGTGCCGCTTTCGCTCACACCTGCCGACGGCGGCCAGGCGATCCAGGGCACCGCCCACTACGTCCCGGCGCCCGGCACCGCCGTCGCACCGACCCCGACGCTGACGTCCCCATCACAGGGACGAGGCGTGTACCAACTCGAACATGTCAACTTCCCGTCCGCAGGTGTATGGACGGCCTCGATGTCGTTCACCGTCGGCGGCCCGCCGCAGAACCTGAGCACGCAGTTCGGCGTCTCCGACAAGCCCGCATTGCCGGCGCCCGGCCACAAAGCGCTCGACACGACGAACCTGACGATGGCCGACAAGAACGTGAACCCGGAGTCGATCGACTCCCGGGCGCAAGACGGCGCGAAGATCCCCGACCCGGAGCTGCATCAAGACACGATCTCCGGCGCGCTCGCGAAGCACGAGCCGATCCTCGCGTTGTTCTCGACACCCGTGTACTGCCAGAGCGAGTTCTGCGGTCCGTCGACCGACGCGCTCGAACAGATCGCGAAGACGGGCCCGAAGAACGCCGCCTATATCCACATCGAGATCTACAAGGACTACGCGAAGCACCAGATCAACACCGCGGCGGGACAGTGGCTCCTGCGCAACGGCAACCTCACCGAACCTTGGCTGTTCCTGATCGGTCCCGACGGGAAGATCGTCGACCGATGGAGCCCGCTGTTCGATGTGCATGAGGTCCAAGCCGAACTCGACCGGGTCGCTCGGTGAGCTCGGACGATCGCCGCGACTCCCACGATCACGAACACTTCGGCCCGGCGGACGCTGCCACGCTGGCCACGCGCGATGGTTCGCGCGCGACGTGGATCTCGTTAGGGATCCTCGCGGCGACCGCCGCGGTCCAGCTGGCGATCGTCGCGGTGTCCGGGTCGGTCGCGCTGCTCGCCGACACCATCCACAACGCGACCGACGCATTGACCGCGATCCCGCTGTTGATCGCGTTCCGGCTCGCCCGGCGGCAGCCGACCCGCCGGTACCCGTACGGCTACCACCGAGCTGAAGACGTCGCCGGACTTGTCATCGTCGGGCTGATCGCGATCTCGGCGCTCGCAGCGGTGATCGAGGCGATCGATCGCCTGGTGCATCCACAACCGCTCGACGCGGCAGGCTGGGTGCTCGCCGCAGGACTCCTCGGGCTCGCCGGGAACGAGATCGTCGCGCAGTACCGGATCCGTGTCGGCCGCCGCATCGGCTCGGCGGCGTTGGTTGCCGACGGGCTGCACGCGCGCACCGACGGGCTCACCTCGCTCGGTGTCGTGATCGCGACGCTCGGCGTGCTCGCCGGCTTCGAGCGTGCCGACGCCATCGTCGCGCTCGCGATCACGATCCCGATCGTGTTCACGATGGTGGCCGCTGCACGGACGGTCCTGCATCGAGCGCTCGACGGAACCGACGAGACGACCCTCGCGCTGATCGAGGCGGTCGCCGGCGCCGTCGACGGTGTGGTCCACGTGGAAGACGCGCGCGCCCGGTGGAGCGGGCACCGACTGCTGGCCGACCTCACCGTCGTCGTCGACGGTGCGCTGACCGTCGATGCGGGCCACCGGATCGCCGAGGCGGCCCGCGAGGCCTTGCTGCACGAGGTCCCGCGCCTGGCCGATGTCACGGTGCACGTCGACCCGCACGTTCACGCGCACGAACCGCCCGGCGCTCCGTAGCATGGGCGCCGTGGATCCCTCACTGCCTCCCCCGCCACCCTCGACCGAGGGGCCCGTGGCCTGCAAGCGGCATCCCAACGTGCAGACGGGGCTGCGCTGCGTGCGCTGCGGAGATCCGATCTGCCCGGACTGCATGCGCCCGGCCGCGGTCGGCTACCAATGCCCCGACTGCGCCCGCGGATCGCGCCAGGAGATCCATCAGCCAGGCCGGCGGGTCGGGTCCTCGGCGGCCGGCCTCAGCGTCACCAACGTCTTGATCGCGATCTGCGTCGTGGTCTACGTGATCGGCGTCGCGATGTCGGGGGCGGGTTCGGTGATCTCCGGCGCCACCGAGAAGGTCCTGATCCAGCAGGGCGCGCTGGAGCCGTTCCGGGTCGCCGGCGGCCAGTACTGGCGCCTGATGACGAACGCGTTCCTGCACTTCGGGATCATCCACCTCGCGTTGAACATGTACGCGCTGTTCATCATCGGAAACGTCGTCGAGGCCGAGCTGGGACGGGTCCGGTACCTCGCCCTGTTCTTCGTCACCGGCTGGTTCGCGTCCTCGATCGCGTACTGGCTGACGCCGCCGCTGGTCGCCGTGCAGGGCGGCTTCACGCTGCAGGTCAGCGCCGGCGCCTCGGGCGCGATCTTCGGACTGTTCGGCGCGTTCCTGGCCTACAACTACCGCCGGCGACATCTCGCGTTCTACGCGAACCGGATGCGGCAGATGCTGATGCTGATCGTCTTGAACATGGTGTTCACGTTCACGATCCCGGGCATCTCGTGGCAAGCGCACGTGGGCGGACTGATCGCGGGGCTGATCGCCGGCTATGCGGCGCTCGACGGGTTCGGCCCGCGCGTCTCGCGTACGGTGGCACTCGTCATCAGCCTCGCCGGGCTGCTCGCGATCTCGGCCGTCATCATCTCGATGCGCACGGCCGAGCTGCAGTCGCAGTTCGCGCGATTCATCGGCCGCTGAGCGCTAGCCGGTCGCCGTCGGCGGTGGGGTGTCGGCGTCCGCGATGCCGTAGATGTATCCGGCGCGTGTGCCAACGTAGAGCCACCCGTGCCACACCGCCGGCGTGGACTCGATGCAGTCCCCGAGGTTCATGTTCCACTCGAGCGACGGCTGCGCGTTCGGGTCGGACACGTCCCACGCGTAGAGATGGCCGGAGCAGTCGCCCTGAAGCAGGGTGCCGTCGACGACCACCGGCGAACCGATCGCCGGCGACCCGATCTGCCGCTCCCACATGATCGTGCCCGTCGCGCGATCGATCGCGAGCACGCGACCGGCGGCCGTCGTCTCGTACACGGTGTCGCCGTAGATCGCCGGCGTCGACCAACTGCCGCCGGCGCCTTCGAAACCGAGCTCCATCGCCGGGATCGACCACACGACGGGGTCGGCCGGGTTGCGTGGGTCGAGCTTCATCAGCTGCCCGAGGTGCTGGGACTGCGGGTCGAAGCGCTGATACTCGCTCGCGACGTACAGGTAGCCGTCGTCATCGATCGTGACGGACGCGTCGGTGTCGTCCCCCGTCCAGAACCGGAACACCTCGTGCACGTTGTCGCCACCCTTGAAGACGTCGGAGATGTCCCAGCCGGTGATCAAACCGCCGGAGTTGGCGACGTACACGACGCGATCGCGGTACGCCACCGAGCTCTCGATCGACACGTCGTAGCGCGTGTCGAGCCCGTCGGCGTTGATCCCGCCGGGCTGGGCGACCGCGTCGAGCAGCTGCTGGTCGAAGCCCGGCACGACGATCGGCTTCCCGGGCGAGACCGTGACGAGCCCACGGGAGTCATAGCCGCGGTGCATCGGGACGATGTACAAATAGCCGTTCTCCCCGCCCTCGATCAAGACGTCGTTGACCATGAGCGCGGCGCCGTCCCAGTCGTCGTTCCACATCGGATGCGGCGCGAGCGACGTGTCGTGCGCGTCGATCTCCCATAGGACGGTCGGCGTGGAACGGTCCATCGCAACGACGCGGAAGTGGTTGTCGCGCGAGCCGGCGTAGTACAGCGGGTAGCCGTCCGGGTCGGTCGTCGCCGAGCCTTTCGCGAGATCCTGCGTCACGAGGTCGGGCAGCAACGGTTGTCCCGTCCCCGCGTCGAGGAAGTGATAGTGCCCGTCGTAGGCCCCCTCGCGGATCTCCATCGTTCCGTCGTGCAGCGGCACGACGTTGGGCTGGCCGGTCCACCCGGTGCCGCACCACTGCTTGATCTGCGAACCGGCGCCGCCCTCCGCGGACATCGAGCACATCTTGGTTCCGTCGCTCGGATAGACCCACCGCTTCACCGGGTCGCTGGGAACGGGGCCCTGTCCGTACCAGGTGCGGCTCGCGTCTCCGCGGAATGTCGTGATGCCCGCGACGGTCTGATCCGGCGGCTGGGCGGGCGAGGTCGCCGCGAGCGCCGGCAGCGTGGGGGCGGAGACACCGGCCACCGCCACCACACCGACCAAGGCGATCAGGGCGAGCGCTCCCGCCGCCCACACCGAAAGGTGGTCACGGGCGGCGGGGTCCATGCGCCGAATCGTAGCCCGGGGCTGTCGCGGAACCGTGACGTCGCGTCAGACCGGATCGGCCGCGGATCGGTACGTGCCGAGCACGCGCACCATCGAGGTGTGCCGTTCCACCTCGTGCAGGGCATCCTCCAGAGCGGGGTCGGACATCCCCGCCATCACGTCCACGTACATCAGGTATTCGAAAGGCTTGCCGCGCCGTGGCCGCGACTCGAGCTTGTGCAGGTTGATCCCCCGCTTGGCGAACGGTTCGAGCGACCCGAGCAGCGACCCCGGCTCGTCCAGCACCGCCCAGACCAAAGAGGTCTTGTCCGCCGTGCCGAGCCCTGGATCCTCGGTTCCAAGCACCACGAACTTCGTGAAGTTCTCCTTCTCGGTCTGGATCCGCTCCGCGAGCACCTTCAGTCCGAAGTTCTCAGCGGCCGCGACGCTGGCGATCGCGGCCTCCGCAGGATCGCCAGCGGCCGCGATCTGGCGGGCCGCGCCGGCCGTGTCGTGCACCGGCACTGGCTCGATGCGCATCGAAGCCAAGAATTCCTCACATTGCGCCAAGGCCTGCCAGTGCGATCTCGCCCGTCGGATGTCCTCCAAGCGAGCCCCCGGGACACCGAGGAGCGCGTGGTCGACCCGCACCACGACCTCGCCCACGATCCGAAGCAAACTGGTGTGCTGCAACAGATCGTAGGTCTCGTTGACGGAGCCGGCCTGGGAATTCTCCATGGGGACGACGCCGAACGGGGCCTCCCCGCTGGTGACCCGGGAGAAGACGAGGCGCACCGTTTCGCACGGCATCGGATCCGCGTCTGGGAACGTCGCCTGGACCGCCCGCTCGCTGTAGGCGCCGGGTTCTCCCTGGTAGGCGACCTTCATGGCCGGCAGAGCGTAGCAGCGGCGTTGGCCGCGGCCTTGGGAGACGGGCCTAGGGCGGAGGCCTTCCGGGCCGGCTCCCCAACGCGGGATGCCGGCAGACCGCTCGGTGGGTAGCCTCGTCGGACGATGTCCGGCCTTCCCCCCCTCGATGATCGACAGCAGCTGGATGACACCGTGGAGGGATCAAAGCCGCCCGAGCCGCGCGATCCACCGATACGAGCCACATCGCACCGCATTCGCTGGGTCGTGCTGTGCTGTGTGGTGGCCTTCATCATCGTCGTCGCGGTAGAAGCGATGACCCTGCTCGGCGCTCGGCAAGGCCTCCAAAATGGACGAAGCGCGCTGCAGGCCGCTCGGCGCGAGGCACTCGCGGGCGACTTAGGGAAGGCGCGCGCGTCCCTCGACCAGGCTTCGGCCTCGTTCGGAACGGCCGACGACAGGCTTCACGGCCCGATCGGCACGATGGCACGGTTGGTGCCGTGGGCCGGAAACAGCGCGGACGCGGCCGCCGCGATGGCCGACGCGGGCCGATCATTGTCGGCGGCAGGGATCACCCTCGTCGATGCGTTCCACACCCTGCCTGACGGGATCGGATCCCTTGCGCCCCAAGGCGGCGTCGTCCCGCTCTCGCGGTATGCCGCACTTGCCGGTCCGGTCGCAACCGCCGGTCGCCAGGCGGCCTCGGCCGAAGCGACCCTCGCCGCAGCGCCCGATTCGTTCATGCCGTCGGTGATCGCACGTGCTCGATGGGATGCCGAAGCAGAGACCGGTCGCCTGGCCACCGACCTCGATGGCTTGGGCGCGATCCTACAGGGCGCACCGGCCTTCGGCGGGGCTCACGGTCCCGAGCGGTACCTCGTCGTCGCGCAGAACCCGGCCGAGCTCCGAGGGACCGGCGGTCTCTGGGGTGCCTACGCGATCATGACCCTCGACCACGGCCACGTTCACGTCTCCCGATCGCGGCCGCGGGACGCCTTGAAGAGTTTCCCCGCCGGTCGTGTGCCCGACCCGAGCACCGACTATGCGCGGAACTACGACGGGTACGGCGGCGCCGGATCGTGGAAGAACATGAACATGACGCCAGACATGCCGTCGGCGGCCCGCGCAGCACTGGCCAACTACGCCCTCGGCGAGCACACACACCTCGACGGTGTCTTCGCGGTCGATCCGTTCGCCCTCCGTTCGTTCCTGGAGGTCACCGGGCCGATCCATTCGCCAGGCGCGGGCGAGATCACGGCGCAGAACGTCGTCGACGTGACCACGAACCGCGCATATTCGGACTTCCCCAACTCGAACCAGCGGAAAGACGTCTTGGGCACGGTCGCGTCCGCGGTCTTCGCACGATTCCTGCAGATGGACGGGCAGGAGGTCGCGCGACTGCGGCTGATCTCGAACGCCGTCGCCGACGGCCACCTACGCATCTACAGCACGAACCCGACGACAGAAGGCGGGCTCGCCACGCTCGGCATCGACGGAGCCGTCACGGAACCGGCGGGCGACGTCATGGGAGTGATCGTGAACAACGCGTCGGGCAACAAGGTGGACTACTACGCGACTCGACAGGTCAACTACGACGTGCAGCTCGGAGGCACGAGCGAAGCCATCGGCACCACAACCGTGACGATCGCGAACGACGCGCCGACCTCGGGGGAACCGCGATACGTCATCGGACCGAACCCGAACGCCCCCGGCGCGAAGGCTGGAGACCAGATCCCCATCACGTCGGTCTGGTGCCATACCCCCTGCACCCTCGCGTCGGCGACCCGCGACGGAAAGGCGATCCGCGTCGCAACGGGCTCGGAGAATGGCGTCCCTTGGCTCCAGGACTACCGAACGATCCCGGCCGGATCCACGGGAACGCTGTCGGTCGTGTGGCGATCCTCAGACGTGTGGAGCGGGAATTCGAGCGGCGGCTCATATCAGCTCACCCTCCTCGGGCAAACCACGATCCAACCCACCGACGTTTCCGTCACTATCCACGCGCCGTCTGGCACACACATCGTCTGGACGAGCACGCCGATGGCGGTCGAGGGAGGGACGGCGACATGGCGGGGGTCACCATCGAGCGCGTTGACCCTGGGGGTCCGCTTCCAGGCACCCTTGCCGCTCCGCTGGTTCCGCGACGTTTCGCGCTCGATCTCCGGCTAAGGGGTCGACCTCGTACGACGCGCGCGCCGTCTCCAAACCCGACGGTTACCGGTTGTCTCCGATGCCGAACCCCGCCGCACAGCTTGCGATGGCCACCGGAGAACGGACTGTCCTTGAAGGCCAGCTCGGGGCGGCCTCGATGTTCTCAGGGTTCCTCGTCAGTCAACCCTGAGGGGAGCCGCGGCTACTGCTCGAAGCGCGTCGCGCGGCGACGGGCCACGATCAGAGCGGTCGCGCCGACAACCACCAAAGCGGCGATCATCAGCATCGCGAACGGGAGCTGCGAAGATCCGGTGAACGCGGTTCCCCCGTCTCCCCTGCTGCCACTCGCGCCCTTCACAACCGTCGGCGGGTAGGTGGAATCGGCCATGGCTGCTCCTGCCGACAACACGACCGAAGCGAGCGCAAGCGTCAGGACAGCGGTCACTTTGCGCATTCTGGGTTCCTCTCCTCTTGAGATAGACATCGTAGGCCCTTAGGGCTAGGCCGCGCAAGTTGGTGGAAGGACAAATCTCAGTGCGACAGCGGTGCACCGCAAGGAACGTTGAGACGGCGCCCGCGCCCGTGGGGCGTTCCGGCTGCCTTCTAGCGCAACGCTCGGGGGATCCATCTCGCTGTTTCGACGGCGTTGAGAAGTCATCCCTCGTGATTACCCCGTTGCGTGCGGAATACCCGCCGCCCTTCGGGCACCGACCGTCAGTGGAGGTTCGAGAAGCTCTGGAAGATCTGGATGGCGCCCGGGCCGACGATGACCACGAACAGCGACGGGAGCACGCAGATGATCAGCGGGAAGACGATCTTGACCGGGGTCTGTGCCGCCTTGGCCTCGATCGCCTGACGCCGCTTGATCCGGAGCTGTGCTGCCTGCGTTCGAAGGACGCTCGCGATCGAGACACCGAAGACGTCGGCCTGCACCATGGCGAGCGCGAACGCGTTCAGCTCCTCGACGTCGGTCCGCTCCGACAGGTGCCGGAAGGCGTCCGAGCGCGGCACACCCAGCTGGATCTCCTGGAGCATCCGGGCGAACTCCGACGACAGCACGCCCGGCACGTTCCGCACCACCATCGCGATCGCGGCGTTCAAGGACAGGCCAGCCTCGACGCTGATCGTCAGCAGGTCGAGCGTGTCCGAGAGCGTGCGCAGGATCTCCTTCTTCCGATCTTCGACACGCCCGTTGAGGATGGAGTCCGGCGCGATGAAACCGACGAACGTGAGCAGTGCCGTCACGATGATCTGCAGGAAGGACGACAGCGAGATGAGCTGCAGCATGATGATGGACAGGACGAAGCCGCCGACCGCGCCGATAATCTTGAACGCCAGCACGCGTTCGGCATCCCAGCCGACAGGGCTGCCGGCGAGCAAGAGCTTCCGCTCTATCCGGTCGCGGGCGTCCAACGGCGTCACGCGCCGCGCGAACCTGCCGGCGCCCGCCACGACAGGCAGAACGATCCGTTCTCCGAAGTTCTCCTTCAAGGTCTCTTCGCGGAGGTTCGGCGACGGAGCCGCAACACCGCTCGGACCGACCACCTGGGTTTCCAGCATCCGGACCGCGCGTTGCTTCTCGGCGCGGGACTGGTCGATGTAGACGCCGACCAAGATGATCGACAGTGCAAGCGAAAGTACCGACAGGATCAGCCAGATCTCAGACATCGATATCCACGATCTTCTTCATCCAGAGGACGCCCGCGACGAGCAGGCACCCTGCGACGATCAACATGATGATGCCGTAGGTGCTGTGGAACAGGAGCCCGATGTAGCTCGGGTTGACCGCGAACATGTAGAGCGCGATCCCGAACGGCAGCAGACCCAACACCCAGGCCGACAGCCGACCCTCGGCGGTGAGGACCTTGATCTGCCGCCGAAGCATCGCGCGCTCGCGAAGTGTGTCGGCCACCGTGTCGAGGATCTCGGCGAGGTTTCCGCCGACCTCCCGCTGGATGTTCACGGCGAGGACCGCCCATTTGAAGTCGGGACTGCCGACGCGTACGGCGAGGCTCTCGAGCGCATCCTCGGCCGGACGGCCCAGCCTGATCTCGGCGACGACCCGCTGGAACTCGGCGGCCGCCGGGTGCGCGATCTCCTTGGCCACGGTGTCGAGCGACTGCAGGAAGCTGTGTCCAGCGCGAAGCGACGACGCCATGATCGTCAACACGTCCGGGAGCTGCTCGCGGAGCCGGTCGGCGCGCTTGGACAACGCCGAGCGCAACAGCACGGTCGGGAACGCCGCGCCCACGCCTGCCAGCACGAGCGCCAGGATCCAGTTGCGCAGCAGCGCCGCGCCGAGGACGCCGAACACGAGGCACGCGACCGCGGACGCGACGACGAACTCGCCCGACCGCAGCGAAACCCCGGCGGCTTCGAGCTCGGCGTCGAGACGCTCGCTGAACCCGCGAGACTCGGCGAACCGCGTTCCGAACTTGGAGACGTTGTCGGGGATCCACCCACCCGCCTGGGGCGTCGAGGCGCTCGTCGCGGGACCTGCCTGCTGGCCGGGCTGGATCACCGCGCGCATGCGTGCCTCGCGGTCCCGGTCCTGCTTCTGGCGGGCCGCGGTCCCCAGGAGGAACCACGCCAGCAAGAACGCAACGATCCCGACGCCGATCCCGATGAGGACCTGAGCCGGCTCGATACTGAGTGCGAGCATCAGACTCCCTTCGGCTCCAGCGCGAACAGCTCGGGCTCCACGTAGACCCCTCGTTCGGCCAGCTTGTCGAGGAACTTCGGCCGCAGGCCCGTCGACTTCAGGCGGCCACGGAAGCGGCCTTCGTCGTCGACCCCGGATGAGAAGTCGAACAGGAAGATGTCCTGCAACGTGATGACCTCGCCCTCCATGCCCGCGACCTCGGTCACGTGCGTGAAGCGGCGGGTCCCGTCCTTCAGCCGCTGTTGGTAGACGATCAGCTGCAGCGCCGAGGCGATCTGCTCACGGATCGCTTTGTTCGACAGCTCCATGCCGGCCATCATCGTGATGGTCTCAAGCCTCGACAGCGCATCGCGCGGGCTGTTGCAGTGGATGGTCGAGATCGAACCATCGTGACCGGTGTTCATGGCCTGGAGCATGTCCAGCGCCTCGCCACCACGGACCTCACCAACGACGATGCGGTCGGGCCGCATACGCAGCGAGTTCCGGACGAGGTCGCGGATCGTGACCTGGCCCTTGCCCTCGATGTTCGGCGGGCGCGACTCGAGCCGCACCACGTGGGGCTGCTGCAGTTTGAGCTCGGCGGCGTCTTCGATCGTGAGGATCCGCTCATCGTCGGGGATGAACGACGACACCACGTTGAGCGTCGTCGTCTTCCCGGCGCCGGTCCCGCCGGCGACCAGGATGTTGATCCGGCCGCGCACGCAGGCCTCGAGGAACTTCGCGACCGGCGAGGTCATCGTGCCGAACTCGATCAGGTCGTCCGCCTGATACGGGTCGGCGGCGAACTTCCGGATCGTGAGCGCAGGACCGTCGATCGCCAGCGGCGGGATCACCGCGTTCACACGGGAACCGTCGGGCAACCGAGCGTCGACGTACGGGCTCGATTCGTCGACACGACGGCCGACCTTCCCGACGATCTTGTCGATCGTGCGGCGGAGCTGCTGGTCGTCGTGGAACTTCGTGCCGGTCCAGTAGAGCTTGCCGGCGCGCTCGACGTAGATCGTGTCCCAGTTGTTGACCATGATCTCGGTCACTTCCGGGTCGCGGACGAACGGCTCGAGTGGTCCCAGACCGAGCACGCTGTCGCCGATCTGGCGGACGATGAGCAACTTCTCCTGCGCGGAGAGCGGTCCTTCTTCCTCGTCGAGGAGCTCGCGCAGACGTTGGTGCACCAAGCCTTCGAGCTCGGTGTCCGACATCGTGGCGTCGTACAGACGTGGCCCGAGGGACTCAACCAGCCGCTCCTGCACGCGCCCGCGAACGTCGGCGATCCGGTCCTTCTGCTGGGCTTTCGCCAAGCGATCTGCGAGCGACATGGGGATGGCCTCCTTCGGGGGTTTACGTCTTCTTCCGGCTGAACCTGCCGCGCTTCTTCGAGTCGGCGGCTGCCATAGCGAACGCTTCGCCGTTCGACTCGGGCGATTCCACGCCCGAGAAACGAACGGCCAAGCTCGTGATCGACTGCGACACTTCCGAGCCCGGCTCGTCCAAGACGACCGGCCGGCCTTTGTTCAACGAGGTCGGCACCAGCCGGCTCGACGGGATCATCGCGTCGACCTTGATCTTCATCACGCGCTCCACGTCGGAGGCGTCGAGGCCGACCTTGGAGTCGGCACGGTTCAGCACGACGCGGAACCGCTCGCGCGGCAGTCCGATCGTCAGCAGCGTGTCGAGCGCCTTGGACAGGTGCTTCACACCGACGACGTCCAGACCGGTGACAAGGCAGATCATGTCCGACAGGTCGAAGCACACGAGCGCCGAGTCCGAATAGTCGACCGACGCGTCGACGACGACGTAGTCGAACTCGCTCCGGATCGAGCGCAAGAACTTGCCGACTGCCTCGCCGGCGGGCGCCTCGGCCGCGGGGTCCGGCGGCGCGCCGAACGACCACGTGTGCGGCGCCACCTCGACGCCGACGCTGCGGATCTCGTCGCTCGTGCCGCCCTCACCGAGCGCCATGAGATCGGTGATCGAGGCGGACGGCTCGCGTCCGAAGTACGTGAACACGTCGCCCATGTCGACGTCGAGGTCGACCACCGCGACATCCTCGCCCGTCACCTGGGCGATCGACGTCGCGAGGTTCGTCGTGAGGAACGTCTTGCCCGATCCGCCTTTCGAGGAGAACACGGAGATGATGTGCCCACGGCGCACGCGCCCGCCCCCGTCGGCCTGGGTCGCCGTGGTTGCAGACCGGAGGTTCGACGCCCAGGAGACGGCGCGCTCCACCGCTTCGCGGAGCTCGTCCGTCCCCTGCGTCATGTCGACGACGTCTCGGATGCCGGCCCGCATCGCGGCGGGAAGCAACCCGTTCCAGGTGTGGTCGCGGACCAACACGATCGCCGTACCCGGTGCGGTACGGCCGACGAACTCGGCCAGACCAAGCGCGTCCGGCTCCTTCACCTCGGGCGAGAGCACGAGGACGTCGACCGGCGCGTACGCGTTGATCAACATCTCCTCGGCGGCCGTGGCCGACTGAACCCAGCCGACCTCATCGGCCTCCAGCTCGAGGGACCGAGCGATCTGTTGGCGGAACGATTGCGGCGTCCCGACGGCGACGACGCTCGCTTCGGTCACCCCTTGTTCACCCCGATGACCCTGGCGAACGGAGCGCCGATCGTCCCCGGCGTGGAGTAGCCGTTGTTGTTCTCAGGCGGCAGCAACCCCATGTACAGGGTGCCGTGGCCGCTCGCGAAGATGACGTTGCTCGAGTCGGGCGGCGTCAGGTCCAGCACGAAGCTCGAGGTCCCCGCCGTCGGCTTCCCGGTGCTCGAGTCTGCCGGCGGATTCGTGACCGCGAGGATCTTGACGGACGGCACGAGGGCGAACGTGTAGTCCGTCGGCATCAGGATCAGGTTCGGGTTCGAGGTCGACGAGCCGCTCTGCAGCTTGGAGATCTGCGAGCCGGACAAGAAGAACTTCAGGCTCTGCTTCGTGACGTACGTGCCCTTGTTGAAGGTGGCATACAAGGCAACGTGACTGCCCTGCTGAACGTAGCCGTTGACGGCCGCGGCGCCGCTGATCTGCAGACCGAGGCCAACGTTGCCCGGCGTGATCCCCAGGTTGTTCGAGCCCTGGCCGCTCGAGAGCCGGTCAAGCGGGATCTGCTCGTTCTGATAGATCGGGGCAGACGTCACCACACCCTGGAGTTGGTCAGTGCTTGTGACTGAGTTGGGAACGACGGCGTCGTTGGGGATCGCCGTCAGCTTGAACACTCCTGAGGCGATCAGCGGGTCGAGGGGTGTGTTCGCCGGAATGTCCTGACTCGACGTCACCCGCTGCTGGGTGTTCTCGTTGGTCGCGTTCTCGCGAACGCTGCTCGTGTAAACGATGACCCCGACGGCCGCCAGGACCGCCAAGACCACGGCGATAGCAACTACCAGACCTCGGGACCTCATCCGCCTATCTCCTTCCGCGTAGCCTATGCACCTTGCTCAGTCGCCGACGTAGGGCCGGCCTATTCCTACTCTTACGGCACGTTCACCGGGCTGCATGAGCCCTGCCCGGGCGGATTCACGATGCTGGGATCACAAAGCTTGATGGCCTCGACGCCCCCGTCGACTCCTCCGCCCCCCGGATGGCTGCCGCCGATCTGGACCTGGACGGGCTGAAGGACGAGGCAGTGTGCAGAGTTGTTGGTCGGTGGGATGCCACACGTCCCGTTGGTCGACCAGTTGAACGTGATATTGAAGGGCTGGTTCTCGTTCGCGGGCCCGCCGGGGAGCCAAGTTATCTGCGGATCGGCTGGGTTGGTGTAATCGACGATGTAGTCGGTCCCCTCGACCGGCGCGGGGCCAGGGTCGTTGTTGTGGACCTTGTCGATAACCACGTTCGAGATCTGGTCGGGAGCAGTCGAGGGGCATACCGGGGTTTGCGTGGCTTCGAACTGCGAATAGACGAAGAACGGGTTGTTCGGGCCGGGGAATGATCGAGTCCCGGTACAGTTCCCGCTTCCCGCCTTCACTTGGTTTGGCACGTAGATGTTGATCAGCTTCGCGGCGAAGAACCCGATGATGTCGTACTGCCCCGGCGTTGTCGCGCACGCCGCTTCGCTCGTCGAATTCGGGAGAAGCTGCCCGAAAGGATTCCCTGGTAGCACGTCGTCACAACGATTGATCGGGAAAAAGAGAATCTGGTTCTTCAGCTGCGCGAAGTCGGCCCAGACGCTCTGCGCGATGCCGTTCACACGGCACACGTAGGTCGGGTTCGGGTAGTTCACCGGCAGATCCCCGACCGCGTTGTCCGGATATTGAGTTATCCACTGGTCGACCAAGACCCCCGGGTCGGAGCATCCGGCACCGGCGACTGAGTTCCATCCGTACTGCGAGGGGTTGTCCGTGCGGAGGTCAAGCAAGCCGAAGGCGCTTCCCGGGCTCGTGTTGCTGTTGTCTTCCCAGACGTAGCAGGTCTTGGTGGGATCGATCGCCTCGAAGTGGCAGTTCTGAAACGAGTCCTGATAGATCACGATCGGCATCGGGTTGACGGCGCCCGCAGGTCCCCAGATAGCCGTCGCTTGAGTTGTGACGTGACCCTGTCCCTTGCCGAAGATCCCCGCGAAGAAGAGCTGCTGGTTCGCGCCGTATTGCACCGTCACATATCCCTCGTCTGACGAGTCGCAATTGCTCGTACTCGTCGGCGGGATGATGTTCTGAGCAGAGGTATCCGCCCCCGACGAGTTCGCGCGCGCGTAGTCATCCGCTGCTTGCTCGGCGCCAACGATTCCGGGGGGATACGCATCCGTGCCGGGACCCGTTCCTGTGGGCAGCACGCAAGTCTTTGCTGCCGCCAACGCTGCGGCATCTGCAGCGTTCACCATCGCGCGCCGGTTCCACAACAGGCCACCGACGTCGACAACGAGAACGACCATGCCCATCAGCGCGATGAGGCAAAGCGCAACGATGACCATCGTGACACCGCTCTGGTCGCCGTGAAGTCGGCGACGGATCAGCTTTCGCATCGGAATTCACCCACGACCTGCGAATTTCGCAGATCGATGGTCGGCAACAACGGGATGTCGACGGTGAAGATGTTCTGCAGTCCCTGCGGCAATGACGGACTCGTCAGATCGATGCTGGTGGTCACCGCATCGGGGGTGACTCCATTCACGTCCGCGCATGGCTTCGTCGAGCCGGTCACAGTCGTCGAGGTTCCATTCATCACCCTTTGAACGACCAGCGAACTGCCGAAAGAGGCGCTGATGCCGGAGGCTTGCTGTACTCGACCCGTGATGCCGGTCGCGGGATCGTCGGGGGGGGTGGCGACAACCGGCGCGCCGACGGCGCCGACCCGGGCGCCTTCTCGCGTGGCGGCTCGCAGGTTCTGGAGCTGGAAGAACGCGAGTCCGAACTGGAGCATGCCGAAGATGAGCATCGCGAGCACGCCCACGATCAGGGCGAACTCGACGGCTGCGGCGCCCTCTTCACCGCGGGCCCGCGCTTTGATGTTCATCACCCGGTCCTACCTCTCGTCCGCCGGTCCCTCACTCCCTCGGCCCTCCCCGGGGAAGTGAGCGACCGGCGGGCCGATCGCTCTGATGCTGTGCCCGTTAACTCGGGTTGTTGACGGCTGAGCCGACCGAGTTGAACTGGCTGGATGCGGACCGACCGATGAAGGCCACCGCGGCGATGATCACCACAGCGATCAACGCAACCATCAGCGCGTACTCCACTGCGGTCGCGCCACCTTCCTCGGCAGCACGCCCCTTCAGGTCGTTCCACCAGGTGCTAACACCCGTGTAGAGACGAAGGAACATCCTGTCACCTCCTTCCTCCGAGCCACTGCTCCGAACCTATCGACAGGTCCGGTGGCGAAATGTAACTCGCCCACCGGGAGAGTAGAAGGAGCCGAACGGCTACGGAAATCCCGAAACTCACGCATGGTGTCTACGTAGAGCTACGTACGTACTCGTGGCTACAACCTCCCAGCGCGCAGGATGGTACCGGCTAGCCTGCCGCCGTGGAAACCTCCCCGGCGGATTCCGTCGCCCGACGCGACCCGATCGACATCGCCTGGGCCAGCTTGACGTTCCTCGTGCCCGCGATCGTCTCCCTGCTTTCCAAGATGGGCGCGATCGACCTTGCGTATCACATCCGCGCCGGCGAGGATGTGCTGCACGGCAACATCCCTCGCGTCGATACCTGGACATTCACGTTCCCAGGGACGGCGTGGCTCGATCAACAGTGGCTCGCGCAGGGGATATTTGCCTCGTTATATCGGGTGGGCAGCTGGCCTCTTCTCCTTGGCGCGCAGGCGATCTTGGTCGGTGTCAGCACGTGGCTCGTCTACCTCGCAGCTCGCGCGACGGGCGCGCGGGTTCGGACCGCCTCCCTGCTTGCCCTTGCGGGTTTCGTCGTCGCCACGCCGGCGCTGGGGATGCGGCCGCAACTCCTCGCCGTCCCGCTGTTCGCCATCCTGCTTTGGATCACGGCGAGTCGGCGGACGCACCCCGGACGCCTGTGGCTCGCCCCACTGCTCGCGTGCCTGTGCGCCAACATCCACGGGAGCTTCGTGCTGTTCCCGCTGGTCGTGGGCCTCGCATGGCTCGAGGACCGTCGGCGCCATGACCCGTCGGCGCAGCGAACCTTGCTGATCGCCGCGTGCACGGCCGTCGCGACGATCGTCACCCCGTTCGGCCCGGGCGTGTGGTTCTACGTCTACAACGTGTCGACCGACCCGGTGATCCGCACGACCATCACCGAATGGGCGCCACTAACCCTCTCGACGGTCCCGGGGTGGCTGGCGATCGGGTCCGCGCTCGCGATCGTCGCGTACCTCGCCCGGCGCGGGCGACGGACGCCGTGGACCACGCTCCTGACCCTGGGCATCTTCTTCCTGCTCGCCTTGTCGGCGCAGCGCGCGATCGTCTGGTGGGCGATGGTCGCGCCCGTGGTCGTCGCCGCGTCGCTCGCGGAGGCGAGCGCGGAACGTGCGGCAAAGCCGGAGACCGCTACAGCGCGGCTGCCGGCCTACGTGATCGTCGGCACGCTGGTCGCGGCGCTCCTCGTCCTGGCTCCGTGGTGGCGCGGTGACTCGTACGACCGGTTCCTCACTGCCGCTCCCCCGGGCCTCACGCAGGCTGCGGCCGACCACCTCGCGCCGGGAACCCGCACGCTCGTGTATCAGCCGTGGGGATCGTGGTTCGAGTTCGCCCTGCCCAACCTCCCCGTGTTCGTCGACTCGCGGATCGAGATCGTGCCGGACGACGTTTGGGGCGACTACGGGCAGGTTGCGTTCTCCGGGGCCGACTGGAAGGACACGCTCGCCCGCTATGACGTACAAGCCATCGTCGCCTCAGCCGATTGGAACCTGCTGCCGATGCTTCGCGCCGACCCGGGGTGGCACGAGGTCTACAGCGATGACGATGGCGCGCTGTTCGTGCGCGCCTGAGTTCACTCGGGCGTGCCGACGCTCACCAACCCGGAGCGCGCGGCCATCCGGACGGCGGCGAGCCTGTTGCCGACGCCGAGCTTCCCGTAGATCCGCCCGAGGTGTGTCGTGACCGTGCGCTCGCGCACGCCGAGGCGCTCGGCGATCTCGCGCGCGGTGAGTCCCTCGGCGGCGACCGCGAGGACCTCGCGCTCGCGTTGCGTGAGCATCGCGTCGAGCTCGCGACGGCGGTAGATCCCGTCGGCGATCTGCCCGACGTCGCCGGATGTCGGACCGGCGAGCACCATCTCGCGTTCGCCGACGCTCGCGATCGACGCGAAGAACTCGTCGGGCTCGACGCGCTTGTCGACGTACCCATCCGCCCCGACGAACAGCGCCCGGCTGATCGAGGTGGGATCGGCGTTGGCGCCGACCGCCAAAACGGCGTGGAACGGATAGCGCTCGCGGATCTCTCGCATCAGCCACGAGGCGTCGTGGGGCTCCTCGAGTCCGAGGCCAACCAGCACGACGACGCGGGAACGCCGCACGCGGGCGATCGCGCGGAGGGCTTCGTCGGCGGTCGCCGCCTCGGCCAAGAGCTCCGTACTGTCTGCGTTCGCGACGAGCATGCCGATCCCCGCGCGGACGATCCCGAGCGGATCGACGACGACCACGCCGAGACGACGTGGCTGTCGGGGGGCGGAGGCGGCTCGGCGCTGGCTCATTCGAGATTCCGGACCGCTGCGCTGCAGACGATAAGAACGTGCTGCGGTCCGGCTCTTCGTCTATCGGCCGAGATGGGGCTGGTGCTGAGGCGCTAGGTGTCGAGGTCGATCAGGCCCAGTGTTGCCGCGCGAGCGACCGCCTGGAGCCGGGTCTTGACGCCGAGCTTCCGATAGAGCTTCGCGATATGCGCTTCGACCGTTCGAGGCGAGATACCGAGCCGACGGCCGATCTGATGCGTGGTGAACCCTTCCGCGGCCAGCGCGAGGATCTCGCGTTCGCGAGCCGTGATCGAAGTTTCCACCACCGATGCCGCGTGCGCCTGCCGAGCGAACCGGCGGAGTTCATCGACCGCGGAGCGCTCGAGTTCGGGTGGGACGACACGTTCGCCTGCGGCGATCTGGGTCAGGGTCTCCGCGAGCTCATGCAATCCGTCGGGCTTCCGAACGAACCCGTAGACGCCGCGTCGCATGGCCTCGAGCACCACCGGGCCGTCGTCGCGGTCGGACAAGACCACGACGCGAGCGAGCGGAGCATGATCGACGATCGTCGCGACCGCCGAGAGATCCGAGCCGCCCGCGAGATCGAGGACGACGATCGTCGGGCGCAGCGAGGACCATATCTCGACGTCGATCGTCGTCACGACGGTCACGTCGCCGACGCCCTCGGCGGCCGCAGCCGCGAGCCGGATGACGCCCTCGAGCACCGGATCGCTCTCGAAGACGAACAGGTCGATCGCGGCGCCGTCCATGGAACGAGGCTAATCGAGCACGGGTCCGCGTCGGCTAGGCCGACGCCGGCATCGTCAGCGCGCCGGATCGCCACGCGAAGCGGATCGCCTCGACCTTGGAATGCACGCCGAGCTTCGCGAGGACGTTCTTCACGTGGCTCTGCACGGTCATCACGCTGATCGACAACGCGTCGGAAACCTCCTGCGTCGTGTGACCGTCGGCGAGCAAGGCCAGCACTTCGCGCTCGCGACGGGTCAGCGCCTCGAGTCGGGCGCCGTCGTTCGGCTCGAGTCGCGAGACACGAACCAGATCGACCAGTGCGGCGAGATGGGACGCCGGCAGGATCAACTCGCCGGCGGCAGCGCGCCGCAAGAGGTCGGGAACCGTGCGTTGGTCGACCGACCGCGCCATCAGTCCGGCTGCCCCGGCAGCGATCACCGACGCACCGACCTCGGGGTCCAGCTCTTCGCTGACGGCGAGGACCCGAACCCCACCCAGCGCTGCGGCGGCCTCGCGGACGATCGAGGCCGACGTCTCGTCGGCATCGACCACGAGGACGTCGACGGGAACGTCCGCGACCGCAGCTTCTGCCTCGGCGACGTCACGGACCGGCCCGAGCACGGACACTCCCACGTGACGGCATGCGTAGGAGAGGTCATGCGTGAGCCCAAGGCCCCGCTCCATCACGAGCACTCGAACGTTTGCGTCCATCCCCGCTCCATGCATCGGCATCAACGTCCGTGCTCCTGAAGCGAGACACTCGAGGGGTGAGAGGCGTCCGGTGAACAGACTCGCGAACGCGACGAGCCCCTACCTGTTGCAGCACGCCGAGAATCCCGTCGACTGGTACCCCTGGGCCGACGAGGCGTTCGAGGCGGCCCGGACCCGGGACGTCCCGGTCTTCCTCTCGGTCGGCTACGCGGCCTGCCACTGGTGCCATGTGATGGAGCGCGAGTCGTTCGAGGACCCCGGAACCGCGGCCTTCCTCAACGAGCATTTCGTGGCGATCAAGGTCGACCGTGAGGAACGACCCGACGTCGACACGATCTACATGGACGCGGTGCAGGCGATGACGGGCAGCGGCGGCTGGCCGATGTCGGTCTTCTGCACGCCCGACGGCCGCCCGTTCTACGCCGGCACGTACTTCCCCGACACCCCACGCCACGGGCTGCCATCGTTCCGACAGCTGCTGGAGGGCATCGCGGACGTCTGGACATCTCGCCGAGCAGACGCCGAGGAACAGAGCGCACGGATCACGGACGCGATCTCGCGCGCGACGGCGACGGGCGCCGGCGCCGCGATCGCGGACGACGCGATCGCAGAACGCGCCTTCGTCGCGCTCGAACGGTCCGCGGATCGCACGTGGGGCGGCTTCGGCGGCGCGCCGAAGTTCCCGCAGCCGATGGTGCTGACGTGGTTGCTGCGCCAGCACCTGCACGGTCGGGACGGCGCGCTGGACGTCGCGACGATCACGCTCGATCGGATGGCCGCCGGAGGGATGCACGACCAGGTCGGCGGCGGGTTCGCCCGCTACAGCACCGACGCGCGCTGGCACGTCCCCCACTTCGAGAAGATGCTGACGGACAACGCCCTCTTGCTGCAGCTGTACACGAACGCCTGGCTCGTCACGCGAACGCCGCGATACCGCTCGGTCGCGATCCGTACCGCGGAGTATCTCCTTGACGTGTTGCGCCGTCCCGAGGGCGGGTTCGCGAGCTCGCAGGATGCAGATACCGACGCCGTCGAAGGCGCCACCTACGTGTGGGCCTGGGAGGAACTCGTTGGCCTGGTGGGTGCGGAGGTCGCGGATGCGTTCGGCGCGAAGCCCGAGGGGAACTGGGAGGGCACGAACGTCTTGTGGTTCCCCGAGGACGTCGAGCGGGTCGCCGAGCGACACGGCGCCGACATCGCGACCTTCACCGCCGCCGTCGACGCCGCTCGGGAACCGCTCCGCGAACGGCGACGCCACCGCGAGCAACCGGGCATCGACGACAAGGTCGTCGCGGGCTGGAACGGCCTCGCGATCGGCGCTCTCGCGATCGCAGGGCGCGTGCTCGGGATGCCCGCGTTCGTCGAGGCCGCGGCAGCGTGCGCGACGTTCGTCTGGACCTCGATGCGTGACGAACGCGGTCAGCTCGTGCGGGCGTGGCGTGACGCAGCGGGCGGCTACGCGTTCCTCGACGACTACGCGTTACTCGCCGATGGGATGCTGACCCTCTTCGAGACCACCGGGGATGCCGACTGGTTCGAGCGAGCCGCAACGCTCGTCGACACGATCCAGCAGAGGTTCACCGACCCCTCGGGTGGGTTCTTCCTCACGCCCGATGACGGGGAAGCGTTGATCACGCGCCCCAAGGACGTCATCGACACCGCGACGCCGAGCGGCACCTCAGCGGCAGCGCACGTGCTCCTGCGGATCGCGAGATACCGGGGCGAGGACGCAACCGAGCAGGTAGCTCGTGACACGCTCGCGCCGATCCTGGACTCGGCGGCAACGCACCCCGCCGCTTTCGGACATGCGCTTTGCGTTGCCGACATGCTGGGCAGTCCCGCCCTCGAGATCGCGATCATCGGAGAGCCCGCAGCCGCCGACACGCGCGCGTTGACCGACGTGGTGTTCCGGGATCGATATCTGCCGAACGCCGTCGTCGCGCTCGGGACCGAACCCCACGGGCAGGTGCCGCTGCTCTCGGACCGGGGCCGCTTGGAGGGATCCGCGACCGCCTACGTCTGCGAGCGATTCGCGTGCAGAGCGCCGACGAACGATCCGAACGTTCTCGCCGGACAGCTCACCCGTTAGGAACCGCCCCGCAGCCGTGGTACACGTGTGCCGTGTCGGACACCGCTGCGCCCGCGATGACGATGCGGCGCGCGGTCGCCTACTGCGCGGTCGTCTTCCTCATCAGCCGGGTCGCGATCAGCCTGCTCGGACTCACGGTCGGATCGCTCACCCAGGGAGCCCTGCCGCACGAGCCGCCCAACGTGAGTTCGGCCACCAGCGGGATCCACAACATGTGGGACGGCCTCGATCGGTTGGACGCCCGATGGTTCACCTTCCTCGCGGACGAGGGATACGACGCAGCGCCGCACTCGGCGGCGTTCTTCCCTCTGTATCCGGTGGCGATCCGGGCGGTCGCCTGGCTGCCCGATGTCGACACGCTGAGCGCCGCGACGATCATCTCGAACTTCGCCTATCTCGGGGCGTTGATCGTCTTGTATCGGCTGACCGAGCGCGAACGGTCCGAGGAGATCGCCCGGCGGACGGTCGTGTTGCTCGCGTGCTTCCCAACCGCCTTCTTCTTCCTCGCGCCGTACAGCGAATCGTTGTTCCTGCTGTTGACGTTGCTCGCGTTCGTCGCCGTGCGACGCGACCGGTGGCCGGCCGGCGCGGCGGCCGGCGCAGCCGCGGCGCTCACACGACTGATCGGCGTGGTGCTGATCCCGGCGTTCCTCGTGGAGGCGTGGACGCGCGGCGATCCGGCGACCCGGACGCGGCGGTTCGTCGGGGCCTGCGTGATCGCGGTTGGACCGGCCCTGTACATCGGCTGGTGGTGGATCCATGCGGGCGATCCGATGGCGCCGTTCTCCGCGCAGAGCGCGTGGAACCGCACGCTCGCGTTCCCGCTCACGACCCTTGGCCGCGGGCTCTCGCAGGCGATCGGCGGGCTCAACCAGCCCGACGGCGGGTACTGGATCTCGGACTTCGTGTTGACGGCCGTCGCGATCGCGGGCGTGGTCGCGGTTCGGCGGACCGCCGCGCCCCGCTATCTGATGTACGCGGGGCTCAGCCTGCTGATCCCGCTCGCGTACCCGTACCTCGGGCGAGATCTCGTCTCGATGTCGCGATTCGTGCTGGTTGTCTTCCCCGCGTTCTGGGGGATCGCTGAGTGGTGCCGCCGGCGCTGGGTGTATGTGACCTGGGTCGGCGTGTCGACGGCGTTGCTCGCATGGCACGCGGTGCTGTTC
>DASYOY010000103.1:0-10187 GCA_036007245.1 Actinomycetota bacterium | reverse complement strand
AGCCGTCGGCGTTGAAGCACCCGGCGACCGGACCCTGCGCGCCCGAGAAGGTCGCCGTCGGCGGGATCCCCTGTTCGAACGCGGTCGCGAGGATGTACGGCTTGAACGAGGACCCCGGCTGGTGGGGCGTCGTCACGAGGTTCAGCTGGTCCTTCTGGTAGTCCCTGCCCGAGAGCATCGTGCGGATCGCTCCGGTCTTCGTCGCGAGCGACACGATCCCGACGTCGGGCTCCGGCGTGTACCCGGGGTTGGCCGGCGCGATCGCCCAGGGTTGGTTCGCCGCCTTCTGCGCGGCTTTCTGCCAGTTCGGGTTGAGGGTCGTGATGATGTCGAGGCCACCCTCCTTGAGGGTGTTCAGACGGTCCTCCGGCGTGTTGCCGAGCACGCCGTACCACCCGTTGGGATCGTCGATCAGCTCTTGGCGGACGTAGTCGACGAGGAACGGCGGCGTCGGCAGGTAGTTGCCGCCCGTATGGAGGATGATCGGACGATTCTTGGCGGCCTCACCGCGCTTGACCGACACGCCCATCGGATCGTGCTGCTGGCCGAGCGCGATCATCCGGTTCAGCACGTCGTTTCGGCGAAGGTATGCGTGGCGCGGATGCGCGACGGGGTCGTCGTAGGTCGGGGACTGGATGAGGCCCGCGAGGAGCGCGGCCTGGGCGAGGTTGAGCTTCGCGGCCGACTCGTGGAAGTAGAACCGAGCGGCGGTCCCGATCCCGTACACGTTGTTCGCGAGGAAGACGTCGTTCAGATAGAGCTCGAGGATCTGATCCTTCGTGTAGTGCTGCTCGACGCGCTCGGCGAGAGCGAGCTCCTTGAACTTGCGCTCGAGCGTCGGCGTGTTCGTTCCGATCGTGTTCTTCACTAGCTGTTGCGTGATGGTCGAGCCGCCCTGGGTGAAGGAGCCCGACCGGATGTTCGCGCCGATCGCGCGGATCACCGAGGTCAGGTCGATCGCGCCGTGGTTGTAGAACTGCGAGTCCTCGATCGCGAGCACGGCCTTGATCACGTTCGGGCTGATCCGGTTGAGCGGGACCACCTCGCGGTTGTCCAGGTAGATGCGGGCCAGCACCGTCTTGCCGTCGCTCGCGTAGATCGTGGACCGCTGGGGCAGGCGCGGGATCCCGGTGAAGCTCGCGCCGTCGGCGTTCAGGCGACCCTGGATCTTCTGGACGCCGGCCCCGGCGGCAAGGAACGGCGGGGAGATCAAGATCGCGAGGAGGCCGGCGCTCACGACGAGGGTGGCGAGCAACAAGAGCAACGCGACAGGCTTGAATGCCCAGCGGTCGCTGAGCGGGTCGGACGGTGCTCTGTGGGCGGGGGCCGGACGTCTCATCTGGTCCTCAAGAGGGGTTCCCTCGGAGGATACGCCCGTCTCGGTACGATGGGTCGAGCGTGGCCCGTTCCGTGTCGTATCTCCTTACGTTCGTCATCGCCTTGTCGCTGCCCGTCGCAGCGCTGGCCCAAACGACCGATGTGCCGGGCAACCCCGTGGCCGTGATCAAGGTCGAAGGCGCGATCGACCGGCCCTTGATGGGCTACCTCCAGGACCAGATCGACCAGGCCGTGGCCGACAACGCCGTGATCGTGCTCCAGGTGAACAGCGCCGGCACGATCGGGCAGGACGGCATCGCGCTGGCCCAGCAGTTGGTCTCGCTGCCGGTGCCCGTGCTGGTCTGGGTCGGAGAGGTGCCGGCGCGGGCGAGCGGGGCAGGGATGCTGCTGATGGACGCGGCGTCGCTCGCCTCCGTGGCTCCCGGGTCGCAGACCGGCCCACTGAACCCGATCGACCTGTTGCATCCCGCGCCGCCGCCGGCCGACCTGAACCAGACGATCGAAGGCTGGCTCGCCGCGCGGGACCGGACCGGCGTGCGGCTCGAGCATCAGGACGAAGCGATGCCGGGCGCGCTCGCGGTCGAGTACGGGTTCGCGAAGTTCGGCGCGACCTCGGTGATCGATCTCTTGAACCAGGCGGATGGCGATACCGTCCAGACCGCCGCAGGGCCCTGGGAGTTGCACACGAAGGTCGCGACGACCGACGCCGATGTGACGAACGGCGTCGGGGTCACGATCCGGTTCATCGAGCCGGGGTTGTTGGTGCGCGGGGCGCATGCGGTCGCGACGCCGACGATGGTCTACGTCTTGCTCGTGCTCGGCCTCGCGTGCGTGGCGTTCGAGCTGACCCAACCGGGGTTCGGGTTCGCGGGTTTCTGTGGACTCTTCTTATCGGCGCTCGGGATCTACGGGGCGACGGTTGCGGTGCCGCAGTGGCCGGGCGCGGTGCTGCTGCTCGGGGGGATCGCGGCGATGGTCGTGGATGTGCGGATGCGACGGCTCGGGGTGCGGACGTACGCCGGACTCGCCCTGTTCACGGCGGGGTCGTTCCTCGTGTATCGAGGGGTCGCGGACGCGATCCGGATCTCGCCGTGGCTGATCGGCGGCGCCGTGATCGCGAGCTGGCTCTACTACGGGTTCGCGTTGACGGTGGCGGTGCAGTCGCGCGACCGGATCATCGCGACGCAGCAGGGCCTGATCGGGCTGGTAGGTGAGGCGCGCGGACGGCTCGCGCCCGACGGACCCGTCCACGTGAAGGGCGCGATGTGGCGCGGCCGGAGCCTCGGCGAGCCGATCGCGCCGGGGACCAAGGTGCGCGTGCGCGGGGTCGATGGGCTGGTGTTGAAGGTCGAGCCCGAGCCCGATCCGGTCGGCGTGGAGTAGCGCCGGCTTCGCGGCCGCACGGGCCGCGTGACAGGATGCGGCTCATGGACGACACCGACATCAACGCGAGGTTCCTCGAGCTCGGCATCGAGCTGCCACCGCCGCCCGCCGCGATCGCCGCGTACGTGCCGTGCGTCGTGCGCGACGGGATGGCGTTCGTCGCCGGGCAGATCCCGATGGAGTCGGGCTCGGTCATGCACCCCGGCCATCTCGGTGATCGCGTCTCGATCGACGACGGCGCGGCGGCCGCTCGCCAGGCGGCCTTGCAAGCGCTGTCGGTGCTACGCGACACCTTGCACGGGTTCGACCGGCTCGAGCGGATCCTGCAGGTGACGGTGCTCGTCGCGGCGACCCCGGACTTCGTCGATCACCCCAAGGTTGCCAACGGCGCGAGCGAGCTGTTGGTCGACGTGCTCGGCGACGACGGCAAGCACGCACGGGTCGCGACCGGGGCGTCGTCGCTGCCGCTCGGCGCGTGTGTCGAGGTCGCGGTGATCGCGGCCGTCGCTTAGTCCTCGCGCGGGAAGCGCAGGTCGCCCTGGCGCCGCGTGACGCCGGTTGCGTCGAGGTATCCGGCCAGCGGGACCGCGTACTTGCGGCTGGTGTTGAGGGCCTCGCGCAGCGCGCTCACGGTCATGCCGTCTTCGGCGTGCTCGCGCGCAACCTCGACGGCGTGCGCGAGAACGGCCGGGGTCACGACCAGGTCTTGCGATAGCCGGATCAGGCGGCCCGACCGACCGGCCACGTCGATGAGCGCCGGGTCGAACCCGGACGCGACGAGCTGTTTCACCGTCGGCGGGGTCGCCTCGTGCTCGCCGGAGATCGCGGCGATGAGGGTCTCGAGCTCGGGCTCGTGTTCGACGAGCGAGACGGCGTGCGTCGCCAGCCGCACCGTTGTGGCGTCGCGGGTGATCACATCGTCGCCGGCGAGGTGATCGAGCATCGCGTCGGCGATGCCGGGCTCTGCTCGGGTCCCGTGCTCCCGCACCGCTTCGAGCACCGTGCGGCGTGCGACGTCGAGCGGCATGCCCTCGGCCAGCGGCTGCTCCATATGGAACGACGTAAGGGAAGCGGTGACCGACGCGGCGACACGCTCGGCGAGGTCGTCGGCGACGAGCCATCCGTCGGCCGAGGCCCGTACCGGCGTGGTGCCGACCTGGCTCTCGAGTTCGGTGATGCGGATCGCGCCGGCCTCCTCGATCGCGAGCGTCGCGCGCTTCTGCCGATCATCGGTGGCCGCGCGCCGTGCGAGGAATGCCACGTGCCGAGGCGTTGCGGCGCGCGGCGGTGCGGGGTCCAGTGCGATGCCGCCCCCGACCACCCGCCGGCGTCCGGCCTCCCAGAGCACGAACCGGTCCCCGACGTCGACCACCAGCGGCTCGTCGGTGTGGACGCGCACGAGCAGGGCGCCGTCGGCTTGCCGATCGAGCACGCGGATCTTGGCCGACGTCTCCGCCGCGCCGTGATGCAAGAGGAACGCGCCGCGCTCGGGAACGCGATCGACGTCGCGCACCGGCCGAACGATCGCATCGACGGTCGTGGTCGGCCGGAAGGCACGTGGTTCGGTCAAGACGACGCCGCGGCGCAGCGGCGCCCGCTCGACGCCGGCGAGGTTCACCGCGACGCGCGCCACGTGGCACGCCTCGTCCCGCGCGCGCTTGTGCGTCTGCAGCGATCGCACGCGCGCGCGAAGACCGCCCGGTTCGAGCGCCACCTCGTCGTCGATCCGCAGGCACCCACCGGTGAGCGTGCCGGTCACGACCGTCCCGGCGCCCGTGATCGTGAAGACGCGGTCGACGAAGAGCCGGGTGCGGGCTTCCTCTGGCGTGGGCGCTGCGAGCACGAGTCGGTCGAGCGCGGCGATCAGCTCGGGTAGCCCGTCACCGGTCCGTGCGCTCACCGGCACGATCGGCGCATCGGCGAGCACCGTGTCCCCGACGCGGTCGCGCACGTCCTCGGTCGCCAGCGCGATCTCATCGGCGTCGACGAGATCCGTCTTGGTGAGCGCGATCACACCGCCGGCGATGCCGAGCACGTCGAGGATCTGCAGGTGTTCCTCGGTCTGCGGCTTCCATCCTTCGTCGGCCGCGACCACGAAGAGCACCAGTCGGACCGGCCCGACGCCGGCGAGCATGTTCCGGATGAACCGCTCGTGACCGGGGACGTCGACGAAGCCCACCTCTCGCCCGCTCGGCAGCGTGGTCCACGCGTAGCCGAGGTCGATCGTGAGGCCCCGGCGTTTCTCCTCCTCGAAGCGATCGGGGTCGATCCCGGTGAGCGCGACGATCAGGGCGGACTTGCCGTGGTCGACGTGACCCGCCGTCGCGATGACCCCGAGCGTCCCCGGCACGCTCAGCGCTCGTCGTCGTCGAGGTCGTCGCCTTCGATCGCGTAGAGCACCGCGCGCGCGACATGCCGGACCTGGTCGTCGGTGATGGTGCGCGCGTCGAGCAGCACGTCCGTGTCGTCCGTTCGGCAGAACACCGATGGCGAGCCGTTGCGCAGCCGCCCGGCGAACGCGTGCGGGTCGGGGCATCGGATACGCACGCCCCATGAGTCGAGCGCCTGGCCGGGCACCGATCCGCCGCCGACAACCGAAGAACAGTGCACGACGTGCGCATGCTCGAGGTCGCCGCCGATCGCCTCGGCGAGCGCGTGTGCGCGTTGCGCGACGGCGTCGAGCGGCTCGTGGATCATGCGATGAACCGGCACGTCGCCATGCAAGCCGGTGGCGTACAGCGCCAGCGTTGCTTCGAGTGCCGCCGCCTGGAGCTTGTCGATCCGCATCGCACGGGCGAGCGGGTGCTTCCGGAGCTTGGCGATCAGGTCGCCCCGGCCGACGACGCATCCGGCCTGTGGGCCGCCGAGCAGCTTGTCGCCGCTGAACGTCACGAGGTCTGCGCCGTCGGCAAGCGCCTGATGCACCGACGGCTCTTGCCCGGGGAACCCGCGCTCGGCGTCGAGCAACCCGCTGCCGACATCGAAGATCAGTGGCAGGTCCGCCTTGCGCGCGACCTCGGCGAGTTGCGTGGTGCTCGCCGCGGCGGTGAACCCCACGACGCGGTAGTTCGACGGGTGCACCTGCAGGATCGCGGCGGTCGTGTCCTCGATCGCATTTCGGAAGTCGGCCGGCCGCGTCCGGTTCGTGGTGCCGACCTCGACCAGGCGAGCGCCGGACGCCCGCATGATGTCGGGGATCCGGAACTCGCCGCCGATCTCGATCAGCTCGCCGCGCGAGACCAACACCTTCTTGCCCTTCGCCAGCGCCGCGAGTGTGAGCACCAGAGCCGCCGCGCAGTTATTCACGATCAGCGCGTCTTCAGCGCCGGTCAATGACGCAAGGAGCAGCTCGGCGCGGCCGGCCCGCGACCCGCGCGCGCCCGTGCTCCGGTCGACCTCGAGATCGGTGTAGCCGGCGGCCGCTGCGGCGACGGCCTCGACCGCCGGCCGTGCGAGCGGCGCCCGTCCGAGGTTCGTATGGATGATCACGCCGGTCGCGTTGATCACCGAGGTCTGGCCGGTGACGGCCCGCATCGCCTTCGCGGCGGCGGCGGCGAGGATCTCGTCGGCGAGCGGCGGCTCCTTGCCGTCGGCCGCCGCCGCGCGGACGGCGTCGAGCTCGGTCGTCAGAGTTCGTTTCAGCACCGGCCGGCCGACGACACGCGACGCTCGCTGCCCGGGGGCGGAGCGCAAGATCGCGTCGACCGACGGCACCTTGCGGCGCGCGTCCGACCCTCCCACGCGAAGGAGCCTACTGCGCGCTCGCTACTGGATGACGGCGAACGTACAGGGCTTGCCCGGCGACGCCGTGATCTCGATCGCCGTGGTTTCACCGCCGGCGAGGGGGAACGTGCCGGTGCATCGGTCGGTGGGACCGTCGAGGTGCCCGCAGTTCCCGTCGCAGGGTCTCGCCCACGACTCCAGCTGATAGGAACCGGCGGGCAGCGAGATCGCGGTGGGAGTTCCGTCGTTGAGGCGCATCTGCGTGTCGATCCCGGGGCCGGTCATACGCAGGTACCGAGCGGCCCCCTCGATGTACATACCGGCGCTTGTGTCCGGGACGACCGTCACGTGCAGCAGTGCAGGTGAGGGCATCTCGCCGGCCGTGGTCAGCGTCGAACACCCACCGAGCGCCAGGCAGAGGGCGACCGCCCCGAACAGCTGTTTCGGCATGACATGACGATGCTCGCACGTCTTCCGGGAGCGCGCCGCAGGCGGCCATGCACGGCCCTCGGTAAGATGCCCGCACGATGGTCGATACGCCCACGCGTCCCGCCTTCCAGAGCCACGAGGTCACCGCCCTCGTGCGCGGCGGCGGGGTCGACATCATCCCCGCGGGGGAGTTCCAGACCGAGGAGATGATCCTCAACATCGGCCCGCAGCACCCGGCGACGCACGGCGTGCTCCGGATCGTGATCGAGCTCGACGGCGAGGTGATCAAGCGGGCCGAGCCGGTCATCGGCTACATGCACCGCGGCGCGGAGAAGCTCGCCGAATACCGCGACGCGCGCCAGACGCTGGTGCTGATGAACCGCCACGACTGGCTGAGCGCGTTCAACAACGAGCTCGGCTGGACGATCGCCGTCGAGCGGATGGCCGGCATCGAGGTCCCCGACCGGGCTCAGTGGATCCGCACGATGATGGCCGAATGGAACCGGATCATGAACCACCTCGTATTCATGGGTTCCTATCCGTTGGAGCTCGGCGCGATCACGCCGCTCTTCTACACGTTCCGCGAGCGCGAGATGTGCCAGGACCTGGTCGAGTCGGCCACGGGCGCCCGGATGCACCACTCGTTCGCGCGGGTCGGCGGGCTCAAGGACGACCTGCCCCGAGGGTTCATCAAGGAAGCCCACGAGGTGCTCGCCGCCGTCCGTCGTGTCTGCCACGAGTACGAGCAGCTGATCATGGGCAACGAGATCATCTTCGCCCGCTGCCGCGACGTCGGCTCGATGTCCAAGGAGTTGGCGCTCGCCTACGGCTGCTCGGGGCCCGTCGCCCAGGCGGCTGGTGTCGCGATCGACCCTCGGAAGGACGAGCCGTACGAGAAGTACGGCGAGGTCGAGTTCAACGTCCCGGTCGGCGACCGCGGCGACTCCTACGACCGGCTGTGGGTCCTGGTCGAGCGGGTCAAGGAGTCGTGCAACATCATCGAGCAGTGCCTGGACCGTTTACCGCCGGGGCCGTTCCGAGCGAGCGGCCTGCCCAAGACCCTGACGATCCCCGAGGGCGAGATCTACGTGCGCCAGGAGAACCCGCTCGGCATCATGGGCTACTACGTCGTCGGCGCCGGCAAGAAGCAGCCCTACCGGCTGAAGATGCGCACGGCGAGCTTCTCGAACATCTCGGTGCTGCCCGCGATGCTGCCGGGCACGTTGATCCCGGATCTGATCGCGATCCTCGGCTCGATCTTCTTCGTCGTCGGCGACGTCGACAAATAGCGGCCTCGCGCCCGCTATCCTGGGGCGCCTGATGGCCCTTCCAACGCAAGCCGACGACTTCCCCGCCTGGTACCAGGAGGTCGTGCGCGGCGCCGACCTTGCTGAGAATTCCTTGGCGCGCGGCACGATGGTGATCAAGCCCTACGGCTACGCCATCTGGGAGGCGATCCGGGACGCGCTCGATTGGCGCTTCAAGCACACCGATCCTCCGCACGAGAACGTTTACTTCCCGCTGTTCATCCCGCAGCGGTTGCTCGAACGCGAGAAGGAGCACGTCGAGGGGTTCGCGCCGGAGCTGGCCGTGGTCACCCATGCCGGAGGAGAAGAGCTCGGCGAGCCGCTGATCGTCCGCCCGACCTCCGAGACGATCATCTGGGACACCTACTCCCGCTGGGTGCAGAGCTATCGTGACCTGCCGCTCCTCTACAACCAATGGGCGAACGTCGTTCGGTGGGAGCTTCGTACGCGGCTGTTCCTGCGCACGACCGAGTTCCTCTGGCAGGAGGGACACACGGCGCACGAGACCCGCGAGGAAGCGTGGGAGGAAACCCTGCGCATGCTCGACGTCTACCGGCAGGTGGCGGAGGACGTGATGGCGGTGCCGGTGCACATGGGTCGCAAGACCGCGAGCGAGCGGTTCCCCGGCGCCGACGAGACCTTCGCGATCGAGGCGATGATGCGCGATCGCAAGGCCCTGCAGTCGGGCACCTCGCACTTCCTCGGACAGAACTTCGCGCATGCGTACGACGTGCAGTTCCTTGGGCGCGACGGCGAACAGCACTACGCATACGCGACGTCGTGGGGCGTCTCGACGCGGCTGGTGGGCGGGCTGATCATGGCGCACGGCGACGACAAGGGGCTGCGGCTGCCGCCGGCGGTCGCGCCCGTGCAAGTGATGATCGTGCCGATCCCCGGTAAGACCGATGAGGAGGTGAGCAGCGTCCGGGGCGCCGTCGAGAAGCTGCGCGGTGCGATCGCCGCTCGTTCGTGGCGAGGCGCGGAGATCCGCGTCAAGGTCGACGATCGTGACGACCTGCGGCCCGGGTACAAGTTCGCAGACAGCGAACTCCGTGGGATCCCGCTTCGGCTCGACCTCGGGTTCCGCGACTTCCAAGCGAACAAGATCACGGTCACGCGGCGGGACACCGGCGAGAAGGCGGAGCTCGGGCTCGATGGCGCCGACGGGGCGATCGAAGGGCTGCTCGATGCGCTGCAGCAGGGCCTGTTCGACGACGCGGTCGCGTTCCGCGATGCGAACTCCCACCGCGCGTCGAGCTTCGACGAGCTGAAGCAGTTGATCGCCGACGGCGGCGGGTTCGTGAGTGGCGCGTGGTGCGGGGACGCGGAGTGCGAGGCTAAGGTGAAAGCTGAGACCAAGGCGACCATCCGTTTCCTGCCGTTCGAGCCGCAGGATCCGGGCGCGCCGTGTCTTGTCTGTGGCCGTCCCGGTGTGGATGAAGCCACCTGGGCGATCGCCTACTGACTCGCTTGCTCCGCGCGGAGCTTGACCGTACGGTTGCGACATGGGCATGCCTGGAGGGCAACCTGCCGGTCCAAGTCCGTTCCTCGCCGACATCGGGAAGGGACGCTTCCTCGGGTCCAAGGGAGCGGTCTTGCAGCGGTTCGACGGCTCGATGTGGCTCGACGTCGAGCGTTTCAGGTCGATGAAGGATGCGAGCGCCGCCCTCGATCAGGCGATGGGGGAAGGGGAAGAGCCCGGCGCACTTCGCATCGTGGATGCCGCGCCTTCGCCAACGGCTCGTGCGCTGATGATCGTCGCCGTGATCGCCTGCGTCGCTGTCGCGACCGGGATCGTCTTGCTGTTCGTCGCTGGCACCTGACGGGGCGACCCGCAGGCCGCCCCGCCGTTGAGTGCTCTTACGTCTGCCGGTTGAACCAAGCGCCGCCGGGTCCCGTGTACGAGTTGCCCTCGCCCCAGATCCCGATGAACTTCCCGGTGTTGGTGATCGCGGCCTCGCCGTAGTCGCCGTAGGGCTCGAGGAACCCGTTCGCGGTCTTGTAGGT
>DASYOY010000102.1:0-31308 GCA_036007245.1 Actinomycetota bacterium | reverse complement strand
CGACCGGGATCAGCCGGCGACGACCGTCACTGTCGTATCACCCGTCTCGACCCAGCGGTTGCGGACGTACTGGAACGCGCTGACGTCATAGGTACCGGGAGGCAGCGTGTCCCCTGACAGCGCCGGGATCCCCGCGATTGTGAAGCAACCCTTGCTGTCAAGCGGGGACCCCCACGATCCGCCGGTGAACCTGATGACCACGTTCCCGTAAGCCGTGTTGTATTGGCACCCGGTCACGTCAAAGCTGTCGCCCGCCTTCAACACGTTCGGCGTCGCCGTCAGCGTTCCGGTGTACGTCGCCTTCTTGGGGCCGCCGCCGTACCCGGCAGTCGCCGCAATCAGGAGCGTGCCGCCAACCATGAGCGCGATGAACGCTCGCTTCATCCCCAACCACCCCCTCGGCACCCAGCGGTCACCGGGCGCCCACTCGATATCGGGTAGGGGCATCTACCTGCTTGAGGGATGCGCCGGGGGGTTCACCGGGCCCAGCCACCCCACATGCCACGCGTCGAACGACCTAGCGCCGGCCCATGCTCTCTGCGGCGGAAAGGGCGTGGCAGCTCGCGCGGGCGTGATCCGGCCCCCGGGCGCGACGTCCGTTCGCCGATGGTTCATCTGTGACCGCTTCCAGAGCGTGCCGGTCGTGTAGCGCAGCCCGTACGGGCGACGTCCGGTGGTGCCTGCAGTGTCACGAGCCGGTCGCGGAGGTCACGGCCAGGGCTCCCGTCCGGGCACCCGGGGAGTACGTCGACGATCCGATCCATCGAGGTGGCGCGGTGCCGCACTGGTCTCGGTGGGAGAAGAGCGCGACGACCCTCGGGCCAGTAGGTCGCGCCAGCGCCACCGTGGTCGCCGCGATGTGGCTGCTGGGTGCGGCCACGGCGAGCCCGCTTATCCTCCTGTTGGTTCTCCTGGTGGTCGGCGTCAACCTCCGAGGCATATGGGCCAAAGGGTGGGTCCTGCTGGGCGAGGTGACCGCTCCGCCAGCCAGTGAACCGATGTCGTCGTGGCTCCGGGATCGATCGGAGTTCGTGGGGACTCTGCTGTTCGCTATCCTCGCGCTCGTCGCGATCAGCTTCGTGCGGTACCGAACCCGATCCGCTCGTTCGATTCATCGTGATCACGACCGCGGTCGTGGCGGATGCCTCGCCTTGTTCCGGAGGATCGGCGGCTGACGTTACGCGTCTTCGGCGAGCCCGCCGAACCGACGCTCGCGCTTCTGGAAGTCACGGATCGCCTCGAAGAGGAGCTCGCGGTTGAAGTCCGGCCAGAAGACCGGTGTGAACCACAGCTCCGAGTACGCGACCTCCCACAGCAGGAAGTTCGACGTGCGCATCTCGCCGCTGGTGCGGATGAGCAGATCCGGGTCGGGCGCGTCGGCCGCGTAGAGACGTTCAGCGATCGCCCGGTCGTCGATCTTCGAGGGCTTGAGCGTTCCGGCCTGGACCTCGCGCGCGAGCTGCTTCACCGCGTCGACAACTTCCTTCCGCCCGCCGTAGTTGAACGCGATCGTGAAGGTCATCCCGGTGTTGTCGCGCGTCAGCTCCTCGGCGATGTCGATCTCCCGAAGGACGCTGCGCGGAACACGCCAATCGCGCCGCCCGATGAATCGGATCCGGACGTTCATGGTGTGGAGCTCGTCGCGGCGGCGCTGGAGGAGCCCGCGGTTGAAGTTCATCAGGTACCGGACCTCGCCCGGGGGGCGCGACCAGTTCTCGGTCGAGAACGCGTAGACGGTGAGCCATTTGACGCCGACCTCGACGGCACCCTTGACGGTGTCCCAGAGCGCCTCTTCGCCCGCGCCGTGGCCCTCGGTCCTCGGAAGGCCGCGCTGCGTGGCCCACCGGCCGTTGCCGTCCATCACGATCGCGACGTGGTCCGGAACCTTGGTGCGATCGATGTCATGGATGTAGCTGCTCATCGCGACGTCCTCACGAGCATCGGGACCGAGCGCATCCGGCGCTCCAGGTGGTACTCGGTGAAGCCGACGAGCATGCCGCGCGCCTCGGTCGACCACCGTGGGTCGGGCGGATCGCCGCGACCGACGAGCGACAGGTCGGTGCCGGCGAGCGCGGCGAGCAACGCGAGGGCCTCGGGCGAGACCGCGCCCGCGCTCTGGTCGGCGCACGAGGGACACACCGCGCCGCCGAGCCCTGCCGACCAGAGTCGGACGTCGGGCGAGCCACAAACCGCGCATGCGGTGAGCGCCGGGTGGAACCCGGACAGCGACAGGAGCTTCAGCCAGAACGACTCGGCGACCGACGCGGGGTCGCTCGGGCCCGCGTCCAGCGCGCGAAGCCCGTGGAGCAACAGCACGACGAGCGGGACGTTCCGCTCGTGTTCCTCGGCGACCTTGTCGACGGCCTCGACCATCGTCTCGGCGGCCGCGAACAGCGTGAGGTCGTCGCGGATCCTGCGGTGGGCGGCCATGATCTCGACCTGGGTCACGGTGTCGAGCGCGCCACGGCCGCGGTAGAGCATGAGGTTCACGTGGGTGAACGGCTCGAGGCGTCCGCCGAATCGCGAGGTCGTCTTCCGGAGCCCCTTCGCAACCGCCCGGACCTTTCCGGAGCCCTGAGTGAGGATGGTCACGATCTTGTCGGCCTCACCGAGCTTGACTGAGCGCAGGACGATCCCCTGCTCTTTGTAAGGGGGCATACGCGGGATGGTATCCCCTGGAACCTTCCGTCCGAACCGTTCTGCCTGTGCTGTTTCGGTGACGGGGTCTAGGCCAGCAGGGCGTCGAGCAGCGCCGACGCACCGATGCGGAACCGTGCCGGCGCAGGCCAATCGGGGCCGAGGATCGCCCGAACCTTCGCCAGATGGTTGGTGGCCTGAGCCACCCCGCGGATGCCCCCGCTGAGCTTCAAACCAACCGGTCCGCCGGCGGCGCCGACCGACTGCGCCAAGGTCGCGGCGGCCACGGGCGTCACGCCCGGCACACCCTTGCCCGTGGAGGACTTGACGAAGTCTGCACCCGCGGCGATCGCGGCGTTGGCGAGCGTGCGGATCTCGGCGGCCTCGAGGGCCCCCGTCTCGACGATCGCCTTCCAGGTTGCCCGGCCGGCGGCCGTCCGCGTGGCGGCGAGCTCACCGTCGAGTGCGTCCGGCTCGTCGACGAGGAACCGGTTGATCGGCACGTCGACCTCGTCGGCGCCCGCGGTGACGGCGTGCTCGACCTGGCCGAGCCGCTCCCCGAGCGGGGCGTCGGGCACCGGGAAACCGCCCGTGGCGCACGCGAGGCGGACCGGGCCGCCGGCCAGCAAACCGCGCGCGAGCGGGAGCCAGCGAGGCCATATGCATACGGCCGCCACATACAGGTCCGGCGCCTCTGGAACCGGTCGCAGGGCGCGACCACAGAGCCGAGCGATCGCCGTGTCGTCCTCGTCGTCCCCCAGCGAGGTCAGGTCCAGACAGGCGATGAGGAGCGCGCGATCCGGATCCACGCCCGCAGCCTACGGTGGTGGCTCGGCGCCTCGGTCGCGTACGCTCCCCGGCCGTATGAGACGGACCGCGCTACGGATCGTGACGGTGATCGGAGCACTCGCGCTCGTCGGGCTTGGCGCCGCGTGCAGCACCGGGAGCAGCGGCGCGGCCGCGTGCGCGTCACCGACCAAGACCACCGAGGTCGACATGCAGAACATCGCGTTCACGACCCCATGTGTCTCGGCGACGGCGAACGACACGCTCTCTCTCGTGAACAAGGACTCGACCGAGCACACGTACACCGTGAAGGGCACGAGCATCAACGTCACGATCGACGCAGGAAAAACCGAGACCGCGCCTCTCACGGGGATCGCGCCCGGCACCTACTCAGTGATCTGCCAGTTCCACCCGAGCATGACGGCGACGCTGCAGGTCACCTAGCGCTCAGAACCCGAGTCGCTCCAGCGCACGGGGGTCGCGCTGCCACTCCTTAAACACCGTGACACGCAGATCCAGGAACACCTGCGTTCCCAGCAGCTGCTCGATCTCGGCGCGCGCGTCGGTTCCGATCGCCTTGAGGATGGCGCCACCCTTCCCGATGACGATGCCCTTCTGCGAGTCACGCTCGACGACGAGGGACGCGTGGATGGTCGTGAGCGCCTCGTCGCGCTCCATCTCGTCGATCACGACCGCGATCGAGTGCGGAACCTCGTCACGGGTGCGACGAAGCGCCTTCTCGCGGATCAGCTCCGCGAGGCGTGTCTCCACCGACTGATCCGTGACGTCGTCGGGCGGATACAACGGCGGACCTTCGGGGAGCCGCGCGACGATCAGACCGCGGAGCGTCTCGACCCCCGCGCCGGTCGCGGCCGACACCGGCACGACCTCCTCGAAGGGTCCGAGCTCGGCCGCACGGGCCAGCTCCGGCACCTCGGCATGCTTCCGCACCGCGTCGACCTTGTTCACGACGCAGATCGCCGGCGCGCCGGCTGGCGCGACTTTCTGCTCGTACACGTAGGCGTCGCCGCGGCCGACACCCGATGCGCCGTCGACGACCTGCACCACGACGTCGACGCCGTCGACCGCGTCGCCGACCAGATCGTTCAACCGAGCGCCGAGCAACGTCCGTGGCTTGTGGAAGCCGGGGGTGTCGGTGTACACGATCTGCGCCTCGTCATCGGTCGCGATCGCGCGGATATCGCGACGGGTCGTCTGCGGCTTGTCGGACACGATCGCGACCTTCTGGCCGACCAGCACGTTCACGAGCGTCGACTTGCCGACGTTCGGGCGCCCGACCACCGCGACGATCCCGCTTCGGAAGGGGCGAGGTTCGTCCGGCGCGTCAGCCATCGTCGGTGACGTCGTCGTCGACGACCTCGACCGGCACCCGGCTGATCACGACGGTGGCGACCCGGCGACCCTGTACCTCGGCGGCTCGGAACTTGAGACCTTGGAAATCCTTCTCGTCGCCGGCCGACGGGATCTTGCCGAAGATGTCGAGTACGAGACCGCCGACCGTGTCCCATTCCTCATCGGGGAGCTCCACGTCGAGCATCTCGTTCACGTCGTCGATCGAGGTCTTCCCCGAGACGCGGTAGACACCATCGCCGAGCTCGACCATCTCGGGCTCCTCGACGTCGTACTCATCGGCGATCTCGCCGACCAGCTCCTCGAGCAGGTCCTCCAGCGACACGATCCCGGTGACCGACCCGTACTCGTCGGTCACGAGCGCCTGGTGGTACTTCTCCTTCTGCATCTCTTTCAGCAGGTCGGAGGCCTTCTTCGATTCCGGCACGAAGTGCGCGGGGCGCACGATGTCGGTCAGCAAGATGTCCATCCGCCCCTGATGCAGCGCCTTCAGCACGTCCTTGGCGAACACCACGCCGACGACGTCGTCGAGATCCTCGTGGAAGACCGGGATCCGGGAGTAGCCGTGCTCGAGCATCAGCGTCTGCACGTCGCGCAACGTGCACGTGTCCTCGCACGCGACGATATCGGGACGGGGCACCATCACCTCGCGAGCGATGGTGTCGCCGAACTCGAAGATCGAGTGGATCAGCTCCTTCTCTTCCTCCTCGATCTCGCCCTCGCTCGAGGCGACCTCAGCGGAGGCCTTGAGCTCCTGCTCGGTGATGAACGGGCCCTGCTTCAGACCCTTGCCGGGCATGAGGACGTTCGCGAGCTTGAGGAGTGCCTTGGCGAGGGGGCCGAGCAGGCGGCCGAGGAACGCGACCGGCGGCGCGATGAACAGCGCGACCCCGTCGGTGCGCTGGATCGCGAAGGTCTTCGGCGTGACGTCGGCGAACACGAACAGCACCAGCGTCAGCACGATCGTCGCGACGATCTCGCCCGCGTTGCCGAAGTGCCGGACGGCGAACGACGTCGCGACCGTCGTACCGCCGATGGTGAACAGCAATGTCAGGAACAGCACGACGTTCAGGTACGGGGCCGGGTTCTCGACGATCCGAGCGAGCTGGTTCGAGCCTCGCCGCCGCTCCTCCCGCAGACGAACCGCGCGCACCCGATTCATCCGGGTGATCGCGACCTCGGACGCCCCGAGGAACCCGACCATGACGATCGCGATGAAGACGATGAGAAGCGAGAGGTAGTCGGCTCCGGTCACGGCGCCCGCACCCCGCTGTAGCGCTCCTGTCTCGCCCACATCTCGGCCTTCTCCGCGTCGGCCTCGTGGTCGTACCCGAGCAGGTGCAAGATCCCGTGGACGAGCAGCAGCCGGAGCTCGGCCACCGGGTCGTCCGGGTTGTTGCGCGCGGCGACGGCCGGCGCGATCACGACGTCACCCAGCAGGCGCACCCCGTCCCCATCGACATCGTCGAGCGGGAAGCTGAGGACGTCGGTCGGGCCGGGTTCGTCCATGAATCGGACGTGGAGGTCTTCGATCTCGGCATCCTCGACGAAGCTCACCGAGAGCTCGACATCGATGTGACCCTCGCCGCGGAGCGTCGCTTCGGCGAGCTCGCGGATCCCGTCCTCGTCGACCGGCCCCGGCTGGCGGTTGCTCACCAGCACGGTCGGCCGACCGGACGGAGGTTTGTCGTCGTCGCGCATGCGCGTCAGTTGTCGACGGTGAGCCGCTGCTGTCCGTAGCGGCCGTAGGCCTCGACGATCTCCTGCACGATCTGGTGGCGGACGACGTCCTTTCCGCCGAGATGCACGAAGGAGATCCCCTCGATGTCGGTCAAGATCTCCTCGACCACGCTGAGCCCGCTCGGGCCGCCTTGCAGGTCGACCTGGGTGGCGTCGCCGTTCACGACCGCCTTCGAGCCGAAGCCGAGCCGGGTGAGGAACATCTTCATCTGTTCGGGGGTCGTGTTCTGCGCCTCGTCCAAGATGATGAACGCGTCGTTCAGCGTGCGGCCGCGCATGAACGCCAAGGGCGCGACCTCGACGATCCCGCGCTCCATCAGCCGCGGCAGCGTGTCGGGGCCGGTCATCTCGTACAGCGCGTCGTACAGCGGGCGCATGTACGGATCGATCTTCTCGTACAGCGTGCCCGGGAGGAACCCGAGCCGTTCCCCCGCCTCGACGGCCGGACGCGTGAGGATGATCCGCGAGATCTGCCGCTCCTGCAGCGCACGCACGGCAACGGCGACGGCGAGGTACGTCTTGCCGGTCCCGGCGGGGCCGATCGCGAATGTCACGGTCGAGCGCCGGATCGCGTCGGTGTAGCGCTTCTGGCCGAAGGTCTTGGGTGCGATCTTCTTGCCGCGCGCCGACAGAAGGTTGTCGCCGAGCACCTCGGAAGGGCGCGGCGCCTCTTCCTCGTCGCCGAGGTCGCCGATCGCGGCGCCGGTGACCATCGAGACGGTCTGGCGGACGGTGTCTTCGGTCAGCTCGTACCCCTGTTCGAGCAGCTCGAGGAGTTCCTCGAACACGCGGCCGACCTGCTCGGTCGCCTCAGGCGCGCCGGTGATCGTGATCTCGTTGCCACGGACCAGGACGTCGGCGGGGAACGCGACCTCGATCTGCTTCAAGAAGGCGTCGCGCTGGCCGAGCAGGGTCACCATCGACTGGTGCCCGGGGACGAGGATCTTCACTTGCGTGGTGGCGGTCGCCACTTCTTCTGGTCGATCCGGGGACGGAGCCCCTTCCCTCCTGGTCGATGGCCTGCTCGCGCTGCGTGCCGCCTCGGTGGACGACGACGGCCGTCCGTGGACGGCCGTTTCCCCATGGTACTCCCTCTAGCCCGGTGGCCACTGCATCGGTCGGCCGCCGAGCAGATGCACATGGAGGTGGAAGACGCTTTGCCCTGCATCAGGACCCACGTTGGTGACGAGGCGCCAGCCGCTCTTGTCGATGCCGTCGGCCTTGGCCAGGTGGGTCGCCGCCTGTGCGATGTCGGCGAGCATCCCCCCGTGGCGATCGTCGATATCGCTGATCGACTCGATGTGCTCCTTCGGGATCAGCAGGATGTGCGTGGGCGCCTTGGGATCGGTGTCGCGGAAGGCCACGATCCGATCGTTCTCGTGCACGATCTGGGTCGGGATCTCGTGCGCCGCGATCTTGCAGAAGATGCAGGTGGTTTCGCTCATGAGCCGCGAGCCTAGTACCCGGGCTTGCGGAGCGTGCCGTCCGCAGCCCGTGCCTCGTTCCGGAGCTCGGCGAGGCGTTCGAGGAGCTTGCGTTCCTCTTTGGAGAGGTCGGACGGCGTGACCACGTGCAACGTCACGTACAGATCGCCGCGCCCGCGGCGCTGAAGGTTCGGCACACCCTTGCCCCTGATCCGGACGACCGTGCCCGACGCGGTTCCCGGATCGACGTGGATCTTCACGTCGTCGTCGAGGCCCGGCACGGTGATGTCCGCGCCCAGGGTCGCCTGCGTGACGGTGATGTCGAGCACCGAGTGCAGGTCCTGGTTGCGCCGTTCGAACGACTCGGGCGCATCGACCTGGAGCTGGACGAACAGATCACCGGGCGGGCCGCCCGCGACGCCGGCGTGTCCGGAGCCCTGGACGCGCAGCTCCATCCCGTCGGAGACGCCTGCCGGGATGTCGAGCGTGACCTCTGCGCGGGCCGCCACTCGCCCAGCCCCGCCGCATGTCTCGCACGGGTCGGGGATCTCCTGCCCGGTTCCCTGACAGGTACCGCACGGCGTCGTCGTCATCAAGGTTCCGAACACGCTGCGGCGCGCGCTCTGGATCTCGCCCGTGCCGCCGCACGTGCGGCACGCGATCGGCGCGGTGCCCGGCTGCGCGCCGTTGCCGAGACACGTCTCGCAGACGGCGAGCCGGTCGAGCTCGACCTCGCGACGGAGCCCGAACGCGGCATCGCCGAACCCGATGTGCAGACGCACCGCGAGGTCTTCACCGCGGCGCGCGCGGCCGCGCGCGCCGCGACGCCGAGTGGTGCCGAACCCCCCGACGCCCGACCCCCCGAAGAACATCTCGAAGATCTCCGAGAGATCGGCGAAGCCGCCGCCGGCCGGACCGTTCGAGGTGCCGAAGGTGTCGTACCTCGCGCGCTTGTCGGGGTCCGACAGGATCTCGTAGGCGCCCGCGATCTCCTTGAAGCGTTCCTCGGCGGCGGGGTCGCCGCTCACATCTGGGTGATGCTCGCGCGCGAGGGTTCGGTAGGCGCGGCGGATCTCGTCGTCGCTCGCGTCGCGGCGAACGCCGAGGATCTCGTACAGGTCGCGGACGGGCGCCATCAGCGCTCGGCGTCGCCAGACGCTTCGGTCAGCCGGTCAGCGACGGCGCGAACCGCGGTCATCGCCGTGAGGTAGTCCATCCGGGTCGGGCCGACGATGCCGATCGTACCGACCGTCGCCTCGCCGGCCTTGAACGGCGCTGCGACGATCGAGGCGCCCCACTCGCCCGTCGTCGGATGCTCGTCGCCGATCGTCACCCGCACGTCGTCGGACGGCGCGATGTCCTGGAGTACGTGGAGCATGTCCTGCTCACGCTCGAGCGTTTCGAACAGCCGGCGCAGCGTGTCGCGACGCCAGGCCTGCGCGTCGTCGGCGAGGTTCGCGACCCCGCCGACGAGAACGTGGCCGGCGCGCTCGCCCTCGGTCGCCATGCGGAGCACGTCGGCGGCGACCAATAGGACGTCGTGGACCCCGGCGGTTTCGGTCGCCGCCATCTGCAGCAACGCCACCTGCGCGTCGACGTAGCTCGAGCCACGAACGCGGTTGAGGTGGCGTTCGGCGTCGGCGACAGCCTTCGGGTCGATGTGCTCGGGACGATCGATGATCTGCTTGTCGACGCGGCCGTGCTGGCCGACGGCGAGCACGAGCAGGGTCGGCCCCATGTCGATCACCTCGAGCCGCACGAGCTGTTCGTCGGAGGGGCCCGGCGGCACCGCGAGCCCCGCGTACTGGGTCAGGCGCGAGAGCAGGTGAACCGAGCCCTTCAGCACCTCTTCCAGGTCGAGGATCGCCTCGGCGAAGTGCGCCGCGATCTGGCGTCGCTGCGCGTCCTTCAGCCGGGTCGGGGCCGGCAGGGCGTCGACGTAATGGCGGTACCCGGCGTCGGTCGGGATCCGGCCCGCCGAGGTGTGCGGGTGAGAGAGGTAGCCCTGTTCCTCGAGCGAGGACATCTCGTTGCGGATCGTGGCGCTCGAGACCCCGAGACCGGCGCGTTCGGCGATCGTTTCAGAGCCGACGGGCTCACCGGTGGCCACGTACGCCTCGACGACCGCGTGCAACACGGTCGCCTTGCGTTGGGAGAGCTCCGGACGATCGGCCATGCCGCGATGATAGCTGGCACTCTTGCCCGCAGAGTGCTAAGCGGCGTCAGTTGCAGGGCATGGCCTTGTCGGCCTTGGCGAGCTGCACCGCCGCCGCCGTCGTGTCTCCTTGCCCCGCAAGGGCATCCCGATAGGCCAGAACGGCTGTCTGCATCGTTGCGACGTCGGCGGCGAGCTTTGGGTCGCCCGCCGCATGGATCGCGGCTTCGTCGTTGGCGAGCTCGGCCCCAAGGCGCGTGTAGTTGTCGACGCGCAGCAACTGGAGATCTCGCAGGTGCAGACACAGCTGCTGAGTAGTGGTGAGTGAGGACGGCGGCGCGGGTGTGGTCGCCGGTGCGGAGGGTGGATCCGTGCCGGCGGTCTCGCCGCCACTGCCGCCGAAGGCCGACAACGCGAAGGCCACGATCAGCACAGCGGCGATCCCGATCACGGCGATCGTGGCCAGGCGCGCCCGGGTGGGCGGCCCAGAGGAAGGCTTGGGACTCAGCGCCGCAGCCGCGTGCCGAGACTCGTCCGCTATCGCGTTCTCCGACGTGGGCTCGGGCTCCGGCACCGTCGCCGGCTCGGGCTCTCCTTCGGCTCCCAGGTCAACCATCGCTGCCGTGCCGTTCTCATGGCCGCACTCAGGACAGGTCCAGGCCGTCGTACCCGGACGCATGTGGAATCGGACGCCGCAGTTCCCACAGGTCGCGAACACCCACGCTGTGCCGCAAGACACACAGGTGTACCCGGCGGCGACGCCGGTCTCCTGGCGCGTCTGACAGTTCGGGCACGTGACCTCGGACACGCGGTCACGATAGCGGTCGCTGCGCTTCTACCTCGACTGCAGCACCCAGGAGATCGCGCCGATCATCAAGGACGGCGACCCGTTCCAGTTCGCCTGGGCCGGCGTGGCGATCCATACAAACGCCGCTCATCCGCGAGAACACGGATGCCGGCGCGCACACCTTCGTGCCGACGGACGCGGAGTACGGCTCTCCCACAACGGTGGACGCCGTGTCGTACTCGATCCAAGGAACCGTCGCGACGAAGGTCGGGGGCGCGCACACGACCGTCTCTCTGGACCGGGCGCCCGAGCCCGGAGACCAGCTCTGCGGCATGAAGACCCACGGCTCGGCCGGCGACGACGGCGGGAACGAGGGATCCAACGCGTCGACGAAGCGCTGGGCCTGTCGATCCGGGCGTTAGGCGGTCAGGCCGAGGACGAGCTCGTTGAGCAGCAACATCCCGCGCTCGGTCGGCACGAGTTGCCCGAACGTGTCGTCAAGCAGGCCGCTCTCGACGAACGCCTCGTAGCGCTCCGGCTCGAACCAGCTGGCGGGAACCCCCTCGAGGATCCGCAGCTTCAGGAACACCTCTTCCAGGTAGGCGTCGGAGGGATCGAGCGATTCGCTGCCGCCGATCGGGAGCTCTCCCGCCTCGATGCGGTCCATGTACGCCTCCGGAGGCCGGACGTTCCACCAACGGACGTCGTCGCGATACGCGTGCGCCCCGGCGCCGAGGCCAACGTAGGGACGCCGCTCCCAGTACCCGAGGTTGTGGCGACACTCGAACCCGGGCTTCGCCCAGTTCGACACTTCGTAGTGGCCGTATCCTGCGTCGCCGAGCAGCTCGCACGCGATCGAGAACATGTCGGCTTGCACGTCGGGATCGGGCGGCGGACGCTCGCCGGCCGCCACTTGCCGTCCGAGCGCCGTCGCCGGTTCGATCGTGAGCGCGTACGCCGAGATGTGCTCGGGCGCGAGCGCGATCGTCTCGCGCAGAGTGCGCTCCCACGACTCGGTCGTCTCACCATCGGTGCCGTAGATCAGGTCGAGGTTGATGTTGTCGTAGCCGGCCGCGCGGGCGGCCGAGAAGGCGGCGCGCACCGACGCGGGCTGGTGGATCCGCTCGAGTGAGGCCAGCACGGCCTGATCGAAGGACTGTGCGCCCATCGACAGCCGGTCGTAGCCCGCGTCACGGAGCGCGCGCAGCGATGCTCCGTCGACCGTGTCGGGGTTCGCCTCGATCGAGACCTCGGCATCGTCTGCCAGCGCGAACCGCTCGCGCAGATGGACGAGCAACTCGCGGAGATCCGCCGGCGCCATCGTGGTCGGCGTCCCGCCGCCGAGGAACACGCTGACGAACGGCGTGCCCTCCCAGCCCGGGGCTGCGAGCTCTGCTTCGGCGAGCAGCGCCTGCAGATACCGGGGCTTGAGCTCGTCCAACCCTGCGTAGGCGTTGAAGTCGCAGTACCCGCAGCGCGTGATGCAGAACGGGACGTGCAGGTAGATCCCGGCGTCAGTCACCGTTTGGCCTTCTCGTCGACGCGGAGCGCCGCGATGAACGCGTCCTGCGGCACGTCGACCTTGCCCACCCGGCGCATGCGCTCCTTCCCCTTCTTCTGCGTCTCGAGAAGCTTGCGCTTGCGGGTGATGTCGCCGCCGTAGCACTTCGCGAGCACATCCTTCCGCTTGGCCTTCACGGTCTCGCGCGCGATCACCTTCGAGCCGATCGCGGCCTGAACCGCGACATCGAACAGCTGCCGCGGGATCAGCTCCCGGAGCCGTTCGACCATCCGCTTGCCGTACTCGTAGGCCTTGTCGCGGTGCACGACGCTCGAGAAGGCGTCGACCGGCTCACCGTGGAGCAGGACGTCGACGCGGACGAGCTTGGATTCCTGATAACCCCACGGCTCGTAGTCCAGGCTCGCGTAGCCGCGCGTGCGCGACTTCAGCTGGTCGAAGAAGTCGAAGACGATCTCGGCGAGCGGCAGCACGTAGTGCACCTCGACGCGCTCGGGAGTGAGGTATTCCATGTCGACCATCTCGCCACGCCGGCCCTGGCAGAGCTCGAACACGGCGCCGAGGTAGTCGCTCGGCGTGATCACGGTCGCGTAGACCACCGGTTCCTCGACGCGGTCGTAGTCGCCTCCCGGCGGCATCTCAGCGGGGTTGTGCACGATGCTCTCTTCTTCGGCTTTGAACACGTGGAACTCGACGTTGGGCGCCGTCGAGATCAGCTCGAGGTCGAACTCGCGCTCCAACCGCTCGCGGACGATGTCCATATGCAGCAGCCCGAGGAACCCGACGCGGAACCCGAAGCCGAGCGCCTGCGACGTTTCGGGCTCGTACACGAGCGCCGAGTCCGAGAGCTTCAGCTTGTCGAGCGCTTCGCGCAGGTCGCTGTAGTCGCTGCCGTCCGCCGGGAACAGCCCGGACCAGACCATCGGTTTCGGCTCGCGATAGCCGGGCAGCGGCTCGGCGGCGCCCGTCTTGCCCGCGAGCGTGATCGTGTCGCCGACCTTGGCTTGGTGCACGTCCTTGAGGCCCGTGACCAGGTAGCCGACCTCGCCGGGACCGAGCGCGTCGACCGGCGTCGCCTCAGGCGCCATCACGCCGGCCTCCTCGGCCTCGGACGTCACGTGTGTGGCGAACATCTTGATCCTCGCGTTCGAGGGCAGCTGCCCCGCCTGCACGCGCACATACGTGATCACGCCGCGATACGTGTCGAACGCGGAATCGAAGATCAGCGCCTGCAGCGGCGCGTCGACGTCACCGGTCGGCGCCGGCACCGCCTCGATGACCGCTTGCAAGAGCTCGGCGACGCCTTCGCCGGACTTCGCGCTGACGCGCAGGATCTCGTCCGGATCGCGATCGAGGAGCTTGCCGAGCTCGCCGGCGCGCTGGTCGGGCTCGGCCGCCGGCAGGTCGATCTTGTTCAGGACCGGCACGATCGCGAGCCCGGCGTCCCGCGCCAGGTGGTAGTTCGCGAGGGTCTGCGCCTCGAGGCCTTGCGCCGCGTCGACCAACAGGATCGCGCCCTCACACGCCGCGAGCGACCGCGACACCTCGTAGGTGAAGTCGACGTGGCCCGGCGTGTCGATCAGGTTGAGCTCGTAGCCCTCGTGGAGGAGCCGCACCGCCTGCGCCTTGATCGTGATGCCGCGCTCGCGCTCCAGGTCCATCCGGTCGAGGTACTGCGCCCGCATGGCCCGCGAGTCGACCGTGTGCGTGAGCTCGAGCATCCGGTCGGCCAGCGTCGACTTGCCGTGGTCGATATGCGCCACGATGCAGAAGTTCCGGATGTGGGAGATCTCGGTGGACACGGCGTGTCCATGGTACGGGCTGACCTGCGGCGACCCCGCTCAGGTCAGGCAACGCGCCCGCACGCCGGCGACGACCTCGGGGCAGGGCGCGAGCGGCGCGCCCGCCCGGGCGGCGGCCACGGTCGCCCGCACGGCCGCGACGACCACGCCCGGGTCGTCGTTCTGAACGAAGTGATGCGACCCGAGCGCCTCGACCTCGATCCCGTCGGTCGACAGCGTCGCGAGGTCGGCCTGGGTGCGCCGCCACAGCGCCGGGCTGAGGACGTCGTCGTAGTACTGGGCGCGGATCACGACGAGCGGGATCGAGCCGAGGTCACGGGCGGTCGTGCGGAGCAGCTGCGCGGTCGCGCCGATGTCGATGGGATCCCCACCGTCCACCCAGTTCCCAGCCGGATCGTTCCCGTAATAGCGGCGGTACGGCCCGATCTCGTCCTCGTGTGAGCTCTCGATCAGCACGAGGCCCTGGACCTCGTCCGGATAGGTGGCAGTGAACAGGCGTCCGATGAAGCCACCGTAGGAGTGCGCGACCACGACGTACGGCGGCGCGATATCCGCCGCGTCGAGCAGGGTGTGGAGCTCCTGGGCTTCGTCCTCGCTCGTGAGGTCGCGCGCGGCCGCCGAGGGACGCGGGTCGCTCGTGCCCGTGCCCGCCCGGTCGTAGGTGCACACGCGCGACACCTGTGCGAGTTGCTGCCACACCCCCCCGAACGACGACGTGCCCGCGGAGTCGTATCCCGCCTCCAGGATGATGGTCGGCGACCCGGTGCCGAGGCACTGATAGTCCAGGCTGTAGCCGCCGATATCGGCTCGCCCTGCCTGCATCGTCGGCGACGCCGAGGCCGCGTCGCCTCCGGCGGACGCACCCGTGCAGGCCGCCGGCAGGAGCAGCAAAGCCATCCCCAGCAGCGCTCGCAGGCCTCGCGGCCGTCTCGTTCTCGTCATGAACGCGCTGGTAGACTCCCCGACTCGTATGGCCAACATCAAGTCTCAGAAGAAGCGCAATATCCAGAACGAGAAGCGCCACCAGCGCAACGTCGCGACCAAGAGCGCCCTCAAGACCTCCACCAAGAAGGTCCACGCCGCTGCCGCGGCGGGCGATGGCGAGGCGGCGACCACGGCGCAGCTCGAAGCGGCGCGTGCCTTGGACAAGGCCGCGAGCCGCGGGATCTTGCACAAGAAGACCGCCGCGCGCCGCAAGAGCCGGCTCGCCAAGGCCGCGAACGCGGCGACGGCCTGAGCTACGCGGCGATCGCCGCGATCAACACCGGCATCACGACGTCACCCGGCGCGCCCGATTTCAGCGCGCGGTCGGTCTCTGCGATGCGGTCGTGGATCGCGACCAACTCGTCCAGCGAGTAGTTGCGCGCCTGCTGTTGGTAGCGCCGCGCCTGCCAGTCGAACCGGAGTCCGGCCTGCTTCGCGACCTGTGCCATGGGCGTGCGGTCGGGTAACGCGCGGACCCGGATCAGGTCTCGGACGCGCACGGCGATGCCGCCGAGCACCATCAGCGCCTCGTCGCCGTTCTCCTCGATCGCTCGGAGGGCCCGGATGGCGCCGGGGAGATCTTTGCCGAAGGCACGGTCGCAGAGATCCCAGGTCTTCTGTTCGCCGAGGCCACGGAACTGTCGGTGAACCTCGGTGGGCGTGATCTTGGTTCCCTCGAAGGCGGCCGCCAGCTGTTCGAGGGCGGCGGTGAGCTGCGCGAGGTCTTCGCCGAGGGTCTGGACCAGAGCCCGCGCGGCCTGCGGCGCGAGCTCGACCCCGATGCCCGTGGCGCGTTGCACGAGCCACGGCTCGAGCTCCTTCCGCGCCACCTGCACCTGGGTGATCGTGCCCACTGGCTCCACCATCTTGGCCAGCGCCGCGGGCGGCTTGCCACGCTCGGCGACCGTGCAGGCAAGCACGAGCGGCGCGTTCGGATCCGGGGCGCCCAGGTACGCGGACAGCTCGGTCAGCGCGGTCTTCGAGAGGCTGCGGCAGTCGGTCACGAGCAGGGCCCGCTGCTCACCGAACAAGGAGGGCGTTGCGAGATCCTGGAGCTCCCCGCCGGTCCAATCGGCCGCGTCGACCTCCGTGGCACGCACCGCGCCGAGCATCGCGAGCGCGGTCTCCCGCAGGTAGAACGCGTCTTCTCCCCACAGCAGCATCACGGCGCCGAGCTCTGGCATGGGCGCCATCGTACGGCGCCCCACCGTCACCGTTCCCAACGCCGGCACGAACCTGGACGAAGGTGCCGAAGTAGGGTGCGTCGATGCCTGCCGCGATGATCACCATCGGGAACACGGAGATCACGGCCATCCTCGATGTCGACGCCTCGATCCCGCTCGCCGAGATGTTCGACGGAAGCGGCGACCCACCGCCGGGGGGATCGGATGCCCTCGCCGCTCGATATCCAGACGAGTTCACGCCGGAGGCGTGGCGGTTCCGCGACCACTGTTTCCTCGTTCGCACGCCCGCGCGACTGACTTTGATCGACGCAGGCGCCGGCCCGGACGAGTCGGCGTTCGGACGGTGGGTCGGCGCCGCGGGCGTGCTGCCCGACGAACTGACGGCGCTTGGCGTGGTGCCCGCCGACATCGACGACGTCATCCTCACGCACGTCCACTCCGACCACACCGGATGGAGCACAGAGCGATCGGCGAGCGGGTGGGTCCCTCGGTTCCCGAACGCCCGGTATCACGTCCACGGCGCCGACGTCGCGTGGATGCGGGCCTTCACTGACGACGAGGACGTTCGAGAGTTCGCCGAGGTCATCGCTCCGTTGGAAGCGGCAGGACAGCTCGACGCGTCCGTCGAGGATCGGGAGGTGTCGGCGGGTCTCAGCGTGCGGCACGCGCCCGGTCACACGCCGGGACACCGGTGTGTCCTCCTCGAGACGGGCAACGAGCGGATGCTCTTCGCCGGTGACTTGCTGCATTTCACGTTCGAGCTGAACGACCCGGGATTCCTGGCGCCGGGCGAAACCGACTCGGTGCAATCGAGCCGAGCGCGCACGGCGTGGCTCGACCGCGTGGAAGCGGAGGGCATGACGATCGCAACCGCGCACGTTCCTCCATCTCCGATCTGCCGGATCGATCGCGAAGCGGGCGCGCGGGTGCTGCGGGCTCGATAGCGAGGCCGTTACCGCTCCGGCGTCACCACGGGCTCACCCTGGTCGTCCCACGTGATCGTCAACGTGCCGTGCTCATCCGTGCGCCAGATAGCGGCACCCGTCGCCTCAGCCTCGGCGAGCGCGTTGGGGTTCGGGTGGCCGTAGGGATTCGGCTGGCCGACGCTGATCGCGACGACCTCTGGGCTCACCGCCGGGAAGAAGTCGGGCAACGACGTGTCACCTGCGTGATGGGGCATCTTCAAGACATCCACCTCCTGGAGTCGACCGGTGTCGAGCAAGACCTGCTGAGCCTCGCGCTCGGCATCGCCGGTGAACAACATCGAGTCGGAACCGTCCTGCAGGAGCAGTACGAGCGAGTCGTTGTTCGGGTCTGAATGAGAATCCACCCAACAACGATCCGGCGAGAGCACATCGAACGTGAGGTCGCCGACCTTCACGGTGTCGCCCGCGCGCGGCATCCGCACCGGGATGCCCTCGGCGTCGATCTCGTCGTGGAGCTCAGCTTGTAGGGCAGTGTCGTCGGGGCACCCCGGCTCCAGCAACACTCCGACCGGGAAGCGCGCCAACACCTGCGGTAAGCCGCCGATGTGATCGGCGTGCGGATGGGTCGCGACCACGGCGTCGAGCCGCTTCACCCCGTAGGACACGAGCAGCTGGGCGTCGAGCTCGTCGTCGGGTCCGCCGTCGATCAACACGGTGGCGCCCGCTGGGCTCGAGATGAGGATCGAGTCGCCCTGTCCGATGTCCAACACCCGCACCGTGAGTCCGCTCGGTGGGCCAGCGCCGAGCGCGATCTGCCAGACCAGCACCGGTGCGAGCGCGAACCCCGCCACCATCGCGCGGCGAGGTGGTCGCCACCCGGTCCGCAGCCATGCCGTGATCGCCACGAACACGACGACGCCGCCGATGAGGACGAGAGGACTGCCACTGGACGTGACCCACGCGACGGGCGCCTTCGCGAGCGCCGACGCGACGATCTCCAGGTAGCGCATCGGTATCCCGGCGACCATGGCGACAACGTGCCCCAGCGGGAGCCAGACGAGCCCGAGCCCTGCCGCCGCGATCCCGAGCAGCAGCGCGGGCGAAACCGCCGGGAACGCCGCGAGGTTCGCCACGATCGTGATGCCCGGCACCTCGTGGAAGTGGAACAACAGCAGCGGCGTGACGCCGAGCTGCGCGGCGATCGTCGTGCCTGCCGCCAGTGCCACCGGCGACGGCATGAGGTGCCCGAGGCGTTCGGCGATCGGGGTCGCCAGGATCACCATGCCCGCCGTCGCCGCAACGGAGAGCTGGAACCCGATCGCATACACGAGCCACGGATCGAGGATCAGCAAGGCGAGGACGGCAGCCGCGAGCAACGTACCGGTCGTGCGCGGCTTGCCTAGGAGGATGCCGATGAGCGCGAGACAGGCCATCGTGCCCGCTCGCAAGACCGACGGCTCGGCGCCGGTGAGCACGACGAACAGCACGACCACGCCGATCCCCATCCCGAACCGTCCGACGGGCCCGATCTTCAAGACGCCGGCGAAGGCCATGACCGGTGCGAGCACCATCGCCACGTTCTCGCCGGAAACGACCAGGAGATGGCCAAGCCCGGTGGTCTGGAAGTCGCGCGTCGTGACGGGGTCGAGCTTCGACGCGTCACCGAGCACGAGGCCGAGGAGCAACCCCGCCTCGCGCGGCGGGAAGATCCGTTCGATCGTGCTGCCGACGAACGCGCGGACGACCTGCGTCATCCGTACGAACGGCGAGGGCGACCCGCCGAGACGCTCGACCTCGATCGCGCGCACGCTCACCGCGAGCCCTCGGTGTGCCAGCGTCGCTTCGAAGCCGGCGTCGTGGGGGATCTGCAGCGTTCCCTGGATCCGGAGCTGATCGCCGCGCACCGCCGTGGGCGGCGCGTCGTTGCCGCTCACCCAGGTCGTCTCGCGAAGCGTCGCCGCGCCGCCCGACCAGGAGACATCGCTGATGTCGACGATCGCGTGCCAGCCGAATGCGCTGAGCTCGGGGTCCTCGCGGAGGGTCGCGAGCAGCGTCACGGTCCGCGGCGCGAGTCGATGCAGCAAGGAGTGATCGGCGCGGAGCGCGCCCAGCCCTGCCCAGCCGATGCCGCACAAGATCACCCCGAGCAACACGAGCGCGATCGCCTTGATCGGGCTCCGGCTCGGATCGGCAGGCGCCGACGTGACCGCCGCTACCGCGGGCCGATCGCCGTCGGTGAGTCCTGCACCGCGAAGCGGGTCGTTGACCCGCCGTCCGGGAGCGGCGGCAACGGCTCCCGCGAGGGCCACGCACCCGAGCAGGAGCCAGAGCCACCACGGCCATGTCGTCGCCGCGGCGGGCCGGAGGTCCCACAACAACAGTCCCGCCCAGAACGCGGATGCGACCAACGGCGCGCCCCAGCCCCGCATCGAGCGGTCACACCGTCACCTGCGAGCGGAGGTCCTCGAGCGTCGCCGGACCGATCCCGGACACCTCGTCGAGCTGATCGATCGACGCGAACGGGCCGTGCTCCGTGCGGTATTGGATGATCGCGGCCGCTAGCACGGGCCCGACGCCGTTCAACGTCTCGAGCGTCGCCTCGTCGGCGGAGTTGACGTTGACGAGCGCGGTCGGTCCGCCGGGCACACCGCCGGCGACGGGTGCGCCGCTCGGCGTCTCGCCCTTCTTCGGCACGAGGATCTGCTGCCCGTCGGTGAGCGGCGCCGCGAGGTTCAGGAGCGTGAGGTCGGCCTTCTCGAGCGCGCCGCCCGCTCGTTCGACCGCGTCGATCACTCGGTCTCCGGGCTGGAACTCGAACACGCCCGGCTTCCGTACGGCACCGGCAACGTCGACGATCAACGTCGGCGCCGCGCTCACCGACGCCGAAGCGGTGACCGACCCCGACGCGACGGCGACGGCCGGCGCGGCGCCCGGTGAGGCACCGAACGACGTTTGCACCACCGGCAGTGCCGACCCCGCGGTGGTCGCCACGTCGACCGGCCGCGGCAACGACCGCGTGTACCACAGGCCGATGCCCGCGAGCAGCGCGACCACGACGACGATCAGACCGACGAGCTCGCCGCGCGAGAGCCCGTCCAGGCGTTCGCGGATGTCCATAACGCGACGCTATGGGCGCACGGCACGCGACGCAGTGCGGAGCGTCACACCGACGGAACGAAGGCCTCAGTCGCGCACGACGAGGTTGACGAGCTTCGGCGCGCGCACGATCGTCTTCGCGATCTCGCGTCCGTCCAGTGCGCGCGCGACGCGGTCGCTCGAAAGGGCGGTCGCCTCGGCGTCCGCGTCGGAGATGCCTGCCGATACCTCGATCTTGTCGCGCACCTTCCCGTTCACCTGCACGACCATCGTCACGGTGTCGTCGGCGGCGAGGGCGGGGTCATACGTCGGCCACGACGAGACGTGGACCGACGACCCCTCCCCGACCACCTCCCGCCACAGTTCCTCCGCGGCGAACGGCGCCAGCGGCGCCAGCATCACTACCAACGCGCGCGCCGCGTCGCGTGCACCCGAACCGGCGTCCAGCGACGCGCGCATCTCGTTCGTCAACACCTGCAGCTTCGAGATCGCGGTGTTGAACCGGAACCGCTCCATATCGTCCGTGACGCCTTTCACGGTCTTGTGCGTCTGCCGCACCAACGACTCGGGCTCGGCCGCGTCGCTCGCCACCGCGTCGTCCACCGCCGCGAAGACACGGCCCAGCCACTGGTGCACTCCCGGGCGCCGGTCCGGGTCGCCCGAGATCAGCTTCCAATCGATGTCGTCCTCGAACGGGCCGGCGAACAGCATGATCAGCCGCATCGTGTCCGCGCCCCAGCGCTCGACGATCGGCATCGGCTCGACGATGTTGCCCTTCGTCTTAGACATCGAGGCGCCGCCGTAGATCACCTGACCCTGATTCATCAGCCGCGGGAACGGCTCGACGAACCCGACCATCCCCATGTCGTAGAGGGCCTTCGTGAAGAAGCGGCAGTACAGCAGGTGCAAGATCGCGTGCTCGACCCCGCCGGTGTACTGGTTCGCCGGCATCCAGCGGTCGACGTCCTCGCGGCGGAACGGCCCGCCCTCGTAGCCCGGCGAGCAATAGCGGAAGAAGTACCAGCTCGAATCGACGAACGTGTCCATCGTGTCGGTGTCGCGCGTCGCTTCGGCGCCGCAGATCGGACAGGGCACGTGCTTCCAGGTCGGATGCCGCGCCAGCGGCGACTCACCCCCGGGCTGGAAGTCGACGTCCTCCGGCAGCAACACCGGCAGCTGGTCGTCCGGCACCGCGACCTCGCCGTGGTCGGGGCAGTGCACGATCGGGATCGGCGCGCCCCAATAGCGTTGACGAGAGATCAGCCAGTCGCGCAGCCGGAAATTGACCGCAGCGCGGCCGCGGCCCTCGCTCTGCAACCACTCGACGACCTTGCCGATCGAGGCGGGAGATACGGCGCCGTCGAACGGACCGGAGTTCACCATCACGCCCTCGCCGGGCATCGCCTCGGTCATCGTGTCGCCGTCGGCCAGCGGCTCGTTCTCCGGCTGGATCACGACGCGCACCGGCAGGTCGTGCGCTCGCGCGAACGCGAAGTCGCGCTCGTCGTGCGCCGGCACCGCCATGATCGCGCCCGTGCCGTATCCCATCAGCACGTACGGCGCCGCGTAGCACGGGATCCGCTCGCCGTTCACCGGGTTCACCGCGTGCACGCCCAGGAACACGCCCTCCTTCGTATCGGCGGCTTCGCGGTCGACCAGCGAGGTCTGCTGCGCCTTGCGCACCAGCGGCTCGACGTCTTGCCACGTCCCGCCCAGCTCCGCGAGCCGCTGGACGTCGGGATGTTCGATCGCGAACACGAAGAAGGTGGCACCCCACAGCGTGTCGGGCCGCGTCGTGAAGACCGTGACGTCCTCGCCGGTCTCCTCGATCGTGAACGTGACCTCGGCGCCCTCGGAGCGGCCGATCCAGTTCCGCTGCATCGTCACGACGCGGTCGGGCCAGTCGGTCAGCAGCTCGACGTCGTCCAGCAGCCGCTGGGCGTAATCCGTGACCTTGAAGAACCACTGCGTCAGCTCGCGGCGCTCGACGGGCGTGCCGCAGCGTTCGCACGCACCCCCGATCACCTGCTCGTTGGCCAGGACGGTCTGATCCTTCGGGCACCAGTTGACCGCCGCGCTCTTGCGGTAGGCCATTCCCTGTTCGAACAGCCGCAGGAACAACCACTGGGTCCACCGGTAGTACTCCGGGTCACAGGTCTGCACCCGCCGAGACCAATCGAAGGACATCCCCATCCGCCGGAACGACGCCGCCTGCTGTTCGATGTTCGCGTACGTCCACTCCGCCGGCGGCGTGCCGCGCTTGATCGCGGCGTTCTCCGCGTTCAGCCCGAAGGCGTCCCACCCGATCGGGTGCATGACGTTGCGCCCGCGCAGCGCTTGGTACCGCGCGACGACGTCGCCGCCACTGAACGCCTCGGCGTGGCCCATGTTCAGGTCGCCGGAGGGGTACGGGAACATATCCAGTGCATAGAACCTGGGCCGCTCGTCGGCCGGGTCGTTGTCAGCCCGGTACAGGCCCTCGGCTTCCCAGCGATCGATCCAGCGCGGCTCGATCTCGGCGGCGTCGTAGCGGCGGCTCATGGGCGGGCATCGTACCGAACGACCCCCCGCGGCCCACAGGCCGCTGCTACACTCCGCCGCGCATGTGCCCCCGTTGCACACGATGCGCGCTCGCGATCCTGCTCATCGTCATCACCGGGGCCGCCGCATGCACTGCCGGTCACACCTCGAGCGACCCGGCGACCGCTTCATCAAGCGCCGCGCCGCAAGGCATCTTCAAACTCGATCATCTGATCTTCCTCGTTCAAGAGAACCGCTCGTTCGATCACTACTTCGGCACCTACCCGGGGGCGAACGGGATCCCGACCAACGCCGACGGCAGCTTCTCGGTCTGCGTGCCCGACAAGTTCGAGGGCGGGCAGTGCATGAAGCCATACGTGAGCAACGCGGTCGATCAGTACGGCGGTCCACATCGCCACGCCGACGCGGTCCGCGACGTGAACGGCGGCAAGATGGATGGCTTTATCGCCACGATGCCGGACCGGCCGGGGCGCTGTTGGGTCGAGCCCACGCGCGGGAACTGCCCGATGTACTTCGGACCACAGCATCAGCCGGACGTCATGAGCACCCTGCCCCGCAAGGCGATCCCCAACTACTGGTCGTACGCCGACAACTTCGTCCTGCAAGACGCGATGTTCGGGCCCGTCGACTCGTGGACGCTGCCGTCGCACCTGTTCCTCGTGTCGGGATGGTCGGCGTTCTGTCCGAACCCGAAAGACCCGATGAGCTGTCAGACCGACATCAACCTCGGGACGCAGGGCCGTCAGTGGCTCTACGGGCAGAAGCCGATCTACGCGTGGACCGATGTGACGTGGCTCCTCGACAAGGCGGGCATCACGTGGCGCTACTACGTCGGCAACGACACTTGTTGGGACGCCCACCCGTGCCATCCGGCCAAGCCCGGGCGCCAGGGGTACGCGACGCTCATGTCGCGGAACCCGCTCCCAGGGTTCACGAGCTTCTGGGACGGGGAGCGATCCTCGGGCGTCCGCGACAACGTCGTTCCCGTGAACGATCTCCGCGACGCCGCGGCGAAGGGCACACTCCCCCAGGTGGCTTGGGTCGGGCCGCCGTCCAACGTGAGCGAGCATCCCGGTGGTCCGTCGACGCCGCGCGAAGGCATGGCCTACGTGACCCGATTGGTGAACGCCATCATGTCGGGGCCTGACTGGGACACGACCGCGATCTTCCTCACCTGGGACGACTGGGGCGGCTTCTACGACCACGTCGTGCCGCCACGGCTGGACGGCCAGAACTTCGGCCTCCGCGTGCCCGGCCTCGTGATCAGCCCCTACGCGAAGAAGGGGTACGTCGACGACACCACGCTGTCGTTCGACAGCTACCTCAAGCTGATCGAGGACCGGTTCCTCGGGGGCCAGCGCCTCGACCCGGCGACCGACGGCCGGCCCGACTCGCGACCCAACGTGCCCGACGCCCACGCCAACGGCGTCGAGAACGCGTTCGACTTCACGCAGAAGCCGCGTCCACCGCTGCTCATGAAGCCGTGGCCGTGGAAGGTCCCCGAACCGTGGCCGTCGTTCTGAGACAGCGTCGGCCACGCCGCACAACCCGAGCGGTCGCATCCGTTGGCTTGAACGCGCGCCGGTAGACTCCGCGCCCATGTTCGTGCGCCGTGCGTCGCTCGTCCTCCTGACCGTCGCGGTCGTCGCCGTGGCATGCACCGGGTCGTCCACCACGACGTCGACGACGAGCGGCGGGCCCTCGCCGACGTCGTCGCTCGCGAACGCGACCGGGATGGACAAGCTCCAGCACCTCATCTTCATCGTCCAAGAGAACCGCAGCTTCGATCAGTACTTCGGGACCTATCCGGGAGCCGATGGGATCCCGACCAACCCCGACGGATCGTTCGCCGTGTGCGTGCCCGACAAGTTCCAGGGCGGACAGTGCATGCCGCCCTACATCACACGGTCGATCGACCAGGACGGCGGCCCGCACAACCACGTGGCGTCCGTCCGCGATGTCAACGGCGGCCAGATGAACGGCTTCATCGACTCGCTCCCGCCGCGCCCCACGAAGTGCTGGACGACGCCGACGTTGCCCGATTGCAACGTGCAGCTCGGGCCCCAGGGTCAGCCCGACGTGATGAGCACCCAGCGGCGCGCGGCGATCCCCAACTACTGGGCCTACGCCGACCACTACACCCTGCAGGACCATATGTTCGCGCCGGTCGACTCGTGGACGCTCCCGTCGCACCTGTTCCTCGTTTCGGAGTGGTCGGCGGCGTGCTCGAACTCGACCGACCCGATGTCCTGCCACACCGACATCAACCTGAGCAGCCCGACGCTGCGGTGGGACTACGGCAAGAGGCCGGTCTATGCCTGGACCGACCTGACGTGGCTGATGGATGAGCAGCACGTGTCGTGGCGCTACTACGTCGGCAACGACACCTGCGAGGCGCCGCCGTGCCCGTCCACCGGGCGCAAGTACTACGCGACGAGCTACAACCGGAACCCGCTACCCGGGTTCTCGAGCTTCGCGGACCGCCAGGGCGACGGCGGCAGCTGGGACGACAACATCCTGCCGGACAGCGACTATCTCTCGGCCGCGGCCGACGGCACCCTTCCCGACGTCGCGTGGATCGCTCCCGCAGCCAATGTCTCGGACCACCCCGGCGGCCCGAGCACGATCCGCACCGCGATGGCCTACGTGACCCGCCTGATCAACGCCGCGATGCGGGGTCCGGAGTGGGGCTCGACCGCGATCTTCCTCACCTGGGATGACTGGGGCGGGTTCTACGACCACGTCATGCCGAAGAAGTTCGATGCGATGGGCTACGGACTGCGCGTCCCAGGATTGGTGATCAGCCCGTGGGCCAAGCAGGGCTCCATCGACCACACCGTGCTGTCGTTCGACTCCTATGCGAAGTTCATCGAGGACCGCTTCCTGAGCGGGGCCCGCCTCGACCCCAAGACCATGGACCGGCCCGACAGCCGGCCGACGGTGCGCGAGAAGACGGCGAACTCGCTCGCGCACGCGTTCGACTTCAACCAGAAGCCGGATCCGCCTTTGATCCTCGACCCGTGGCCGTGGAAGCAGAAGGAGCCCTACCCCTCCTTCTAAGGCCTCGCCCGTCGGTACACTCCGCGGCCGATGCGTTCCGCTTTTCGTCTCGTACTTGCCGGCGTGCTCGTGCTCGCCATCGCCTGCACGGCCGCGAGCACGACCTCGTCGTCACAGACGCAGAGCTCGAGTTCAAGCTCGAGCCCGACACCGACGACGCAGGCGCACGGCCTGAAGACGCTCAAGCACCTGATCTTCATCGTCCAGGAGAACCGCAGCTTCGATCACTACTTCGGGACCTACCCCGGCGCAGACGGCATCCCGACCAACCCCGACGGCTCGTTCTCGGTGTGCGCGCCGGATCCGTACCAGGGCGGGAAGTGCGTCCCGCCGTATCGAACGAAGGCCTACACGTTCGACGGCGGACCCCACACGAACGCCTCGGCGGTCCGCGACATGAACAACGGGCAGATGAACGGCTTCATCTATTCGCTCCCCGCCGACCCGAACAAATGCTGGGTCACTCCGAACCAGCCGGTGTGCGGCCAGCGACTTGGCCCGCAGGGTCAGCCCGACGTGATGAGCACGCTCACGCGCGCCGACATCCCGAACTACTGGTCCTACGCCGACCATTTCACGCTCGACGATCACATGTTCGCGTCGGTCGACTCCTGGACGATGCCCTCGCACCTGTTCCTCGTGTCGGGCTGGTCCGCGTATTGCCCGACGACCGATCCCATGTCCTGCGTCAGCGATGTGAGCCTGAAGGGAGACAACCATCGGTGGGACTACGGGGAACGTCCCATCTATGCATGGACGGACGTGACCTGGCTCCTCGACAAGGACCACGTGTCGTGGCGAACGTACGTGGGGAACAGCACCTGCTGGCGACAGGCAACGTGCCTGGCCCCGGAGGGCCGCACATACGAGACGACCAGCAATCGCAACGTGCTCCCGGGGTTCACCAGCTTCTCCGACGGCGAGCGGGCCAACGGCGTCGGCGACAACATCCGTCCGGTGAACGACTACCTCGCGTCGGCCGCGAACGGCTCGTTGCCCTCGGTGGCATGGATCTTCCCGACCGCCGCCACGAGCGAGCACCCGAACAGCCCGTCGACGACGCGCACCGGGATGGCCTACGTCACTCGCTTGATCAACGCGGTCATGCAGGGCCCCGACTGGGACTCGACCGCGATCTTCCTCACGTGGGACGACTGGGGCGGGTTCTACGACCACGTCATGCCGCCACAGATCGACGGCAACGGCTACGGCTTGCGGGTTCCGGCGCTCGTGATCAGCCCGTGGGCGCGGGCCGGCGCGATCGACCACACGGTGCTGTCGTTCGATTCCTACCTGCGCCTGATCGAGGATCGGTTCACCGGCGGCCAGCGCCTGAACCCCAAGACCGACGGGCGCCCGGACTCGCGACCGACGGTGCGCGACGCGGTCGCGAACCCGATCAACAAGGCCTTCGACTTCAACCAGCAGCCGCTACCGCCGCTGATCTTGAACCCGTGGCCGTGGCAGCAGCCCGAGCCGTGGTCCTCGTTCGGGACGCCAACGCAGTCGGCGTCACCGACGCCGTCACCGTAGCGGCTGCCAGTTCCCAAGGGTCAGCAGCTGATCGGGCCCATTCAGATCGAGCGGCTGGTCGTTGCCGCCCCCGTTGAGCACCACGATGTCCATCGCGCCGTCGTGATCGAAGTCGAGCATCGCCGCGGTGTCCCCGCAGCCGGCGAGCGGGCCGGGCGGCAACGGCGGCAGCGCGAGCTGTGTCCAATCCCGCCCGTTCCCGCTGTTCAGCAACAGGATGTCCGGCTGGTTGACGCGGTTCTTGCATCCGTCGACCGCGTAGATGTCAGGCGAGCCGTCCCCGTTCACGTCGCCGATCGCGAGCCCGTGGCCGTGACCCATCGGCATCGACAGCACCGGCGAGCCGAACGACCCGTTGGCGGTGCCGAGCTGCACGGTGAGTCGGTGCAGCGACACGAGGATCAGGTCGGGGATCCCGTCGCCCGACACGTCGGTGATCTGCGCGCCGTTCACGATCGGCTCCGGCGGCACGTTGTAGCGGGCATCCTCGTCGACGAACCGATCGCCCTTGCGGACGTACAGGATCGTGCGCTTGTCACCGCACAGCAGCAGGTCGTCCCAACCGTCGTGGTTGATGTCGACCGTCTGCTCGCACGACGACCCATCCTGTTTCGTGATACCGAGGTCCACCTGCCTGAAATGCGTGCCGCCGACATTCACGTAGGTGCGGTTGGGCGTCGTGTGGCTGTCGTATCGCGGTTCGTCGTTGCCCATGAACAGGTCCGGGTACTTGTCGTGGTTCAGGTCGATCCAATCCGGGTGCCGGCCGCGGCCCCAGACATCCTCGATCCCCCACGCATGGGCTTCGTCGGTCCAGGTGCCCGGGGGGCCTTGGATCCAGAGCTCGTTCCACTTCTTATGGCCCTGCCCCTGCTGCGCACCTTTCGCGCACACGAGATCCAGCAACCCGTCGAGGTTCGGATCGCCCCAGATGCAGCCGTGTCGGTCGGGTCGCCCGTGGATCGAGTCGACGAACTGGTGCACGGGCTCGAACCCGATCGAGCGGCCGTCGAGCACCTGGTTCATGAACAGCTCGGCGGGGCGCGACCCGTGGTGCCCGATCAGCACGTCGTCCCAGCCGTCGCCGTTCACGTCGGCCACGTCGATCGTGTAGCTGGACTCGTAGCGGCGGAACCCGACCATCGGCCCGACATCGCGCACGGTCGGCTCCGCGGCGCCGCTCGCGGCCGGGGCAACGGCGAGCGCGGCGAGTACGACCGCAAGCACAGGGATCACCAGGCGCCGCATACGGCGGAGAAGCTTACGAGTCAGCCGCTGGACGCTACGGGCAGCAGGCCCTCGGTGCGCGCCGCGAGGGCGGGCACCTCTTCGGCCGAGACCGGCTTGGAGAACAAGAAGCCCTGCGCCAGCCGACACCCGTTGGCCCGCAAGAACTCATATTCCTGGGGCGTCTCGACGCCCTCCGCGAGCGGGATCATGTTGAGACCTTGCGCCAGTTGGATCATGGCGCGGACCATGCTCGCCTGTGAGATGTCGTTGTTCACCTCGTGGACGAAGGCGCGGTCGATCTTCAGCACGTCGACCGGCATGTGCTTGAGCCGGGCGAGCGACGAGTAGCCCGTCCCGAAGTCATCCAAGGCCAGCGTGAATCCCCAGGCGTGCAGCTCCGAGAGGATCTTCTGTGTCCGGTCGGGATCCGCCATGGCGGTCGACTCCGTGATCTCGACCACGATGCGGTTCGGATCGACGCCGCCGGCCCGCATCGCGGCCATGACCTTCTCGGCCAGGCGCGCCGACCAGAGTTGCCGAGGCGACAGGTTGAACCCGAGCCGCAGGTCCAGTCCCTGATCGCGCCACTCCGATTGTTGGCGGACGAGCTCCGCGAGCACCCAGTCGCCGATCGCCTCGATCAGCCCGAGCTCCTCGGCCAGCGGGATGAACTCCATCGGCGGGACGAGGCCGCCCTTCGGGTCGCGCCAGCGGATCAGCGCCTCGAGCGATTCGATCTGCCCGGTCGCGACGTCGACGATCGGCTGCCAGTGCAGCACCCACCGCTCTTCCTTGACGGCTTCGCGCAGCCGCGTCGTGAGCGAGAACTGCTGCGCGGGGTCGAGGTCGCCGGTCGTGAAGACGGTGAAGCTGCCGGGCTCGGTCCGCTTCGTCTTGTACATCGCCGCGTCGGCGTTCTTCATCAGCGTTTCGGCGTCCTGGGCGTCGTGCGGGAACAGGCTGATGCCGATCGAGCCGGCGGCGAGGAACTGGGTCCCGTTGAGGTCGAACGGCTCGGCGAGCGCAGCGCGCACCCGATTCGCGACCACCTCGGGGGTCGCGAGCGCCTCATGCTCGGCGGCGTCTTCCTCGCGCGCCAGATCGGCGAGCAACAGGAGGAACTCGTCGCCGCCCTGACGGGCCACGAGGTCGGTGTCGCGCGTACACGTCCGCAGCCGGTCGGCGAGCTGGGCGAGCAGGAGGTCGCCGGAGTGGTGGCCGAGCGTGTCGTTCACCATCTTGAAGTTGTCGAGGTCCAGGAACAGGACGCCGACGGCGGCGTCGTTGCGCCGGGCCCGCGCGATCGCGTTCTCCAACATCTCCTCGAACAGCGCGCGGTTCGGCAGACCGGTCAGCTTGTCGTGATACGCGAGGAACGCGACCTGCTCCTCCGCGTTCTTGCGCTCGGTGATGTCGAAGATCACGCCCTGGATCAGCCAGGGGTTGCCGCTCTCGTCGTCGATCGGGAACGCTTGCTCGAGCACCCATCGCACGGTCCCGTCCTCGTTGACCATCCGGTACTCGTGGTTGAGCGGCGTGTGTCCGTTGTACGCCGCCTGATACTCCTCCCACGCCCGGTCGATGTCGTCCACGTGCACGTGGCGGCGCCACGAGTAGGGATCGGTGAGCCATTCGTCCGGCTCGATCCCGATCAGGTCGCGGATCTGCGGACTCACGTAGATGGAGGTGTCGTCCTCGTCCACCGGGTCGAGGTAGACGACCGCGGGGATGTGCTCGACGAGGGCACGGTACTTCGCCTCGGCCTCGAACTGCGCGTCGCGTCCCGCCTGGAGCTCGGACAGGTCGCGGAGCGTGACGACCAGAAGCGGCTCACCGGCGTCGATCGCACCGACGTTGACCTCGACCGGGAACTGCTCGCCGTTGTTGCGGCGGCACAGCGCCTCGACCCGCGCCTCCGGCGGGAGGCCGAGGAGATCGGTCGCGACGAGGAGCTCGATCGTGCCGCCGACGAGCTCGTCGCGGGCGAAGCCGGTCAGCGACTGCACGCGGTGGTTCGCGTACACGATCTGACCGTTGCCGCGCGTGACGACGAGGCACTCCGGGGTGGCCTCGAGGAGCGGACCCGGTTCAAGGTGCGCTGCAACGCGACCGAACAGGTCGTCGTCGTCTCGAGGGGCGGTCTCCATCGCCCGTGCCATCGTCTGCCTTCCCGTCGCGAGGGGTACCTGGAAGGCTTCGGACGGTTGCGTGGCCGACCTGAGCCGGTGCCCTGAACCGCATCCGGCCCGTCTGAGGGCTTCGATCAGGCGGGGGTTCGCTCCTCCATCCCCCATGGAGAGCCGTACGCGGTCAGCAGGTCGAGGAAGGGATCGGCCGCGAAGGCCTCGGGACCGAGGACGCCGGCCCCCGACCAAGCGCCGGTCGACAACAGTTCGAGCGCCACCACGGGGTTGATCGCCGTCTGCCACACTACGGCCTGCGCCCCGTCGCGACCCCACGTCTCCTCGTTGTCCACGACGTGATACAGGTACACCTCGCGCCGGTTGCCGTCGGTGCCGATGCCCGTGACCCA
>DASYOY010000101.1:0-3506 GCA_036007245.1 Actinomycetota bacterium | reverse complement strand
ACGCCGAACGGCGTCGTACGCTCCTGGGCGATGTCGACGCGACCGGCTCGGGAACCCGGCCGGCGCTGGCCGTCGATCGACGATGCGTGGGTCGCGGTCGGCCTGCTGGTGCCGGTCATCGTCACGTTCTTGACGCGCACGATGGCGATCGACCTCGCCTACCAGATCAGGGCGGGGCAGGACATGCTCGGGTCGCACGAAGTCGCCCGGATCGACACGTTCACCTTCACGCAGGCGGGGCAGCCGTGGCTGAACCAACAGTGGGGTGCGCAGGTCCTGCTCGGGCTGACCCAGCAGGTCGGCGGGTGGACGGCCGTGCTGGTGCTTCGAGGGTTGCTGGTGTTCGGCGTGGTGTTGTTCCTCTATCTCGCATGCCATGAGATGGGCGCCTCCCGTCGCGCAGCCGCTTTGCTCACGATCGCCGGGTGGCTCACGGGGATAGAGATCGTCGACCAGCTCCGGCCGCAGCAGTTCGCCTTCGTTCTGTTCGTCTTCTGCGTCTGGCTGCTCGCTCGCCGCGCGGCACATCCTCGCGGGCTGTGGTTGATCCCGGTCGCCGTCATCCCGTGGACGAATCTCCACGGGAGCTTCCCCCTGGTGTTCGTGCTGCTGCTGTTCGCATGGCTCCAGGATCGCCGGACGTCTCCGTCGCTTGCGCGGACGGACGCACTGGCGGCGGCCGCCGCCCTCGTCGCGAGCTTCATCGGTCCGTTCGGGCTCCAGGTCTGGAGCTATGTCTGGGATCTGTCGACGCATCCGGTGGTTTCGCATCAGGTCGCCGAATGGGGGCCGCCCTCGATCCATACGTGGACCGGCCGGTTCTTCTTCCTGACCATGTTCGCGATCGCTGCCTACCTCGCCCGCCGCAGACCTCCGGCCGGCTGGATCCCGCTGCTGGAGCTCGGGGCGTTCGCCTTCCTGGGGTTGCTCGCGATCCGGGGCGTCGTCTGGTGGGGTCTATACGCACCCGTGGTCGTGGCGGGGCTGTTGCAAGAGCCCGATCGGGCCCGTTCCGAGTCCGACCGATCTCCGATCAACGCGATCGTGATCGGCAGCCTGGTCCTGCTCACCCTCGGCGCCGCCACCACCCACCTCGGAACCGATCCCACGACGGGTGGGCCCGACGGCCTGAGCTACGCGCCGACCGACCTCATCGATGCGGCGGCCGCGAGCGTGCCGCCGGGGTCGCATGCCTTCGTCGACGAGCTGTACGCGTCGTGGAGCGAATATCGAGCGCCGCGTCTCCCCGTGGCCGTCGATCCTCGGATCGAGATCTTCCCGAAGTCGACCTGGGACGACTATCTGTCCGTTTCGGCCGGAAAGGCTGGGTGGCAAGCGATCCTGGATCGATGGGACATCCAGGTCCTCGTGCTCGATCCGGATCAATCGACGGGCCTCCTGTCGGTGATCGGGGACGATCCGGGGTGGCGGCAGGTGCTGCACACCGATCACGGATCGGTGTATGTGCGCGCATGAGGCGCCGATGATGTCCAGCGTGGGGATGGATCCGCTCTCGCAGCTGCGTGCTCGGCGCAACCCAGACGGCGGCGTCGGCTCGGTCCCGGGCGGCGCATCGGAGCCGGAGGCGACCGCGCTGGTCGCGCTCGCGCTCGATGACGACGGCGCACGAACGTGGCTGGCCGACCAGGTCGGCGACGACGGCCGCGTGTGTCTGGTCGCGGGCGCCGCGGCGTCGGACCGCACCGCGCTCGCCGCACTGGCGATGCATCCCGGCGTCGAGCAAACGGCGGCCCTCGATCACGTCGTCGCGACCGTCGCCAACGACATCGATCCGAACGCGTCGCCTCGGGGCTGGCCGTGGACCCTCGGCGCCTACGGGTGGGTCGAGCCGACCGCGTGGGGCGTGCTCGCGCTCCGTTCGCTCCGCCCGACCGCGACGGCTCGGATCGACGACGGCATCGAGATGCTTCGACAACGTGAGTGCGCGGGCGGCGGCTGGAACTACGGCACGCGCACGGTCAACGGGGTCAACTTGCAGCCGTACGTGCAGACCACGTCCATCGCGCTCTTGGGCATCAACGGCCGCGACGCGACGGCCGTCGCGCGGGGGGCCCGCGTGTTGCGGAGCCGATGGCGAGCGGAAGCGAGTGGGCTGCTGTCGCTCGCAACGGCCACCGTCGCGCTGCAGGTGCTCGGCGACTCGGCGCAGCCTGCGGCACGCGTCGCGGTCGCCTCGCATCGTTCCCTCGGAGACCCGGAGGCGGACACCGCGTCGCTCGCGTGGGCCGTGCTCGCGCTCCGCGATCAGCCCTTGGAGGTTTTCACGCCATGACCGCCGAAGACCGCGTGCGAACGCCTTCCGACCACGCGATCTCGCGCCGGCGGTTCCTCGGGCGCTCGGCCGGAACGATCGCGGCGTTCGGCGTGGCGGCGGCCGTCGGCGTCGAGCTGCGGGGCCGCGAACGCCCCGAGCCCTGGGACCACAGCGCGTTCGCTCCGCCGGGCACCGCGCAGGTCGCGGTCCTCCAGGCGTCGTCGTACGACGGAGATCTCGAGAACGTCGTCCTCGGCGGGCTCCGGGCGATCGGTGCCGACGTCAAGGGGGCTCGCGTTGTGCTGAAGCCGAACATGGTCGAGTACGACCCCGGCGCCGTCATCAATACCGACCCACGGCTCGTCGCGGCATCGGTGGCCGCTCTGCGACGGCTCGGCGCCGCGCAGGTGGTCGTCGCGGAGGGCCCCGGCCACCGCCGCGACACCGGCTACGTGGTCGAGGCGTCGGGACTCGCGAGCCATCTGCGCGACGCCGGCGCATCCTTCGTCGATCTCAACGTTGCACGCGCCGGGGAGGTCCCCCTCGCAGCGGCGTACACCCAACTCGGCACCCTGTGGTTGCCGACCGCGATCACGTCTGCCGACGTCGTCGTGTCGATGCCCAAGGTCAAGACCCACCACTGGGCCGGCGTCACGCTCTCGTTGAAGAACTGCTTCGGGTGCCTGCCCGGTCGCATGTACGGCTGGCCGAAGAACATCCTGCACTGGCAGGGTATCGACGCGTCGATCCTCGACATCGCGGCCACCGTGCGGCCCGACCTGGTGATCGCGGACGGCATCGTCGGCATGCAAGGGGACGGCCCGATCTCCGGGACGCCCGCGCCGCTCGGCGCGGTGATCGTCGCCGACGATCCGGTCGCGGCCGACGTCACCATCACGCGGATGATGGGCTTCGATCCCGAGAAGCTGCCATATCTGATGGAGGCCGGCAGGTTCCTCGGGCAGGCCGACCCCGCGAAGATCCGTCCGGTCGCCGAGGATCCCGCCGCGGTCACTCTGGCGTTCGCGCCCGCGCCGGGCTTCGACGACCTTCGGTCTAGCTGACGTCAGAAGATCGGTCGCCAAGACATGAACAGCACCGCGTGCCATGCGAGCAACGCCGTCGACACGCCGACCCAGGTCACATACACCCAGCGCCGGCGGCACCACTCAGCGATCCCCCAGAACGCGGGGAAGACAACCAGCACGAATCGCGACATCGAGACGAGATC
>DASYOY010000100.1:0-3650 GCA_036007245.1 Actinomycetota bacterium | reverse complement strand
CATCTGTCGTTGGACGAACGCGAGCTCTATCAGGAACTGGCCCTCGAGTCCGACGAGTTCGATCGGGTCTGGCGCGTCCGGACGGACGATCTTCGGTTCGCCAGCGCGGTCGTGGACCAACGGATGATGGTGTGGCTGCTCGATCAGGAACCGGTCGTGTCCTTCGACCTCGGAGGCCGATGGGCGATGGCCGTCAGCCATCGCGACGGAGCCGATGTTGCCGCGGGGCTTGTTGCGAGCCTCGACGGATTCCTCACGCGGATGCCGCGCGCCGCGTTCTCATCGTTCGGTCACAGCGCGTGAGTTCCCGCTCACCTCACCTGTAGGCTCGACCACAAGAGCCACGCGAGAGTGGCGGAATTGGTAGACGCGCTGGACTTAGGATCCAGTGGCCGAAAGGCCGTGGGAGTTCAAGTCTCCCCTCTCGCACTTTCTGAGCAGCAACTGTTGGTGGTCGAAGGTGCGCCTTCAGAACGGTGCCGCCGTGATCAGGCCTACGCCCCCGTCAGCGCAGCCATCCGACCGCTGACCAGTTGCGCCGACGTCTGGTCGCCCTTTCGCTCGTAGCAGCCGAATGCGTTGGCGAGCACAGCGCTCGCCTCGTTCGGCATCTTGGTGAGGCGAGAACCTCAGCGAGCTCGCGTCCCTCTGACCGTTCAGGAAATCGGTGCTTCCGAGGATCGCTTGCGCCTCGCGAGCTACCCGTACGGCTTGGGTATTCACCTCGTCGAGCGAGAATCTTCGCCCGGACCTGACGCCCGAGCGCCTGCGTGAAGGCATCATCCTAACCGCCGTACTCGCTGGAGGCCTTGCCCAGTCGTCGGCTTCGTCGAGGCGGTCAAGCGCATGCCGGTCAACGATCCCCTTCATCCGCTCGAGATACCGAGCCAGAACTGCACGAAGCCGCTCTGGGTCCAAGCTTTCGCCGAGGGCGGTCGAGTCGGTGAGGTCGCAGCCACACGACGGTCACGATCTTGCGCTGCTCGTGGACAAGCGGCTCTACGGCGAAGGCCGCACCGCATCTTGGGGAGAACGTGAACGATCCATCCGATCGAAAGCTAGAAGACGTGCACTGGACCACTTGTCAAGTCTGGGTTGCATGCCAGAGGCGCGGACGGGATCGCGCTCGCGGCGTGGACGGGTCACGCCTCCGCTCTCGCACTTCGATCGCCAACGGGTGCGTCGTACTCGCACCGTTCGATGAGGTGCGACGCGACCGTTCCTCTCTACGCTGATCGTTGTTCGGCCACATCGCCGACCAGTCGGAGCGGCACCGCCGCAGGCGCCGGCGTTCGTCGGGCTGCGCGCAGCCCCGCCGTCATGGAACGGAGCAGGACGAGGAACAACAGGATCGCCGTCGTCGCGAGGTAGAACCAGAACATCGTGGGCCGCGGCGAATCGGTTCCGGTCATGAACCCGTGCGCGAGTGCCAGCGAGAACGCCGGCACGGACAGGGCGTGGAACCGACGCCACAACGTCGGCTTGACCTGCTTGCGGAACCATGAGGTCAGCAACACGACGGACATCAGCATCATTGCCCCGATCCCGAACGCCACCCCGACCGGTCGATAGGTCGCGCGTAGCGGGATCACCAGATCGAGCCAGGCGAACGGCATGAAGCTGTCGACCAAGAGCACGCCAAGATGTGTGATGAGCAGCAGGAGCCCGAGTGTCGAGAACGCCTGATGCAGCGCCACGCTCGTCGCCTTCGGTACCCGCTTACCGAACAGGGACGTCGTCGCAACGAGTCCCCACGTGACCGATGCCCACAGCATCAGATAGGCGCCGATCCCGGCCGCGCGGATGATGTTCCACTCGATCACGCGGGCACCTGCTCGTCACCGGCGGCCGGCAGGTTCGTGACCACCTCGCCGCTCGACAGGACGAGGCTCGCCGAGACCCGGGCCAAGATCTCGGGACCGCCCAGCAGCGCGGCTTTCGACCACACCTCGGCGTCGGCGCACGTTTCGCCCCACACGGTGGCTTGCACGACGTCGGTCATCGCCGGAAGCGAGGTTCGGGGGTCGATCACATGGTGGTTGCCCTGGCCCCACGCGCGAACAGTGACCGACGTGGTTGCGAGCGCGCCGGCGGAGAGCCCGAGCCGGAGCGCCTCGACGTTCGCGTCGTATGGATCCTCGATGCCAACGTCCAGGGCGCGGGGAGGCGTCCCGACGACGCGGAGGTCTCCCCCCGCGTTCACGATCGCCCAGCCGAGGTTGGGGAGCTTGCCGGCCGCACGATCGACGGTCCAGCCCTTCGCGATCCCTCCGAAGTCGAGCGCGGCTCCCTCGGGGATGCGCAGGTTCCGACCGTCGAGCTCGATCTCGCGCCACGCGCCGCACGCGGTGCTGTGCTTGATCATCAACGCGGTGAACTCGCGACGGATCGCCGCGAGTTCCTCGTCCTCCTCGTCGCCGCGCGCTTCCACCTCCGCCCAGTCCCGGTCGTAGCCGGCGGCGGCAAGCGCGGGAAGCACGGTCGGGTCGAACAACCCGTCGGTCTCCTCAGCTGCCCGGAGCGATCGCTCGGTCAAGATCGCGAACGGACGTGACACCTGGACCCATCGCCCGGCGGCGGCGTTGACGCGCGACAGCTCGCTGTCCGGCCGGAACCGCGAGAACCGACGGTCCTCGCGCCGGAAGACATGCTCCGCAGTCTCGGCAGCGCGCCGGAAGGTCCGTTCCCCCGTCGCGTGCGGCGCGATCAGCGTGACGACGGTCCCCATGGTCGTGAACGAGTGCCGGACCGGTGGCTTCATCGGGTCTCCTTCGCGCTAGCAGGGGTGGGTGCCGCACGAGACCGCGACGGGCGCGGCGGGCGCGGGCGCGTAGACGTAGTTGATCGGTGCCGAACCGGTGGTGGTGCGTACGGGCACCGATGGCGCAGTGGGCGCCGTCACGATGATCTTCTTCGTGACCACCATCACGACTGGCCGCTGCGGGGGCGCCGAGGGCTTCGGCGCCCTCGTCGGGGCGGCGGCGGCGGGAGGCTTTGGCGACAGACCGAGGATCACCCAGGGCGCGAGGAAGCTGAACGTGCCGAGGATCCACGCCCACGCTCGGACCGCGCCCCGGCTCGCTCGCCGCTTCGCGGGCGGCCGCGTCTCGGGCATCAGTCGTCCGATCCTTCGTGCTCGTGCTCGTTCTCGCCACCGGTGGTCGCGCTGCCGCCCGTGGTGGTGACCGACTTCGACGTCGTCGTCGGCGCAACCGCAGGCGCTGGGATCACAACGGTTTGCGACGCCGGAGGGGTCGCCGCCGCCGGCGGTGGAGACGGCGCCTTGCGATGGATCACGATGGTGCGGTGCTTCACGATGGGCTTCAAGGGCTTGGACGGCTTCACCGAGATTGGCGCCGACGCCACGGTCGACGCTGAGGACGTGCCCATCCCCCAGTGGAACGTCACCGCCGCCGCGCCGGCCATGAAGGACGCTGCCAGCCCGCCCGCCGTGAGCACCGCCGATCGCTTGTTCCTCATCGCTCGCTCCTTCCTGCGGAGTCTCCGACGGTGACGCTAGAGAAGCGCGATCCAAGCGCCTGCGAAGCGAGGGTTAAGAGGGAACAAAGGATGGTGGTCGGACGAACTCGGCCTTTCTTCCGCACAGACGCTCACACGGCTAGCCACGCCGAGCGGAACCACCGGTGCGC
>DASYOY010000099.1:0-47101 GCA_036007245.1 Actinomycetota bacterium | reverse complement strand
ACTCGGCCTTGATCTGACGCGGGGCGTTCGCCGGCTCGCTCGCGATCCGGTTGGCCGCGACCACCTGCACGTAGGCGACCTGCGCGAACAGCACCGCGAACAGCGCGACGAACGCGATCCCGAGCCGGCGGATCTGGCGGTCCATCAGGCGGTCACCGCCTCGGCGTCGGCCGGCTGCTTGGCCGGCTCGCGTCTGCGCCGGATCCACGGCCCGGCCGAGGTGCGCAGCAGCAGCGCGATCGCGACGGCAGATGCGACCCGGCTCGTCCCCCCGTAGCTCACGAGCGGTAACGGCACACCGGTGAGCGGGATCAGGCGCAGGACACCACCTGCGATCACGAACACCTGCAGCCCGAGCACGGTCGTGATCCCGACGGCGAGCAGCTTCTCGAAGCTGTCGTGGCGCTCGACGGCGATCCGCAAGCCCCGTCCGACGACCACGAGGTAGAGCAAGAGCATCGCTGAGACGCCGAGCATCCCGAGCTCCTCGCCGAACGCGGCCAGGATGAAGTCGCTGCCGACGTAGGGGATCAACGTCGGCGAGCCGAGCCCGAGACCGGTGCCGACCATGCCGCCGGAGGCGAGCGCGAACCATCCTTGCGACAGCTGATACCCCTCGTCGTTCACCTTGCCGGGGTCCATCGCGTGGAGCCACGCGTCGACGCGAACCTGCACATGCGAGAACGCGAGGTAGCCGATGTACGCGCCGATCGCGAACAGGATCAACCCGAGCACCAGGTACGCCCATCGGCCGGTCGCGACCCAGAGCATCACGATGAACACGCCGAACAGCAGGAGCGACGCGCCCATGTCTCGTTCGAGGAACAACACGAGCAGGGACGCGCCCCATGCGAGCATGATCGGGCCGAGGTCCTTCACGCGCGGCAGACCGAATCGGCCGACGCCGGTCGCGAGCAGCTCGCGTCGCTGGCCGAGATAGCTCGCGAGGAAGATCACGATCAGGATGCGTCCGGCTTCGGCGGGCTGGAACGTGATGAACCCGAGGTTCACCCACAGGCGCGCGCCGTTGATCTCGGTGCCGATCTTCGGCACGATCGGCAACAAGAGGAGCACGATTCCCAGCAGGCCGATCGTGTACGTGTACGCGTCGAGTTGCCGGACGTCCCGGACCAACGCCAGCGTGGCGACCAGCACGCCGAGCCCGATCGCGAGCCACACCGCCTGTTCGGTCGCGAACTCGGGGTGCTCGCGCGCCGTCATCAGTCGGTAGAGCATCGCGAGGCCCAGCCCGCCGAGCAGCACCGCCGTTGGGTACAGGATCGGGTCCGCGTCGCGCGCGAGCCGGCGGACGGCGTACCACCCGCCGAGGGCGAGCACCGCGAACACCACGCCGTACGTGACGAGGTTGGCCGGCGTCTGGCCGTCGAGCCCGAGGCCCTGCAGGGCATAGGCGAGCACGCTGGCGATGACCGCGACGATCGTCGACGTCAGCCCGGTCCGGGCGCGGATCCGCCGGGTTCGCGCGGTCGGGGTGGCCGCGACGGCGCTCATCCGCCGCCCCCTCCGGCGCCGTTCTTGTTGTTGTGGTGGTGCTGTTGCTGCTGTTGGGCCGTCCGAAGGTCGGCCTGCATCTGCGCGACGGTCTGCAGGGCACTGTCACGGCTGGTGTAGGTGATCCCTTGGTCGAGCCCCTGATAGCTGGGGAACTTCGCGACCGCGGTCACGTCGATGCCGGTGTCCAGGTCGACGTGGGAGAGGTGGATGCCGAACGGCGCGGCGGGGATGCCCTGGTAGAGCGCCACATGCCCGTCGCTCACGCCGAGGTACCACTGCCGGTCCAGGTACGAGCGGAACACGGTGTACGCGACCAGCAGCAGCACGATCGTCGTCAGCACGACGGTGATCGCGCGCCACGGGACGCGGCGTTCTGATGCCGGCGAACCGGTCCGCGCCTCGGCGACCGTGCCCGCCTCCGGGTCGCCCGGCTCGATCTCCAGCACGATCGCCGTGATGTTGTCGATGCCGCCGGCCCGGTTCGCCGCGCGGACCAACCGGTCGGCAGCGTCCTGGGGCGCCCCGCGCGCGATGTCGAGGATCGCGCCGATCTGTTCCTCGGTCACCATGTCGTGCAGGCCGTCGGAGCAGATCAACACCTGGTCGCCCTCGAGCAGGCCGAGGTCGAGCGCCTCGACATCGACCTTCGGCTCGGTGCCGAGCGCCCGGATCAACACGTTGCGGTGGGGGTGGACGTCGGCCTCGTCGCGGCTGATCTCGCCGGCCTCGACCATGCGATCGACCAACGTGTGGTCGCGTGTGAGCTGGCGAAGCGAACCGGCGCGGAGCAGATACGCGCGGCTGTCCCCGACGTGCACCAGGTGGAGCGCGTTGGCCGACGCCAGCGCGGCGGTCACCGTGGTGCCCATCCCCGCGAACTTCGCGTCCTCCCCGGAGCGCGCGAACACGACGCGGTTCGCTTCGCGCACCTCGTCGTCGAGGGTGGTCTCGCCGGCGCGCTGCATGTCGCCGATCGTCTCGAGCGCGAGCTGCGACGCAACCTCGCCCGCGTTCGCGCCGCCCATCCCGTCCGCGATCGCATAGAGCGGCGGCTCGACGATATACGCGTCCTCGTTATGGTCGCGCACGCGACCCGTGTCGGTGGCGACGCCGGCGACGATCCTCATCGGCGGAGCTCCACGACCGTCTGCCCGACGCGGATCTTGTCGCCGGGCGTGAGCATCGCCGGCGCGACGAGCCTCTGTTCATTCACGAAGGTGCCGTTGGTCGATCCGAGATCCTCGACGTACCAGTTCCCGCTGCGGTCGAAGATGCGCGCGTGTTGCTGCGAGACGTAGGTGTCGTCCAGCCGTAGCTCGCATTCGACCGAACGGCCGATCGTGGTCGACGCGTCGAGCCGTACCGACCGCGGCTTCTGTCCGTCGGAGGACACCATCAGCATGCTCGGGCGTGCGGGGGAGTCCGACGCGGGCGCGCCACCCGTCGCGACCCCGGGTGGCGTGCGGTCAACGTTGAGGCCGCGCACGACCCATCGCATCGAGCGCCAGATGAACAGGAACAACAACGCGAGCAGCCCGTACTTCAGCGCCGAGAGCGCGAACGGCTCGACCGCCGCCAGCATCACGCGCTCCGGTATTCGATCTGCGTCGCTCCCACCGTGATGCGGTCGCCGTCGGACAGCGGCGCCGACTGGATGTCGCGCCCGTTGACCTTGGTTCCGTTGGTCGAACCGAGGTCGGTGACGGTCGAGACGCCGTCGGCCGTGCGGATCTGCGCATGCCGCCGCGACGCGCCCGAGTCGTTGACGACGATGTCGCATCCGGACAGGCGGCCGATCGTCATCAGCTCCTTGTCCACCGGGATCGCGCGGACCGTGCCTTCCTCGTGGATACGCAGCTGCGGGCGCTTCTGCGGTTCGGGCGCGGGCTTCGGGATCTCGACCGGCTGATCGCCCTGGACGAGCGAGCCCTCGACCTGTAGGTCGCCGCGCTTCAGCTTGTTGTCGACGAAGAACTCGACCTCGGGCGGACCGACCAGACCCCAGCCGCGCTCGCCGGCGTTGTCCAGGATCACCGTCTTGAGCTCGGCCACCAGGGCAGTCTCGATCTGCTGGAACTTCGGACCGTCCTCGCCGGAGAGCGAGATCTCGAAGTGGTTGGGCGCCCAGACCTCGCTGACGGCGACCTGCTTGCCGTCGTCCATCGCCCGCACCACGCGCTTGGCGATCTCCACCGGCTGGACGCCGGACCGGAACGTCTTCGAGAAGAGGCCCTCGACCAGGCCCCCCAATCGACGCTCGAAGTTCCGGAGGTTCGGCACGGTGTTGGTTGGCGGGGAAGGTCGCTCGTCCGCTCAGAGGTCATCCTACCCCGCAGGGTGTTGCGGACCCGTGACTACACCTTGACGACGATGGTGCCCGCGATCTTGTCGTGAAGGGTCTGACTCTGCTTGTCCCACACCATCCAGAGGTAGTCGAGGGCCCGGGCGATGCCGAGGACGCTGAGCCGGGGCAGATCGAGGGCGGCCTGGAGCAGCGGCCGGAGCGCTGCCTCGCGCCAGCCGGCCGGCGACCCGTCGACCTTGCGAACCCTGATCCCGACGGCGAACTTCCCGAGGGTCGCGTTCCACTTCCCGATCATCACGAAGGCATAGAGGTATGCGATCGCGATGGTCAGCAGGGTCCACCCGTAGGAGATGTGGACGGACGGCTGGCGCACTCCCGTGCTGATCGTCTCCTGGAGTGAATGCCAGACCGGCCGCCAGACGAATGGGACGAACAGCGGCGCCTCGATCGCGGCGAGGACGAACCCGTCGATCAGCAGCGCGAGCGCCCGGATCCAGAAGCCGGCGTAGACGGGCGCCGCGCGAGGAGGCGGCGGCGGCAACGGGAGCGGTTCGATCACGTGCGCAGCGTAGGGTGCCGCGACCACCACTGCTACGATTCCCGTCCCCACGGGCGAGTGGCGGAATTGGCAGACGCGCAGGATTCAGGTTCCTGTGTCCGAAAGGACGTGGGGGTTCAACTCCCCCCTCGCCCACTTCCAAGCGGATCGACCCCGTGGCGGGGCTCGTGCGGGCATACGCTCGCTCGTCCGAGGGTGTGAGGAGCATGGGTGGATCGTCACGCGGGCTTCTGGGATCCGCTCCGCGTCCGTGACGTTCGCCTGCTGATCGCCGGGCTCGGGCTGTCGCAGATCGGTGACTGGCTCTACAACGTCGCGCTGATCGTCTTCGTGCTCGAACGCACGGGCTCTCCCGCGTGGGTCGCGGCGGCCGGCATCATCCGGTTGTTGCCGTACGTGCTCTTCGGCCCGATCGGAGGCTGGATCGCCGACCACCGATCTCGTCGATCCACGATGGTGGCGTCGGACCTGATCAGGTGCGCGGCCATGCTGGTCCTCGCTGTCGTCACGGCACGCGACGGCGCACCGGCGGTGGCGCTCGGGCTGGCCGCCGTCGCGACGATCTTCTCGGTCGCGTACAGCCCGTGCGTGAACGCCGCGATCCCACGGATGGTGTCCGAGGACGACCTGTCGGCCGTCAACACGTTGTCGGCAACGGTGACGAATCTCAGCTACGCCCTTGGTCCGGCGCTCGGCGGGTTGCTTCTGATCATCGGCTCGCCGACCGCGGCGTTCGTTGTGAACGGCGTCACGTTCTTGTCCTCGGCCGTGCTGACGCTGTTGATCCGCACGGAGCTGGGCCCCGACGTCGAGGCCGAAGCCCCGGTGGCGGCGCCGACAGACGAGCCGGCAACGGGCTCTGGGTACATGTCGGGGTTCCGCGTGTTGTCATCGTCGCCGTTCGTGCTCGCACTCGTTCTGACCCAGGTCGCCACGTGCGTGCTGTACGGCCTGGAGACGGTGCTATACGCGCTCGTCACGACCGCTCGGCTCGGGATGACCGTGGATGGCGTCGCCTTCTTGTACGCGGCGATCGGTGTCGGTGGGCTGGCGGCAGCGGGGCTCGCGCGTCGCCTCGCCGATCGGACCGAGGCAGGCCTCGTCCTCGCGGCGGCCGCTCTGCTGTGCGGCGTCCCGATGGCGACGCTCGCCGTCCTCACGCTGCCGAGCGCCGCGCTCGCGGTGCTGCTGATCGAGGGTGCGGCGATGATCGTCGTCGACGTGATGGTCGCGACCTCCCTCCAACGGGTGCTCGGCGCGGACGTGCTGGGGCGAGCGTTCGGCGCGCTCGACGCGTCGATCACCGCCGGGATGCTCTTCGGCATGCTCGTCGCGCCGGTCGCCGTGTCGGCCCTCGGTTTGACGACGGCGCTGGTCGTCGGCGGCGTGTTGATGGCGCTCGCCGGTGTCGGCGTGTGGAGTCAGCGACGCGCGATCGACGCGTCGGTCGCCGCGTACTCAGGTCCGCTGCAGGACAAGGTCGCGGTGCTCCGGCGCTTGTCGATCCTTCGTGGCGCCAGCCGGGCGACGCTCGAGCATCTCGCCGAGGCGCTCACCGAGGAGGACGTCGACGCCGGCGTCCCCGTGATCCGACAAGGAGACGAACCGGACGACCTGTTCGTCGTGGTGCGGGGTGCGCTCACGGTGACGGTGGTGGGGCACGACGGTTCCGATCGCGAGGTCGGTGATCTCGCGTCGGGCGACTACTTCGGTGAGGTGGGGCTGTTGCATCGGATCCCGCGGACGGCGACCGTCCGGACGGCCGTCCCATGTCACCTGTACCGGGTGCCCGGGCAGGAGTTCCTGGACATCGTGACGCAGGGCTCGGTTCGCTCGAGGACGCTTGCGCGAACCACCAGATCGCGGGTCGCCTCGGTCGGTCCCATGGGTGGTGTGGCCGACTGACCTTCGACCGATGTCCGGCTCATGACTTCTGCACTAGGGTCACGAACCATGCGGATCGCATTCACCTACAACGTGCGCCATCTCGGGGGCGGCCTGGATGCGGCGGCACAGGAGCAGGCCGAGTTCGACGAGCCCGAGACGATCGCCGCGATCCACGACGCGATCGAGGCCAACGGGCACGACTGCACCGATGTCGAGGCCGATGACGACTGCGTCGCGACCTTGATCGAGCTGAAGCCCTCGATCGACTTCGTCTTCAACATCGCCGAGGGTCGTCGCGGTGAGGCTCGTGAAGCCCAGATCCCGACGATGCTCGAGATGCTCGGCATCCCCTACTCCCACTCGGGTGCGCTGACCCAGGCGATCGGGCTCGACAAGGCGCTCACGAAGAAGGTCTGGCGCTTCCACGGGCTCCCGACGCCGCGGTTCGTGCTGTTCGGTGCCGATCTGCGCCAGCACACGGTCGAAGCGCTGCGCTTCCCGGTCTTGGTGAAGCCCAACAGCGAGGGGTCGAGCAAGGGACTGTTCGACGGGAACCTGATCGAGGATCCGTCCAAGCTGATGAGCAAGGTCGAGGAGATCCAGGCGCTCGTCGGCGGCTCGGTGCTCGTCGAGGAGTTCCTCCCGGGGCGTGAATTCACGGTTTCCGTGCTGGGAAATCCGGGATACGGGAACGGGCTCATGGCGCTCCCGATCGCCGAACAGGACTACACGGCGTTCCCCCCGGACCTTCAGCACTTCGCCTCGTACGAGGTGAAGTGGTTCTTCGAGGACTCCGCCGCCGGACACGATGCGTGCGTGTGCCCAGCCGACCTCACGCCCTCGCTACGGGAGGAGATCGAAGCGCTCGCGTTCGACGCCTTCACGACGATGGATGCGCGTGACGTGGCGCGCCTGGACATCCGGATGGACGCCGACGGGCGGCCGCAATTGATCGAGATCAACACCCTGCCCGGGATGCACCACGATCCCGAGCTGACGTCGTACCTGCCCGTCTCCGCCCGCGCCGCCGGGTGGGACTACCAGCGGCTCATCGGCGAGATCCTCGATCGGACGATCGCGCGCGTCAGAGGCGGACCGAGGGAGGGAGCACTGGTCGTCGTTCCCGAACTCGTCCCGATGGCGGATCCTGCGCAGCTCATCTCGTGGTGAGAGGCGGCCGAGCGAAGCCCGGCCGCCGTCACCGTCCGCTAGGGCTTGGGTAGATCGGAGAACAACGGCGCTCGCGCGAACAGGTGCGTGATCCCGTTGTGGTCTACCCGGATGATCCGGTTGCACGCCGACACGTACAGCTCTCCGTTGGGCCCGACCGTGAACGGCCCCTCCGGCATGTGACGTACGTCGGTGCCGATGATGTTCTTGCAGGGGTTGTTCTTGCGCTCTTGGGCGAGCGTCGTGATCGTGCCGTCCGGTGCGATCGCCCGAAGGTTGTGGCATTCGTTGTCGTTGACCAACATCGTGCCGTCCGGCATGAGCGCGATCTTGTTCGGATCCCTGATGGACGCGTCGACCGCCGGGCTACCGTCGCCTCCGCACGCGTTGCCCCCGTTCCCGACGACGGTTGTGATGACGCCGGTGGTGTGATCGACCCTGCGGATCCGATGGTTGTTCTCGTCGGCGATGTACATGTTGTTCGCCGCGTCGAAGACCACATACAGCGGACGTGCGATCTTGGCTTGCGTGGCGGGACCGCCGTCTCCGCTGAACCCCCGGACCCCTGTGCCGGCCACGGTGGTGATGATGCCGTTCGTGTCGACCTTCCGGATCGGATCGTGGTCCCGGTCGGCGATGTACAGGTTCCCGTGAGAGTCGAACGCCACGCCTTGCGGCTCCTCGAGCACGGAATGTGTGGCGAGGCCGCCGTCGCCCGCGGCGGTACCCACACCCGGTGTGTGCACGCCCCAGTTCTTGCCACCCCAGCCGGTTCCCGCGACCGCCGCCGACTCCACCGAGGCGGTCGACCGTTCCGTCGAGGCCCACCGTCACGAGCTCGCCGTTGTCGACGCCGGCTACGGACATGCCGTCGGGGGAGAACGTGATGGACCACGGGTTGATCCCGTTGGGCGTGACGCGGCGAAGTCCGCTGCCGTCCGCGTTGATCACGAACGCTGCCGCCTCGACGCTGCCGCTCGGCAGCTTGTTACTCACGGCCCTGATCGCCAGGCGGGACCCGTCGGGCGACCACGCCTCTGCATCGAACGTCGCCTGGTGGCCCGTCACAGGCTCGTTGTCGCTGGGAACCGCATGCAGCGAGGCGCTCACGTTGTCATGAACGCCTGTACGCCTGCATCCGTTTACAGGGGAGCGTGAGGATCCGGGCGCCCTCTTTGCCGGGCAGCAGGGGGTCCGACCTCGTCGATATCGTGGCGGCGTGCCGTTGCAGAACCGGATGACGCCGCTAGGGGAGCCGATCGCCGTCAAGGCCAGAGGGCTCGTCTACGCGAACCGCGGCAACATGCACGACGCGCGGAAGCGCATCCGGCGACCGTACGGCGTGAAGCGATGGATCGCCTGCCAGCTCGAGTTCCGCGGGTGGCGTCGCGCGCCGCTGATGCGGCCCGGGCGGTTCACTGAGCTGTTCTTCCTCGACGAGGCGACGGCGTTCGCGGCCGGGCATCGTCCGTGCAGGCTGTGTCGCTACGCGGACTACGAGGCGTTCGTCGACACATGGACGACGATCCACCCTCGCGCGGCGACCAACGCCGATGCGATCGACGAGGCGTTGCACCGCGAGCGATGGGATCCGGCCGAGCGCCGGCAGCGGCATCATGAGGCGCCGCTCCGAGCGCTGCCGGATGGCGCCTTCGTGCTCGGTGAGGACGGCGAGCCGTGGCTCGTGCTCGGTTCCCACCTGTTGCGTTGGACGTCTGCCGGCTACACAGACCGCGCGCTGAGGAAGCCGCGCGCCGCGGCGACCGTCATCACGCCGCCCTCACTGGTGAAGGTCCTCGCGACCGAACGAACGCCGCTCGTGCCGTTCCTGCATCCATCGGCGTTCGACTGACCTCAACGGTCGGTCACGAGCCGGGACCAGATCTCCGAGTCCTCCCAGCGCCCCGGAGCCACGAACAAGGACCGCATCGTTCCCTCGTAGTGGTAGCCGTTGTGTTCGGCGACCCGCTTCGACGCCTTGTTGTCGACCGAGATGAGCAACTCGAGCCGCACGGCGTCGAGCTCGCTGAACCCCCACGCCGTGAGCCGCTCCAGCGCGACGGTCGCGATCCCACGTCGCCGCGCGTCGGGATGGACCACGTACCCGAGCTCGGCGGTGCGCTCATCTCGGCGGATCGACGGTGCGACCGCGATCCCGAGGAATCGTCCGTCGCCGGGATCTTCGATCGTGAACGCCGCGCGCGTGCCGTCGGCTCGGCCCGCTTCGTATCGCTGGAGCCAGGTCTCGACGAAGTCGTCCGGTGGCGGAGAGGGGATCCTTGTGAACCGAAGCACCTCGGGGTCGCTGATGAGGTCCTGCATGCCCGCGGCGTGCGACATGCTCGCCGGGACCAGACGGATCGGCGGTGTGGACACCGCTACACGCCGAGACCGCTGTCGAACAACCCGGATGCGATCACGGCCAACCCCTTGCGGCGCATATGAGAAGCCAATCATAGGTCCCGCGCGCCGCGCTACGGCCGTTTAGGGTGAGCCGACACGCTATGGCGATGATCGAGATCGAAGGGCTCCGCAAGGAGTACAGGCGTCTGCGCGGCGGCCACACGGTTGCGGTCGCCGGCCTGGACCTCAGCGTGCCGGAAGGTGGCGTGTTCGGGTTCCTCGGGCCCAACGGCGCGGGCAAGACGACGACGATCCGGTGTCTGCTCGGGTTGGTCCGTCCGAGCGCCGGCCGCCTCTCGCTGCTCGGCGCCGACGTCGGCCACGCGCTCCCGAGCGTGATCGGCCGTGTCGGCTCGATCGTCGAGGCGCCCGCGATGTTCCCGCGCTTCACCGGCCGGCGGAACCTCGAGATCCTCGCGCGTATCCACGGTGAGGGCGACGCCGCGATCGACGCGTCGCTCGAGCGCGTCGGGCTTCGCGACCGAGCGAAGGATCCGGTGCGAACCTACTCGCTCGGGATGAAGCAGCGGTTAGCGATCGCCGCGACGCTGCTGCGCGATCCGTCGCTGCTGATCCTCGACGAGCCGGCGAACGGTCTGGACCCCGCGGGCATCGTCGAGGTTCGCGAGCTGCTCCGCTCGCTCGGTGCCGAGGGTCGAACCGTGTTCGTGTCGAGCCACATCCTGTCCGAGGTCCAGCAGACCGCCGACCACGTCGCGATCGTCGCGAAGGGGAAGCTGATCAAGGCCGGCGCGGTGAACGAGGTGCTCGCGACCACCGGGACCAGCGGCGTGATCGTGAAGCTCGCCGATCTCGAGGCCGGCCGCCGTGCGCTCGCCGACGCGAACATCCCCGCGACGATCGAGGCCGGCGCGATCCGCGCCGATGTGCCCGCCGACCAGAGCGAGCGGATCAGCCGCACCCTAGCCCATGCTGGGCTCTACGTGACCGAGCTGCGGCCGGACACGGTCGATCTCGAGACCGTGTTCCTCGAGCTCACGAAAGACCAAGGGGTGGCCGACTGATGCGGTTGCTTCGGTCTGAGTTCCTGCGCGCACGTTCGCGCCGCGTGGTCCCGATGGTCATCATCGGCGGCCTGATCGGGATCGTGATCGGCTTGGGGATCGCGGCGGCGTACAACCACAAGCCGTCACCGGAGCAGATCGCAGCGGCCCAATCGCAGTATCAGGTGGCATATCAGCGCTGCCTGAACGGGAAGTTCCTCGGACCCAACCAGCTGATCGATGCCAGGTACACCTCGATCGAGGACGTCTGCAACGCCGCGGTGGCGCCGGATCTCAGCACCATCATGCTTCGTGATGTCGGAGTGATCCTCGAGCACATCTCGACGTTCGTGATCTTGCTCGGTGCGCTGCTCGGCGCCTCGCTCGGCGGCGCGGACTGGACGAGCAACACGATGGGGACCCTGCTCACCTGGGAACCGCGCCGCCTGCGTGTCTTCCTGGAGCGTGCGCTCGTGGTCGCGGCCGTCGTCGTCGTCGTCACGCTCTTCCTGCAGATCGCGTTCGCCTTGGTCTACTGGGCCGTCACGTCCGTGCGAGGGGTGACCACGTTCCTGCCGCCAAACCTGCTCGGGGACGTCGCCGGCACGATGCTCCGGGTGTCGGCGATGGCGATCGCGTTCGCCCTCGTGGCCTACGTCCTTGCGATGATCGGTCGTTCGACCGTCTCGTCGCTCGGCGTGCTGTTCGGGTATCTGATCTTGTTCGAGGGTGTCATCGCCGGGTTCCGGCCGTCCATCATGGGGAGCCTCTTCGTGCGTGCCGCCGTCGTGGTGATCGGACGGCAGCCGATCCTGATGGAGCCGGGGAACGTTTCGGGTCCCGGCGGCGGGCAGCCGATCGTGTTGATGGATGTCACGAAGGCCTGGGTCGTCGTCGCGATCTACGTCGTGGTGCTCGGTGTGGTCTCGGTCGTGCAGTTCCAGCGCCGCGACGTGACCTGAGCGGCTGGAACGGTCGGGCTATACTGCCCACTTCCTCGCAGAATCGTTCGTGCGCTGCATGTTCCGGCGTCGAAGGACAACACGATGACCCTGTCGGATCGAACCTTGACCCTGATCGCGATCATCGCGATCGGCTTGTCGCTGCTCGCGATCGTGTTCGTGATCCTCGGCGGCGCCAAGGGCGGCGACCGCGCGTCGAACCTGAGCGGCGACGACGCGGTCGGCGCCCTGCTCGGCAAGATCGACCGGCTCGAACAGGCGGTGCGCACGCTGAACGCGACCGACAAGCGCCAGCAGGTCCAGATCGAGGGGAGCGTCCGGCGCGTCGGGGTCCTCCGGTACGACGCATTCGAGGACGTCGGCGGGCGCCTGTCCTTCTCCTGTGCGCTGCTGGACGACCACGGCACCGGTGTCGTCTTGACCTCGATCAACGGCCGGCAAGAGACTCGGGTCTACGCGAAGCCGGTCACGACCGGGCAGAGCTCCTACAACCTATCTCAGGAAGAGGCGGAGGCGATCCGGCAGGCGATGCACACCGATGAGCGGACGGCGGCCGCGCGATGATCTGGCGCAAGGACGAGGCCGAGGCGGCGGGTGGCGAGCACATGGCGCCGCCTGCGCGCGAGCGAAAGGACAAGCAGATGGCGGACAACAGCAGTGAGGTCACGATCGTCGGCGCGGGCGCACGCCTGGAGGGCAACGTCGTGTCCGCTGGGAGTTTGCGGATCGACGGCCAGGTCAAGGGCCAGATCAACGCCGACGGCGACGTCACGCTGTCGCCGCAGAGCCAGGTCGAGGCGGACATCCGCGCCCAGAACGTGAGCGTGGCCGGACGCTTCAACGGCAACATCGTCGTGAAGGACCGCGCGCACCTCGCGAAGGGCGGCCGGATCGACGGCAACATCACCTCGAAGACCCTCGTGGTCGAAGAGGGCGGCGTCTTCCACGGTCAGAGCATCATGGACGCCGGCGCCTCCTCGGGTTCCCGATCGTCCGGGCAGGCCGGCTCGTCGTCGACGGGTTCGGCCGGGACGGACACGAAGGAACCCGATCACGTGAAGGTGTGAGGTAGATGCTCGATATCAAACGACTCCGGGAGGACCCGGAGCCCTACCGCGCTGGGCTGACACGGCGCGGGATGCCCGAGGCGGTCGACGAACTGCTCGCCGCCGACGAGAACCGGCGCAAGCTCACGACGCGCGTGGAAGAACTGCGCGCGACACAGAACCAGGCGTCCAAGGCGATCGGCAAGGCAGATGGCGACGAGAAGCAGCGGCTGATCGCCGAGGTCGGCGCGGTCAGCGCCGAGCTGAAGGAGCTCGAGCCGCAGCTGGCCGACGCCGAGGCGACGCTGACCGGCCTGCTCGCATCGACGCCCAACCTGCCCGACCCGAACGCGCCCGACGGCGGCGAGGACGATGCGGTCGAGATCAAGCGGAACCACGATCAGCCGCCGGTGTTCGACTTCGAGGTGCGCGACCACGCCGCGCTCGGGGAGCTCCTCGGCGTGCTCGACACCGAGCGCGGCGCGCGGACCAGCGGTTCGCGCTTCGTGTACCTGCTCGGGGACATCGTGCTCTTGCAGTTCGCGCTGGTCCGCAACGCGATGGACATCCTCACGCAGGAGGACTTCACGCCGGTGATCCCGCCGGTGCTCGTGCGCGAGGAGGCGATGTACGGCACGGGGTTCCTGCCTGCGGAGGCGGTGAACATCTACCGCACCGACGAGGACGAGCTGTACCTGGTCGGCACGGCCGAGGTGCCGCTCGCCGCGCTCCACATGGGCGAGATCATCGACGAGGATCAGCTCCCGCTCCGCTACGCCGGCTATTCGACGTGTTTCCGGCGCGAGGCGGGCAGCTACGGCAAGGACCTCGGCGGGATGTTTCGCGTGCACCAGTTCGACAAGGTCGAGATGTTCATGTTCACGACCCCCGAACAGGGAGCGGGGGCGCACGAGTTCCTGCTGAGCGTCGAGGAGAAGATCCTCGGCAAGCTCGAGATCCCGTATCGCGTAGTCAACATCGCGGTCGGCGATCTGGGCGCGCCCGCCACCAAGAAGTACGACATCGAGGGATGGCTGCCGGGCCAGCAGAAGTACCGCGAGCTCACGAGCTGCTCGAACACGACCGACTACCAGGCGAGGCGGTTGCAGACCCGCGTGCGGCGGAGCGACGGCTCGCTCGAGACGCCGCACACGCTGAACGGCACCGCGACCGCGATCGGTCGCACGCTGATCGCGATCCTCGAGAACCACCAGCGCGCGGACGGCTCGGTCGAGATCCCCGAGCACCTGTGGCAGTACCTGCCCGACCGCGTGCGCGTGTTGCGGCCGAAGGCGAGCTAAACGGGGGGCGCGAGCCCGGCGTCGCGGGCGGCGTCCGCCGCCTGCGACGCCTCCACCCGCGCCGTGACGTCGATGCCCACGCCGTGCCAGACCATCGTCCCCGGTGGCGAGTCGAGCGAGCGCTTTCCGAGCGAGTGCAGCCACCGCACCGAGCCGTCGCGGTGGATCACGCGGTATACCCCGTCCCAGATGCCGGTTTCGTTGGCCTCGGCGGACAGCGCGTCGACGAACGCCATATCGTCGGGATGGACGAGACGATCGAAGTGCTCCCGTTCGTCGAGCAGTTCCTCGGCTGTGTACCCGACGAGCTGGAAGCACCCGGGCGACATGTAGGTGTATCGCGCCGCGCCGGTGAGCAGGTCGGTGACCTCGGTCCACAACGCTGCAGGCGCGTTCGATCCGACCGCCCAAAGAGTGTCGAGCCGCCGGGCGAGATCGTCGCGTTCGTTCCGCGCGTCCGTGACATCGAGGATCGTCCCGATGAATCGGTGTGGACGGCCTTCGGCATCGCGCTGGACACAGCGCATCCGGTCGGCGAGCCACACGATGGACCCGTCGGTGCTGATCACTCGGTACTCACCGATCAGATCCGCCCCGGTCGCCCACGCGTGTTCGACGGCGGACTCGACCTTCGTGCGATCGTCCGGGTGGATCGCGTCGAACCATCGCCGAGGCTCCGCGAGGGACAACGGGTCGTTCATCCCGAGGTAGGAGCCGAGCTTCGGACTGACGTAGACGACACGTGGCGTATGGTCGGCTTCGCCGCCGAGCTCGTAGCAGTACATCGCGGCCGTCCCGAGGTCGAGCAGTTCGGCGAGTTGTCCGGTCGCGGTTTGGGCTGCGGATTCCGCCTCGCGTTGGGCGGTGACATCGATCATCACGCCCTCGAAGAGCAGCGGCTCGCCAGCGTCGTTCCGCATCACGAGTGCAGCTCGGTCGATCACCCACACCACCCGTCCGTCGCGTGCGAGGTAGCGGTACTCCATCTGGAACGGAACGCCGTTGTCGATGCTTGCCTGTGCGGCCTCTTCGACACGGATCCGGTCGTGGGGATGGATGCGTTCGCGCCAGTTCGAGTCGTTCCACTCCTCCGGCGTATAGCCGAGCATGGACGCGATCTCTTCGCCGACGTAGGTGAACCACTCGCCGTCCGCGCGCTCGCGCGCCTGCCACAGGTAGACGACGGCCGGCACGTTCTCGAGCAGACGGACGAGGCTCCCGGAGGCCCGGTCGCGCTCGTCTTCGGCGCGATGGCGTTCGGCGATCTCCAGGCCCATCGCCTCGTTCGCCTGCTGGAGCTGCGCGGTGCGCGCGCGGACCCGGAACTCGAGCTCGTCGTTGGCGCGCTCGATCGCACGCTGCGCCTCCTTCTCGGCGGTGATGTCGATCATCACGCCCTGCCAGTGCATCGGTTGGCCGTCGGCGTCGCGCATCAGCGTCGCGTGATCGCGGACCCACACGACCTGCCCGTCCGCGCCGATCAGCCGGTACTCGCGCCGCCACGGGTCACCCGTCTCGGAGTGGAGGTCGTGGGCCGCGAGCTCGACCTCGCGATCATCAGGATGCAGCACCTCCATCCAGATGTCCTCTTGGTCGAGCCACTCGTCCATCGTGTATCCGAGCAGGTCCTCGATCTTTCGGTTCACGTATCGGGTGCGCCGGTCGTCGTCCGGCACCATCTCGTAGACGACGGCGGGGAGGTTCTCCAACAGCGCCGCGTACTGCGCCGCCGACGCGTCGGCCGACTGTTCCGCCTCGACCCGCTGGGTGATGTCCTCCATCACGCCTTGCCACACCTGCGAGATCCCGTCGTGGCTCATCACGGTCATGGCCCGGTCGCGGACCCAGACGACCCGTCCGTCGGGATGCAGGAACCGGTACTCCATGTCGAACGGCTCACCCGCCACTTGGGTCTGGGTATATCGTTCCGTCAACGGGGCGACGTCGTCCGGGTGCATCAGCGAGGTCCAGTCCTCGCCCAGCGCGAGGAACACCTCGGCTCCATAGCCGAGCATCTGCTCGACGTTGGGGGTCATATAGATGGTTCTGGCGACCGGCTCCGCGTCGGTGGCCACGTACACCACCACGGGCAGGTGCTCGACGATCTCCTGATAGGGGATCTGTGGGTCTTCTTGCCGGCCAGACATCTCGCCAAGGTTATCGGCGCGCGGCTATCCACGGAAGACCGCGTGTCTGGAATCGACAAGACCCATGGTTCCCTGCGATGCAGTGTCCTCCGTGCGTCGTCGAGGAGAGGACGGCCGTGAGACTCGGTCGTGTGCGTGCGGGTCTGGCTTCTTTCGGCTCAGCGTGCTCGCGATCACCGTTGGCGACCGCTCCACCGGTCCCCGTCGTGACGACGAAGGCGCGTCGTTCGGCGAGCGGGAACACGCTCTGCGATCGTGGTCCTGCCGACGCCCGATACCGGCGCGCCGAAGGCGCTGCGCTGAGCGAGTCGGCACGCCAGCGTATCCTCGCGCCATGGCGTTCCTCGTTGCGGTGGTGATCGGCTTCCTGTTCGGTGCGTTCGATCAGTACCTCGGCTCGGTGCACGTCACGTCCCATCTCGGATGGTGGACCATCACGGTCAGCGGCATGTCGGCGCCCTGGCTGATCCTGCCGTTCCTCGCCGGGATGACCCAGGAGCGTGCCAAGCGCGCGGTGGCGCTCGGCGTGGTCGTGGTGCTGGCGGCGTTGGCCGGCTACTTCGCGATGTCGAACAGCGTGTTCGAGAGCGTCCCGGTCGCGCACTTCTGGCCGCGAACCGTCCGGATGGCAACCACCGACGCCAACCTCTTATGGATCGCCGGCGGCCTGATCACCGGTCCGATCTACGCGTACTTCGGTCATCGCTGGCGCGTCGCACGCTCGTGGGTCGGCGCCGCGCTCGTGACGCTTGCGCTCTGCTTCGAGCCGCTCGCCAGGTCGATCGTCCGAACCGGGTTCGTGGGTGGTGGTCTGAGCGGCTCGCGGGTGGTGTGGGGCTCGGAGGTCGCGATCGGCCTCGTCGCTGCGGTGGTGTTCAGCTGGATGCTGCTGCTTGAGCGCCGGAACGTTCGCCGCACATCCTGAACCCGTCGTTGTCACCGATCGTCGTTAGGCTGGGTCCTCATGGCAGGGGGGCCCATCATCCGTACCGAGGCGCTCGAACGCCGCTTCGGTGACGTCGAGGCGTTGAAGGGCATCGACCTCGAGGTCGACGCCGGTTCTGTACGAGGTCTGTTGGGGCCCAACGGTGCCGGTAAGACCACGTCCGTTCGCATCCTGACCACGCTCCTGCTACCGACTGCCGGTCGCGCCGAGGTCGACGGTCTCGACGTGGTGAAAGACGCCGAGGAGCTCCGCTACCGGATCGGACTGGCGGGCCAGAGCGCCGCGGTCGACGAGAACCTGACCGGTCTCGAGAACCTCGAGATGGTGGGACGTCTCTACGGGCTGCCGAAGGACGAAGCGCGCAAGCGTAGCGGCGAGATCCTGGAGCGGTTCCAGCTCTCCGACGCCAGCGACCGCCAGGCGAAGACGTACTCCGGTGGTATGCGCCGGCGCCTCGACGTGGCGTCGAGCCTCGTCGGGCGGCCCGACATCCTGTTCCTCGACGAGCCGACCACCGGTCTCGATCCGCGGAGCCGCGTCGACGTGTGGGCGTTCGTCCGCGAACTGCAGGCAGACGGTACGACCATCTTGCTCACGACGCAGTACCTCGAGGAGGCCGATCAACTGGCCGACCAGATCACGGTGGTCGACGTCGGCAAGATCATCGCCGAGGGCACGTCGGATCAGCTGAAGGATCAGATCGGCGGCGAGGTGCTCGAGCTCACCGTCGAGGACACCGCGCAGACGTGGGCCGCGGCCGAGGCGCTCAATGGTATCGGTACCGGCGCGCCGAAGGTCGACGTCGACGAGGGCCGCATCCGCGTCCCCGTCGGCAACGAGGGCGCCGAAGCGCTCCGCGACAGCTCACGCCGACTCGACGAGCAGAAGATCAAGCTGTCCGGCTTCGCGGTGCACCGCCCAACCCTCGACGACGTGTTCATGGCGTTGACCGGGCACTCTGCCGAGGACGGCCAGGAGCCCGAACAACCGGAGAAGAAGAAGCGCGGCCGGCGTGGTCGGAAGGACAAGGAGATGGAGAGCGCATGAGCGCGACGATCGCTCGTTCCTCCACCGCTCGTCGCGCCCCATCGGGCGTCGGCGCTCGCTCTGCGCGCGCCATCAACAACGGGCTGCTCCTCGCGCGCCGCAACATCGTGACGATCACGCGCGTCCCGACCGTCTTCATCTTCGAACTCGTGCAGCCGATCATGTTCGTGCTGCTGTTCCGGTTCATCTACGCGAACAACATCGCGAACCTGCCCAACGGCTTCCCGTACGTGTTGTTCCTGATGCCGGGCATCTTCATCCAGAACGCGATCTTCGGCTCGACCACGACCGCGATCGGTCTCGCCGAAGACATGAAGGAGGGCATCATCGACCGGTTCCGGTCGTTGCCGATGGCACGGTCGGCCGTTCTCGTGGGGCGGACGACGTTCGACCTCGCGAAGAACCTGATCCTCGTCGCGATCGTCGTCGTGATCGGCTACCTGGTCGGGTTCCGATTCTCGAACGGGTTCATCAATGCGCTCTGGATGCTGCTGCTGGTGATGGCGGTCGGGTTCACGTTCTCGTGGATCTGCGCCTGCGTCGGGTTGTCGCTCAAGAAGGTCGAGGCCGTCCAGGCGGCGACGTTCACGATGATCTTCCCGATCGTGTTCGTGAGCTCGGCGTTCGTGCCGGTCGTCGGCATGGCGTCGGGCCTCCAGGTGATCGCGCGCAACAACCCGATCACCCACTGGTGCAACCTCGCTCGCTATCTCGCGGTTGGGCCGGGCGCGATCGTCGACCCGCAGACGCACGTCGCCGTGAACACCTTCCACGAGTTGGTGGTTCTGTCGGTGGGCTGGATCGTCCTGCTGCTGGTGATCTTCGTGCCGCTCGCCAACCGGCTCTACCGCCGGCTCACATAGCGCTCGCTCAGCCGAACGGATCGGTGACCGGAACGGTTCCCGGCGGCCAGTCCGGGAAGTTCGACGGGTAGTTGTAGGGATCGCCGAACGTCTTCGCCCGCTGCGTGAACACAGACGGCGCGCGCGGATCGTGTTTGAAGTCGAACAGGTGCTCCATGTTGTGCGTGTTCTTGATCCGCGAGGTCAGCGGGGTCAGACCCCAGTTGTCGGCGATGAACCGCAGCGGCGTCGAGAACTCGCCGACCTCATCGTCGATCAATCCGGGCCGTGTGAACGGACTGATCGTGAGCAGCGGCACGCGGAATCCGAGCCCACCCTCGTCGACCACCGGCGGCTTCACGTGATCGTAGAAGCCGCCCCATTCGTCCCACGTGAGGAACAGCACGGTGCTCGACCAGAGATCGCTTCGCATCAGCGCGTTGACGATGTCTTGCACCCAGTTGTGGGTGAACGCCGACGACGACGGCGGATGGTCTGACAGCTGGAAGTGCGGCACCGCCCACGTCACCGGGGGCAGGTCGCCCGCTTGGATATCCGTGATCAGGTCATCGATGTTGTGTTGCGCGTGCTCGTGCCACAGGTCGGTGTGGAAGACCTCATCGATCGCGTTGTACTGGTTCCAGAAGTATCCGAGGTATCCGGGCAGCGGCGCGTAGTACCGCCAGTCGATGCCCTTGGCGGAGAGCTGTCCGCCGACCGTCTGCATGTGGAAGCACGTGTTGCGCTTGTGCTCGTTGCCCTTCGGGTCGGTCTCGACGATGTACACGCGGTTGTCGCCGAGCGGGACGGCGTCGCACCCCCAGCTCTTGAAGTGCCCGCCACCCGGCTGGCCCGCCGTCGCGTCGAACGTCGCCGTTCCGATGTTCTCGGGGTTGTCGTACACGCCGGCCGACTGCCCGGCGATGAAGAAGAAGTGGTTCGGGAACGACGGCCCCATCACCGACGAGAAGAAGTGGTCGCTCACCGCGTACTCCTTCGCCCAGTGCCAGTAGGCCGGGATCTCCGGCCCTTGGAACTGCGTGTACGCCCAGGGGTCGCCGTAGAGGTTGATCCCGAAGTTGTCCAGCTTGCCGTCGTCGTATTCGGCCAGCGCCGAGCCGCGGTCGTGGCCGAGGTCGCCGGGCAACCAGTCCGGGCACCGGAGCAGCGGCTTGTCCTTGCCCAGCATGTTGCCGACCGTGGTGCCCTCGACCCCGGGGAAGCGCCCGAACAGGTTGTCGAAGCTCCGGTTCTCGAGCATCAGATAGATCACGCGCTTGACCGGCCACTGGGTGTCCAGACGCGCCGTGGCCGAGCTCGACGGGCCCACGCGCGGCGTGACCGAGCCCCCGGTGCAGGAGAAGAGCACGCCGCCGGCCACCGCCATCGCAGAGCGTTCGAGGAAGCGGCGCCGGCTGATCGGCCGTGGGTGCGGATCGTCGGTCATCGCAAGCGAGGGTACCGGGGGTTCATTGCGTATCCGTGACGGAGGCCGGTTCGCGCGGGATGGGTTGCTACGCTCGGTCCCTCGCCGTGCGCTCCCGCTCGGCCGGACCGACCTCTATGCGTTCCCCTCGCGATCGTCGCAGCCGCCGCTCCACGGCCCTGGCCGTGGGAGCGCTGATCGTGCTCGCCGCCTGTACGACCGCAACGTCGGGCTCCGACGCGCCGGCATCGAGTTCGCCCGCCGATCAGCCGACCATCCAGTCGCACGCGCCGCATTTCGCGGGCGAGGACATCCCGACGAAATGGCCGATCAAGCACGTGGTCATCCTGATGCAGGAGAACCGCTCGTTCGACCACATGTTCGGAACCTTCCCCGGCGCCGACGGCGTCACCGTGGGCGTGGATGACGGCCAGCGGCGCCCGCTCACCCACCTGACGGCGCAGCGCATCCCGGACGTGCCGCACTGCTGGATCTGCGCGACCGTCGACTACAACCACGGCAAGATGGACGGGTTCAACCAGGACCCGATCTCCGACAAGTACGCGTACACGCAGCTGTACCGATCGGACGAACCGAACTACTGGGCCTGGGCCAAGCACTACACGCTGGCCGACCACTTCTTCTCCGCGGAGCGCGGGCCCTCGTACGCGAACCACCTGTACGCGATCTCGGGGCAGTCGGCGGGCGCGCACGACAACCCGTCGCGCCACAAGGTGCTCGGCTCGCTCACGTGGGGCTGCGACTCGCCGCCGCAGGAGAAGGTCCGGGTGGTCGACGAGCAGGGCCAAGCGAGCTGGGTGCATCCGTGCTTCGACATCCCGACGATCGAGGACCGGCTCCGAGACAAGAACATCCCGTGGTCGTTCTACTCGGCCACGTCGACCCAACCGGGCTACGTGTGGTCGTCGTTCTCTTCGATCAAGCCGGTGTTCTACGGCAAGGCATGGAAGCGGCACGTCTTCCCCGTGGACCAGGTCACGCGCGACGTCGGCGCCGGCTCGCTCGCGTCGGTGACGTGGATCACCCCGCGTTTCCAGCTGTCGGATCATCCCGGCTCGAACTTCTGTTACGGCGAGAACTGGGCGACGCAGGTGATCAACTCGCTGATGAAGAGCCCGTCCTGGAAGTCGACCGCGATCTTCCTCACGTGGGACGAGTGGGGCGGTTTCTACGATCATGTGAAGCCGCCGACGGTCGACAACTTCGGCTATGGGTTCCGCGTGCCGCTGATCGTGTTGTCGCCCTACGCGAAGCAGGGCTACATCGACCACCGGACGGGCGAGTTCGACTCGATGTTGAAGTTCATCGAGGACAACTGGAGGTTGCAACCGTTGACCGCCCGGGATCGGGACGCGCCGAGCCTGGCCAACGCGTTCGACTTCCATCAGACGCCGACGAGTCCTGACCCGCTGCCCTTGCGGACCGACTGCCGCGGCCCCAAGTGGACGATCACCGGCTGATCAACGCCGGCCCCCATGTCACGAAGCTGAGCCGGCCGCGTAGGTCTCGAGCCCGCGGATCAAGATCTCGACGCCGAAGTCGAAACGCTCGTCATCGCCGCCGCCGAACAGCAGGTCGATCGCGCCTTTGGTCCGCGGGAAGCGGTCGTCGGGCAGCGACGCGACGTAGTCGCGGAACATCTGGATGATCTCGCCGGGTGGCAGGTCCTCGCCGGTTGGCGATGCGACACCCAAGCTTTCCTCGAACGCGAACGCGCCGATGTAGAGCCCCATCAGGTCGCCGAGGTAGGCGATCACCTGATCCGGGACGCCGACCGGCTGCAGCAGCGCGAACAGCCACTCCGAGTAGTTGGCGAGCGTCGGCCCCGCGGGGATCCGGCCGAGCGAGATCCGGGCGACGTCGCGGTGCCGATTCATCGACCGTCGCATCTCGCCGGCGAGGTCGCGGAGCTGCTCTTGCCACCGCGACGGGTCCGGCGCGGGCAGTGTCGTCTCCTCGGACACGGCCTCGAACACGAGCTGCAGGAGCTCGTCCTTGTTGCGGACGTGCCAGTAGAGCGACGCCGCCCCCGTCCCGAGCTCCTCGCCGACCTTGCGCATCGAAAGGGCGTCCATCCCGTCCCGATCGAGGACCCGGAGCGCCGCCTCCACGATGGCCTGCCGCGTAAGGGGCGTTCGCGGGCTGTCCTTGCGCTCACGCCAGGGGGGCTCCGGAAGCCCTTCCGCTGCAGTGGTCTGATCGGTCATCGGAACGGAGGATAGCACCTTCCTCCGAACGCCGTTCTAGTTCTCGAACAGCGTTTGACAATCCGTGCCCACCCGGTGCAGAATGCTGTTCGACATACGGAACGGTGTTCGATAAAGGGAGACGAGGCGATGACGGCGACGATCGAAGCCACCGGCGTCACGAAGCGGTTCGGGAAGGCTGCTGCCCTCGACGGACTGGATCTCGAGGCCGAGCACGGACAGGTCACGGCGATCCTAGGGCCCAACGGCGCGGGCAAGACCACGTTCGTCCGGGCGGTCGCGACCCTGCACGAGATCGACGAAGGGTCGCTCCGCGTCAACGGCCACGACGTTACCCGTGAGGCGGCGAAGGTTCGGCGGACCATCGGGCTCGCAGGGCAGTACGCGGCGATCGAGCCCGCGATGACCGGCCGCGAGAACCTCGAGATGGTCGCCTGGCTGTTCGGCCAGGGACGCCGGGCGGCACGCCAGAACACGGCCGTCGTCCTCGAGACGCTCGATCTGACCGAGGCCGCCGACCGCCGAGCGCGCACCTACTCGGACGGGATGCGTCGCAAGCTCGACCTCGGCGCGAGCCTGGTCGGCTCTCCGAAGCTCCTCCTCCTTGACGAGCCCACCACAGGCGTCGATCCGCGGAGCCGGCTCGAGCTCTGGGACGCCGTTCGCGCGCTGGTCGCGCAGGGGACCGATGTGCTCCTGACGACCCAGTACCTCGAGGAGGCCGACCACCTCGCCGACCGCATCGTGATCATCGACCGCGGTCGCGCGGTGGCCGCTGGAACGCCCGCCGAGCTGAAGGGCCGCATCGGCGGCAGCGTGATCGAGGTCCACGTGCGCGCGCAGGACGACGTGCCCGTCGCCGCCAACGCGCTGGAGATGCTCGAGCCCGGTCGCGTCAACGTCGACGAGTCGACCCGCCGCGTGAGCATGGGTGTCGAGGGTGAAGCTGATCGGCTCACCCTCGCGATGCGATCGCTGGCCGACGCGAGCGTCGCGATCGACGACATCTCGCTGCGTCAGCCGACGCTCGACGAGGTCTTTCTGGCGCTGACCGGCCGCACACCCGACGACGAGGCCGAAGCGGCCTGACAACTGCCACGAGAGAGGAGACAACGATGGGATCAGGGATCGTGACCAGCACGCTGGTCGTCGCGCGACGGGCGCTGCTCAAGTTCATCCGGACGCCGCAGCTCGTGGTGTTCGGCAGCGTGCAGATGGTGTTGTTCCTCGTGATCTTCCGCTACGTGTTCGGCGGCGCGATCGGAACGGCGAGCGGCATCTCGTACGTCAACTTCCTCGTGCCCGGGTTCATCGCGACCGGCGTGCTGTTCGTCGGCGCCGGTGTGTCGGTGGGTGTCGCCGAGGATATGGAACAGGGAGTCATCGACCGGCTGCGCTCGCTGCCGATCCCGCGTGCGTCGGTGTTGATCGGCAGGTTCCTCGCCGACACGGCGACCCTCGTGTGGAGCTTGGCCCTTGGCGTCGCGGCTGGGTTCCTCGTGGGGTTCCGGCTCCATGGGAGCGTGCTGGATGCGCTCGCGGCCTTCGGCCTCTGCATCGTGTTCGGGTGCGCGGTCGGGTGGCTGTTCCTGTGCCTCGGGATGTTCGCCGGCAACGCGCAGGCCGCGCAGGCGGTTGGGTTCCTCGTGATCCCGCTGGCGTTCATCTCGAGCGCGTACGTCCCGGCCGAGACGATGCCGTCGTGGATGCGGGTCGTCGCCGAGCACTCACCGGTGACCTACATGGTCGACGCGGCTCGCTCGCTCACGCTCGGGCCCGACGCAGCCTCGGCCCTCGGCCACCCCGCCAGCTTCTTCGTGATCCGGGCGCTCACCTGGGCGGCTGCGTTCGTGCTGGTCTTCGCTCCGCTGACCGTCGCGCGCTTCAAGCGCGCATGATGAGGAAAGGAACCACGACGATGACCGATGCACTGACCATCACCGACGACGGACGCGATGTCCGCGTGGCGCTCGGCGCCGCGCCGGCCGCGAAGCTCACGTTCCCGCACGGTGCGCCGCAGCTGACGATCAGCGCCGTGCCCGACCTCGACGCGATGCTGTGGGCGCGGTTCGAAGGGAGTCCGCCGAAGGCGACCCTCGACGCGGAGTCGATCGTTTTCCGCTACCCCCGGATCAGCCGGCCCTTCGAGTGGCGGACCCGGCGCGGCGAGATCTCGCTGTCAACGACGGTCCCGTGGGAGATCGAGATCCCCGGCGGCGCGGCACGGGTCGACGCCAAGCTCCACGGGATCGAGCTCCTCGGTCTGCGGATCGGGGGCGGCGCGAGCGAGGTCGAGATCGCGTTGCCGCCGCCGATCGGCGCGGTGCCGGTCGCTATCGGCGGGGGCGCCAGCCAGGTCACCGTGCGGCGGCCCGGCGACGTCCCCGTGAGGCTCCAGGTCCGGGGCGGCGCGTCCAAGCTGGCCTTCGACGAGCAGTCGTTCGGCGCGATCGGGGGGCGGACCCAGCTGCAGAGCGAGGGTTTCCGCGAGGCGGCCGACCGGTACGAGATCACGATCGGCGGCGGCGCGAGCCACGTCACGGTCGCGACCTTGTAGGTATCGCTGACAAGTTCGGGCTCTATGTAAACCTTTGCGCCACTCCTAGGCTCGGTACACCGTGCAGGAGCGGGCCAAGACCTCGGCGGCTGAGCCTCTCGCGCCCTCGGTCGACCTCGACGAGGTCTACCAACAGGAGGGCGCCCGGCTGTGGCGCGCGATGTTCGCCTTCACGGCGGGTCGTCGCGACATCGCCGAGGATGCGATCGCCGAGGCGTTCACGCGGGCGATCGAACGGTCCGGAACCATCAGGGATCCCGTGCCGTGGATCTATCGAACGGCGCTCAACGTGGCGGTGCGCGAGTTGAAGCGGGAACGCACGACCGATCCGCTCGCCGGCGATCACACCGCCGAGGCGACCGAGCCCGATCAGGGGCTCGCCGAGCTCGTGTGGGCCCTCCGCGAGCTCTCACCCAACCAGCGGGTTGCGGTCGTCCTGTTCTACGAGGAGGGCCTCTCCACGAAGGAGGTCGCGGACCTCATGGGAGCGGCCGTTCCGACGGTGAAGGTCCACCTGCATCGAGGGCGGAACCGCATCCGCACGTTGCTCAGCGATCGGGGGCCCGACGATGCCTGAACCGTGGGAAACGAAGCTGCATGCGCTCCAGATCCTGACGCCGCCGGAGCGACCATGGGAGCACCCCCGTGGCGCGCGGCTCGGTTCTCCGTCGGGGCCAAGGCAGCCGTCTCGTCTGCTCGCTGGCGTCGTTGCGGTGGCCGTTGCGGTCGCGGCGATCCTGGTCGCTCGAGCTGCGTTCGGCGGCGGTGGGAACACATCGACCGGCGTCCGGACGCCCGCCGCGTCACCGACCCAGACCGGAAGTCCCCAGGGCACGTCGGAGAGTGTCGCCCTCCGCGGATCGCACGGCCTTCGCTGCACCGTGACGCTCCCGCCCGTCGTCCAGCCCGGAAGGGATCTCGCGCTGACGTTTTCGATCGAGAACGTCAGCGGCGCGCCCGTCGACCAACCGAGCGGGTACTCAAGCGTGCAGATCCAGGACGGTGACGGGATGACGTGGGACACGGCAGACCTGAGCGCCGCCATGGGAGTGAGCGGGGGCGGGTACTCCCCGCCGCAACAGATGGCTCCAGGCGCGTCGGAGACGTCGACCGCGGACGTCGCCGTCCAGTTCGCGGGGCCGTTGTCCGTCACACCGGTCTGCGCGGGTCAGACGATGCCGGCGCTCTCGACCGACGTCGCGGATCCGGGTACCACGCCCTTGCCCGGAGCTGCGGTCGCGAGGGCTGTTGCGGCGACGTCCGGACTGTTCGCCCGGTGCGCACCCACGCCCTCAGAGGCGACCATCGGAACGGTGATGTCTCCCGATCACGCGCACTCGATGGACGTCCGCTGCTCAGCCGCGGTCAAGACCGCGCCGGGGTTCGCCGTCGTGACGCTGATGATGAACACGCCAGCGGATGGTCCGGTCCCGGACGTCTCTAACGGATTCGTCGTTCCCGCCCAGATCACCGCGAAGGGGAACGCCGAGGCGATCGTGTGGCGCTTCGTGGTGACGGCGAACAACGTGTACCCCGTGGGAGCGTCGACCCACACGAGCACGAGGGGTTACGACGCGATGGAGCCCGAGTACAACGTCGGAGCCGGAGGGTGGCACGGAGGCGGCGCCTCAAGATGTGGAGGAGACGGCACGATCGCCGGCGGCAACGGGAAGCAGGTCGGGATCGCGTTCATCGACGTCTGCCATTGAGCATCCGAATCCGGCGTTGACCTGATCAGATAGGCAGCGGCGTGACGCTCGACGCGCCGCCCAGCTTCGCGAGATGGAATCGCTGCTCGATCCCGGCGAGCAAGCTGTAGTGGTTCATCGGCTTGGTGACCGTGACCCCGTTCGGCACGCCCTGGCCCGCTTCGACCGCGAACACCTGGCCGCCTCCCGTGCTCCCGCCGGCGCCAAGGTCGGTCGTGCCCTCGTCGTAGGTAACGATCACGTCGGCTCCCGCGGCAAGCAGCGCGGGAACATGTTGGGCCAGCCACGTGTCGCCGACCGACAGAGCGCACGAATGCGCGTCGCTGCATTCGTTCGGCGTGATGAACGAGACCGGCGGCAGCTGTTTCGGGTCCATACGCGTCAGCGGTTGCACGCGGTGGCACTCCGAACTGTTGGTCGCGATCTCGTGGAAGGGGATGGCCGGGTCGTGCTTCAACGTGTAGTCGCCGGGTGCTGTTCCGGCTGCGTATGGCGTGTAGCACGGCGACGGCATCGACTCCTCGTAGACCGCCCAGCGGATGCCGGCGGCGGTGAGCTGTGTCCACAGCGTCGGGCCGTCGAACTCGCCGGCGGTCACGTTGTCGTCGGTCTTTCCGTGGGTCGAGCCGCTCGCGAACGCCAGGTAGTTCGGCAGCGACGGATGGGAGATCGCGAAATAGTTGGCGTAGCTCCGGCCGCGGTGGATCAACGAGTTCTCGTATGGGGCGGACGACGAACCGACGACGGCGCCTTGTTCGTGGTTCTCCATGAAGATGACGACGAGCGGTGCAGCGCCGGCGAGCGCCTGATGCTTCGCCGACTGGCTTGGCGTCGAGGAAGCAACGGGAGGCGTAGAGGGAGTCACGGACGGTCCCGCCACCGTCGACGGTGACTGCGACGTACACGCGGCGAGCAGCACGAAAGACGTACAGGACAGAGCCGCAGCCAGACGCGTGCCGAAGGATCGGGAGGATGCCATCTCGTCGCCTTACCCCCCATGTTCCCTGATGAAGGTTTGGAAACGGTAGGCGGCCCATCGCGGCAGCTTCTCTCGACACATCGCCCCGACGCCATCCCAGGGCTAGCCTTCCTTCGATGCCCATCAAACGGAGGTGGAACGTGCGCGCGATCGCGCTCATCGGTTGGCTCGTGATCGTCGGCGCGTTCCTGGTCTGGCAGGGACTCGGGCTCGTCTATGCGCCCGAGTGGCCCACGATGTCACAGCTGTTCCGCGACTTCATGGAGCCGCTCGCCGGCCGCATCATCATGCTCGGGCTGTGGCTCTGGCTCGGATGGCATCTGTTCATCCGCGGCTGGAACTTCTTCCTGCGGTCCTGAGCGATGGACAGCGCCAAAGTGATCGTCCCGCCGCTCGTGACGGCGTACACGATCTTCATCGTCATGGTCGTGCGCGCATGGAGCGGACCGAAGCAACGCACCGCTCGCGCCTCGACGACCCGCGACATCGTGATGACGATCGTCGGCGGCTACCTCGTGTTCCTTACGATCGTCCTCGTGTTCCACCTGGCGCTGGCGGGGCAGCGGGGTGCGTTCCGCAGCGCGGCCTGGGGCGGCGCCGTCCTGTTGCTTGGCGCGGCCGCCGTGTACGCCGGTTGTCTTTGGACGGGGGCACATATCGGGCGGGTGCGCTCACGCCGGGAGGGTGGCCGAGCGGACGAAGGCGACGGTCTGTAGGTTCTCGCCAACACGCTTGCAACGGTTTGGGTGAAGCTGATCCGTTCCCTCTGTGCCGCCTGATCTGCGTCCGCTGATTCTGTGCCGGACCGGCACAAAGCTGCCGGGCCTGCTGGAAACTCCTGGGTTTGCCACGATCAACGAGCCGCCCAGCTTGGTTGGCGGAAGGCGGCTGCCCGCGCCACCCCACTTCCGTCGCATCACATCAAGAATCCCCGCAGCGCCGTCGGTCTCGCGAATCGTACACAAGGGTTTCCTTGTTCCGAAATGACAACCTCCGCCGTTGAGCGGCGAGTCCGATCCGATCGACGTACGGGTCGTCACAGGAGCGGAGGAACCGGCCGCCGGCTGATCGAGCCGTAGCCGGGCCGGACCCACGCGACAGACGGACCAAGGAGCTGGACGCCGCCGGCGTTGCACCACGCGCGAGAGCGTTCACACGGGCACATGAACTCTTGTCCATCGGTCATAAGCGCGTCCCCGAGACACACGACGCAGCGAACGCTCGCGATGGAGAGAACGGAAGGATCTGATAGGGAATCGACACTCACCAGGAGGCAACCTACCCATCCGATGTATCAGGGAAACGCCTCATGGCACGTGAGGGCCACCGAGCGCGGCTTTTCGTGCGATCGGACTCGGAGTCGTTGCCGGAGCACTCGTGTTTCGACGCCTCCTAGCGTGGTACTTCCGCCTCTCTGTTCACCATCGCTGCCACCGGGTGGGTTCGCTCCTTGCGCCATCGTGAAACGACGGTGGGTTCACTCTGTTGGCGAGGTGGAAGTGCACACCATCGGGGTAGACCGTGAGGTCACGAGTTTCGTTGTAGGGCATATCGACGGTCCTTCGATCCTCCCTTGGAGGAACATGTTGACAGCCAGCGGTCACTCGCCGAGACGATTCGGCTCAGAGAAAGGAGTAACAATGACCCAGAGCTCATCTCCGCTTCTCATGCCGAGCGAGGTATCGAGCAGGATCGGGTTCTTCGACAAGTTCGCGGGGTTGGCTGCACAGCTGGCCAGCCGTGCACCCTTCTTCGCCGTCTGTCTGCTGCTCGTGATCCTCTGGCTCGTGCAGGGTGTCACGCTGATCTTGTCTCAGGGCACCCTTCACGCGTTCTTAGACTCTCAGTACCAACTGGAGATCAACACCACGACCACGATCATCACGTTCTTGATGGTCGCTCTCCTCCAGAACAGCCAAACAAGAACGGATCAAGCGACCCAGCACAAGCTGAACGCGATCGCCGATGGCCTTGCCGATCTCATGGAGCACACGGCCGCCCTCGTTCCAGATTCCTCCTTGGATAAGGACATGCAGGAACTGAGAGCAGCGATCGGGCTGGAGATGAGAGAAGGCACATCCCGCAACGCCAGGTAGCTGACGCACGGCAGCGAGGATCGACCCTTCTGGACTCCTCCGGGAGTTCGCCCCTGGCCACGAGGAGTCCTGGGCATGAAACGACCTCAGTTTCTGTTTGGGCTGGCGTACGCGAAGGCCCTTGTGCCGGTGATCGCCGCGCCCACCTCGATATGGGTGCTCAAGCGGCCGCAGCCGACCTCGCTGATGTTGAGCGAGTGACATGTTTGCGCGAAGAGGGCGCCTCGACAGCAAGGGCTCAGGTGTCACGTGGCCTGACGATACGGGTGTGCGTGCCTACGCGTGGGGCTGAGTTACGGGGGCGAACGACGAGAGGATCGCCTCTTGGCGCAGTCGCAGCATCTCTATCTTCTGCCGCTCGGCCCGGTCGCTCAGGTCATCGGCGGGGACCGTCGAGAAGCGCTCGTCGACCTCGGCCAGCTTTTTCAACGTACCCCACAACAAGCGCTTACCCCAGATGCCGATAGCGAGGGCTTCAAGTTCGGCAACCTGGGCGGGAAGCGCTAGGTTGATCAAGCTCTCTGCCTTGCCAGCGATGTCGGTGGCCACGTCGATGCCCTTGCGGATCAGCCCCCTGTCGTCGGCCATCGGCTCCACCAACGACACCAGATAGGTTCGCTCCTCCCGGATCTCGTCGACGAACCGCCGAAGGAACTCCACCGCCTGCGGATCCTCGTTCCGATCGATCAAGCGCGCCGAGAGATCTTCCGCGGCATGCGACGCCGCGATGTGCTCGCGAAGGTACGTGCTAAGGATGTCTTCGTGGACGACTCGACTGCCGATCTGCTCCGTGCTCACGCGGCGTCCTCCACTCATCTCATCGGGGCTCGTGGGAGCCTGACCGCATGACTCATGTATCCCGCTGTCGCGCATCGCAAACAGGACGAGAGCTAGATGGGTCTCCGAGTGCGTCGGCAACCTTGGATCTAGAGACAGAGACGAGAGAGTGGGATCGGACTCGGAACGAACGAGCGATCCGGATGAGAGCGAGATACCTGTCGCGGGGGGGTTCAGCTGATGCTGACCGAGGTGAACCTGCCTCGTCGGGAAGCCGCCTGAGTCGTGCAGTCGCCGATCAGAAGCTGCGATCGGAGCCGCTGGCGGTGCTCATCGTCTCTCCTTTTCCGGGAGGCAGACCGAGATCGCGGCCGGCTCGACCCGGAACTTGAGCCGTCTCGTCTTGGGGCGGTCCCCGCCGTCAAGCTCGTACGGCTGCTTGGCGTCGAGTTCGACCGCTACCTTCGCGGCGGTTGTTGTCTGCACGAACGGCGAGGATGCCGTGCGTCCGACCGCGGTCTTGCCGAGAACGCGAGCCCAGTCCAGGAGCCCGTCCGCGGTGACGACCCCGACGTTCAGCCGTCCGTCGTCGGGCCGAGCCTCGGGGAAGGCGGCGATGCCCCCGATGACGTTGCCCACGTTCCCCACGAGCACTGCGCTCGTCTCCCCCTTGAACCAGCGCCGGCCGTCTACGTCGACGCGCGCACGCACGGGGTCGTGCCGAGCCGCCTTGACCCCGGTGATGACGTACCCGAACCGTCCCAGCTTGTCCTTCAAGCCGGCGTCCGCGTCGCGGATCATCAGCGCGTCAACCCCCGTCCCCGCCATGACCGTGAACCGTTCACCATTGACGACCCCGACGTCGAGGGCTTGACGCTTGCCTGAAAGCCCGATGCGGACGGCTTCCTCCAGGTCGTGTGGGATGCCGAGGTTCGACGCGAACAGGTTCGCGGTGCCCGCCGGAAGGATCGCCAGGGTCACGGGCGCGCCGCCGACCGCATCGACGCAGCGCTGAACCATGCCGTCGCCGCCCCAGACGAAGAGGAGATCGACGCCGTCCTCAAGGAGCTTCGTGATCTCCTTCGGGGCGAACTTGCTCTTGGGGACTTCACGCCACTGCGGTTCGTCTACGCCATGCTCCTTCAGCGCGTTCCGCAATGCGCCAAGACCTCCTCCGAGCTTCTTTTGGGAATGTGCGATGACGCCGACGGAGGTCATTCAGGCGGCCTTGAGCGTGGCCGGGCGGCTCTTCAGGTCGACAGCTCCCTCTCGTTCCTCGCGCACCGCGACGGCGATCCTCGTCGCGAGCAGCGCGAACAGCAGCACGCCGCACCCGAGCAGCACGCTGGCAAGCACATCGGTCAGGTGATGCATCCCCCGATAGAGGCGAGAGACCCCAACGAAGATGGGCAGGGCGATCGCGATGATCCACGCGATCGTCCGGACCACTGTCGAACGAACCAACGACCAGATCACGATCGCCAGCCCCACGTAGAGCACGATCGCCGCGGCGGTGTGTCCCGACGGGTAGCTCGAGGTCGGCGGAGTAACGTCGAGCCGCGGGACCTCGGGACGGCTCCGGTCCACCAGCAGGGTGGACACCAGAAATACCGTGAATTCGAGCGTGAGGGACAACGCCAGGAACACGATCTGTCGCCAGTGTTTCCCGATCGCAAGCACTATCGCGGCGATCACCGCGGTCCCGATGACCACGGCGGTCGAGCCGAGGTCGGATCCGATCGACGTCACCGTGTTCCACGTAGGCGTTCGGACCGTCACGAACCAGCGGCTCACGGCCGCGTCGAACCTGGTTCCTCCGGTTGACGCCAGGACATGAGTCAGAAGTGATCCGAGACCGACCATGATCCCGGCGACGACGACGAAGCCCACGATCCATACCGCTACTGCCGCGAGGACCGGCGGGACGCTCCTCATCCGATCGGCCATCTGCCGAGCCAGGGTCCCTTCCGCCGGGGCGAATATCGGGTCGACACCGTGTGAACTGTGGCTCACGTGTCCCACCTCTCATCGGTCATCCGATAAGGCGGTGTCCCTCGATGAGAGCCGAGCTAAACCTGAGTCACCCGGCCAGGTGCGCTTCGGAAAACTTCCCGCTCTCTCCCCCAAGGTGTGGAACGCGACGTTCCCGGGTACCAGCGTGTTCGCCGGCCTGATCCGGCACTGGAGGGGATCCGATATGCGAACGGCGGGGGCAACCAACGCACCGGTCATGAGTGGCGTTCGGCGACGGGGAACGAGTCATCTGGTCGGCGACGTGTTCAAGCGATTCACCGGTGCGGACGGTTCGAGCCACACCCGGGCGCTCGGCTATCAGGGCATGTTCGCGATGCTCTCGGGCTTCATCGGCCTGGTCGGGTTGGCCAGCGTCCTCGGGGTCGGGTCGTTCCGCGACACCATCATCGAGTTCTCGAAGTCGATCGCTCCCGGGCCGTCGGGGCAGTTGCTCCAGGAGGCGGCGCGGCAGTCGACCGGTGGCGGGACGGCTGCGCTGGTAGGCCTCGGCGCCGCGATGTTCTCGGGCATGTTCGCGATGGCACAGGTCGAGCGCTCGGCCAACCGGCTTGCCGGCCGCACGCAGGACCGGCCCGGAGTCCGTCGCTTCCTCATCGCGTTAGGACTCGCGCTCACGGCGGGACTGTTGGCGGCGATCGGCCTGGCCGTCCTGGCGGGCGGCGACTCGATCGCGACCGGCTTCGGGTGGACCGGCGCGGCGAAGGACGCGTGGCTCGTGTTGCGGTGGATCGTCGGCATCGCCGCGGCGGCTATCGGCATCTATCTCTTGTTCCGGTGGGCGCCGGCGCGACCGCTCGGCCCGCAGCGCGCCATCTTCGCGGGGGCGCTCCTCTCCCTCGTCCTGTGGGTCGTGTTCACGGTCGGGCTCGCGCTGTGGTTCTCGGTGTCCAGCAGCTCTCAGACATACGGCCCGCTCCTATCGGTGATCGCCCTGCTCCTGTGGGCAGGGTCGACCTCGCTCGCCCTGCACCTCGGGATGTCGTTGACGGCAGAGCTCGCCGGCGGCGCTGGTGCCGCGCGTGGCGTCGCCGACGCGGATCGGCCCTGAGCCCTACTGCTGGCGTCCCGGTCGCCGACCGAAGCCGTTGCCAGCCTGGAGGCATGGTCAACGCTCGACCATGCGGTGCTTCGCGTCGGATCTACAGCCGCAGGATCAAGCCCGCGTGCCTTCGTCTCCGTTGGGGGGTGTCGGAGGGAACTCGGTCGGCGCGGGCTCGCCCGGCAGGTCCGGAGCAGGGTCCCCGGGAAGCGGGTCGTTCCCGGGGGCCGGACGCGGCGACGGCCGCTCGTCTGGCTCCTCCGGCGGCACCGGCTCGACCGGCGGCTCCTCCGGCACTGGCTCGATCGGTGGGTCTTCGTTCGGCAGGTCCTCGCGCATGTCGGCTCTCTCTTCGTCGGTGTGCGGGAGGTATCTCCCCCACCAAACCGTGCCAAACAGCCTCGACCTCTTGGCTTCTCGCGCCTTCCTCGAGCATGGCCGGAGCGGCGCATCTGCAGTTCTTGACAGACACCCGTGACCTGGGCGCCGACTCCGCATCTTGGCCAAGGGGCGGCATCGGACGGGTACGCTCCGTCCGGGAGGGTGGCCGAGCGGACGAAGGCGACGGTCTTGAAAACCGTTAGGGGCGAAAGTCCCTCCAGGGTTCGAATCCCTGTCCTCCCGCTCTCCGCCCGCCTGTAGGACTTGTTCACCGAAGATTCCGATACGCACCCGTTGCGGAATCCTGCATTCGCGGGTACCATTTCCGAAACGCACACGTATCGGAAAGGTGGGAACCGTGGCACAGGTCCTGAAGCCGGAGCACACGGAGGGCTACGAGCGGCGCTGGTGGATCCTCGGGGTCCTGTGCCTGAGCCTCCTCGTGATCGGACTCGACAACACGATCCTCAACGTGGCGCTGCCGACGCTGTCGCGCGACCTCGGCGCCACGAACAGCCAGCTCCAATGGATGGTCGACGCATACGTCCTGGTGTTCGCGGGGCTGCTGTTGACCACGGGCAGCCTGTCGGACCGATACGGCCGCCGGAAGGCGCTCGCCCTCGGTCTGATCATCTTCGGGGTCGGATCAACGCTGTCGGCGTTCTCCGGCACCTCGAACGCCTTGATCACGAGCCGCGCCCTGATGGGTGTCGGCGGCGCACTGATCATGCCGTCCACGTTGTCGATCCTGACGAACGTCTTCCCCGCCGATGAACGCGGCCGTGCGATCGGCATCTGGGCCGGCGTGTCCGGGCTAGGCATCGCGATCGGCCCGATCGTCGGCGGCTGGCTCCTGAACCACTTCTGGTGGGGTTCGGTGTTCTTGGTGAACGTGCCGGTCGTGATCGTCGCGCTGATCCTCGGGCGCCTGATCGTGCCGGACTCGAAGGACCCCTCGCCCAACGCGCTCGACCCGGTCGGCGCGGTGCTGTCGATCGTCGGGCTCGTGAGCCTCGTGTACGCGATCATCGAGGCGCCGGACCACGGCTGGACCTCGACCCAAACCCTGGTGACATTCGCGTTCGCGCTCATCGTGCTCGCCGCCTTCGCGATCTGGGAGCTGCGGAGCGATCACCCGATGCTCGACGTGACCTTCTTCGAGAACCCGCGGTTCACGGCCGCGAACATCTCGATCGTGTTGGTGTTCTTCGCCTTGTTCGGCTCGCTGTTCTTCCTGACGCAGTACCTGCAGTTCGTGCTCGGGTACACACCGTTGCAGGCAGGGCTTCGCGTCGCGCCGATCGCGCTCGTGCTGATGGTTTCGGCCCCACTCGCCGGCCGGTTCGTGGCGCGCTTCGGGAACAAAGTGCTGGTCGCGGCCGGTATGACCGCGGTGGCGATCGGCCTCGGATTCCTCGGCACGATCACCGTGTCGTCGGGCTATCCGCACGTGCTGATCGCGCTCGTGATCCTCGGCGCCGGCATGGGAACCGCGATGGTGCCCGCGACCGAGTCGATCATGGGCTCGTTGCCGCTCGCGAAGGCGGGGCTCGGCTCCGCGATGAACGACACGACCCGCCAGATAGGCGGCGCGCTCGGGGTCGCGATCCTCGGGAGCGTGTTCGCGTCGTCGTTCGCGTCGCACGTGTCCGGTGCGCTCGCCGGTCTTCCGGCGACCGCGGCCGCAGAGGCGTCCCAGTCCGTCGGCGCGGCGATCCAGATCGGCCAGACGATGGGCGGGACCGCGGGCGCGGCCCTCGTCGCCGCATCGAAGCAGGCGTTCATCTCGGCGATGGACAAGGGCTTGTTCGTCGGCGCGACGATCGCGCTGGTCGGCGCCATGGTCGCCCTGATCTGGCTGCCGAGCCGCGCGGCGACCCCCACCGAAGAGCCCTTGCCCGAAGAGTTCGCGCCCGAGCGGGAGGTGGCGGTCGCGGTGGAGGCGTCCGAATGAACGCCGGGGTCGAGCTCAGCGCCGCGCGTGCGCCGGGCCGCCCGCGCGATCCGCAGGTCGACCGCGACATCCTGACGGCGACGCGAGAGTTGCTCGCGGAGGACGGCTTCGACGGCCTGTCGATCGAGGCGGTGGCTGCGCGGGCCGGGGTCGGCAAGACCACGGTCTATCGGCGCTGGCCCTCGAAGATCCCGCTCGTCGTCGACGCCCTCACGGCGATGAAGCCGCCGACGCCGTCGGCAATCCCCGACGACGTGTCGACGCGCGAAGCGCTGCTGCGCGCGATGGGCGGTTTCACGAAGCCGCACGAGGGTTCGGCGGCCCGTGTCCTCGCCGGTCTCGTCGACGCGATGTCGCGGAACGAGGAGCTGGCGACGGCCGTGCGCGCGGCGCTTGTGACTGAACGGCAGCGTGGCCTCATGGAGGTGATCGAACGCGGCAAGCGACGCGGTGAGATCCGTCCCGACGTCGACGCCCGCGTGATGATCGACCTGCTCGGTGGCCCCATGGTGCTTCGCCGCTTGATCACCGGCGACCCGGTGAACCAGCGTCTCGCGCTCGCGATCGTCGACCTCGTGATGGACGGCGCGGCTCCGGCACCATCGCGATAGGCTCGCTTGCATGGGCTCCAAGATCCCGAAGAAGGCGTACGAGGCCGAGCTGAAGCGTCTCCAAGAAGCGCTCGTGCGCATGGAGGACTGGGTCACTGCCTCCGGCGCGCGGATCGCGGTGGTCTTCGAGGGTCGCGACGCGTCGGGCAAAGGCGGCACGATCAAGCGCATCACCGAATACATGAACCCCCGCGTCACGAAGCACATCGCGCTGCCGAAGCCCACAGAGCGCGAGCAAGGGCAGTGGTACTTCCAGCGCTACGTCGCGAACCTTCCGACCAAGGGCGAGATCGCGCTGTTCGACCGCAGTTGGTACAACCGCGCCGGCATCGAGCACGTGCTCGGGTTCTGCACGCAGCAGGAGTACTACACGTTCCTGCGGCAGTGCCCGATCTTCGAGCGCCTTCTCGTCGAGGACGGCATCCTGCTGATCAAGTACTGGTTCTCGGTGTCGGACGAAGAGCAGGAGCGCCGGTTCCAGAAGCGGATCGAGGACCCGATGCGCCGGTGGAAGCTGTCGCCGACCGACCTGTACTCACGGACCAAGTGGGTCGATTTCTCGCGCGCCAAAGACGAGATGTTCGTCCACACCGACATCCCCGAGGCGCCCTGGTACGTCGTGCCCGCCGACGACAAGAAGCGGGCGCGGCTCAACGCGATCGCCCACCTGCTGAGCGTCATCCCGTGGGAGAAGCGGCCCCTGCCCGAGATCGAGATCCCATCCCGGCAGCAGGACGAGGGCTACGTGCGGCCCCCGACCGACCTCTACACCTATGTGCCCGATCACGCGGCCTCGCTCCTCGAGGGCTCGCACGGCTCCTGAGCGTTGTCTGAGAACGGTTCCGAGCAGCACGAACCCTCCACACTTGTGCGTTGACCCGCGCGAAGGAAGGCTGCCATCCTGACGCCATGGCGTCGAAGCCTGCGTGGCTCTTCTGGGTACGCGGCACCCTGTTGAGCGCGATCTGCGGTCACGCGATCGCGAACGCGTTGTTCGACGCCGACGAGTACCGCCACGCCGGCCTGTCCTACTCGTGGTCCGCGTGGATCCCGATGCTGATCCAGGCGCTCGTCGTCGTCGGCGCCTGGTGGGCGCTCGGCCGGGTCCGCTGGCGGCACCGCTCGACGGTGGATCCCACACGCCACCTCCGCCGGCTGCTCGCCGCCTTGATCGCCTCGCAGCTCGTGTTGTTCATGCTGCTCGAGGTGACCGAGCGGATCGCGCAGCGCGACCCGTTCGCCGAAGGCCTGTTCGGCTCCAGCTTCCTGTTCGAGCTGACGGTCGCGGTCGGCTCGGCGCTCGTGCTCATCGCGCTCGGCTTCGCCGTGCTGCGCCTGGTCCGGTCGGTCTGGCGCCAGCAGCCGGTCGTCGTCGCGCAGATCCGCACGCCCAGCCGGCCCGTCGTCATCCCGCTCGTCCGCCGCGAGCTTCGGCCCGGCGGCACGCGTGCTCCGCCTCTCGTCCGCGTCTGACCGCGAGCATCCCCGCTCGCGATCGACCGCCGTTCCGTTCAGCGGAACGGCCGGACGTAAGGAGAGGTCGTGGAGACCCAACCGATCCGAGAACCCCCGCTTGAACCGCGGTCTGCCGGATGGACGTTCGACCATCCGTCGCACGGCACCTGCGTACCCGAGTGTTCGTCGTACGGATCGTGCCACTGCGGATGCGGCGCCACCCCCAAGCGGAGCGCCGTGACGTCGGTGCCGTGGAACCGATATGCCGGGCACCCGTTCACGTTCGTGCCCGGCCACCAGCTCCGCGTGGTGCACCCGCGCGCGGGCATGTGGTCCAAGCAAGGCGTGCCCGTCGAGCGTGTCCGCCCGTTGATCCGGTGGCTCCGCATGCAGCACGGCTCGGTCCGTGCAGTCGCGGAGCTGTTGAACATGCCGGAATCGACGTTGCGTGGCTACCTCTACAACGCCAAGCGCAAGCGCGTGCCGCCGGAGGCCGCGCAACGGATCGTCAGCCTGACGCTCGCGCACCGGCGCCGCTCGCGCCCGCTCGAGCTGTGGGAGGAGATCCCCGGCCAGTTCGAGCCGGCGGTGATGCTGCTCGAACGGCGGCCGAGCTTGGCGCTGTCGCAGGGCTGACGCCATAGGGTTGCGCGGTACGGAACCGGCCGTCCCCCGCGCGGGGGTCGGCCGGTTTCCCGCTCTTCCGGCTCCCGCAGGGGGCCGATACGACGTGGGTCAACGAGTTGAGGGGCCCACGTGCGGAACCACCGTCAGAGCGAACCGGACCGGCTGCGGCGCGACGCGCGCATCGCCGGGCTCCGTGACTTCCAGACGCCCTCGCTCGAAGCGGTCGAACAACGGCGCCGCCAGCTGTGGCAGCGCACCGCGACCGCGCTGGCCGTGATCGCCGGGGTCGTCGTCGCGTTCGCGATCATCCCGTCGAACCGGCTCCAAGAGGCCGGCACCGGACGCATCCTGTTCGTGATCGTCGGCGTCGGCGGGGGACTGTTCCTCTGGGCGTTCCACAAAGAGACCGCCCTCGAGCGCTTGACGCGGTCGCTCACCGACGAGCGCGTCTTGACCGCTGCGCTCACCAACCGGCTGCACGAGGTCTCGCTGCTGCTCGACGCGGGCAAGCAGATGAACGCGCATCTCCAGATGGACGAGCTGTTGGACACGATCTTGCGGAGCGCCTGCGAGTTGCTCGACGCGACCGGCGGCTCGGTGATGTTGGTCGAGGAGACCGACCTCGTCACCGTGTGCGCCCTCGGACGCGACGCCGCGGTGGGGCAACGGATGCGTCTGGGTGAAGGCGTGGCCGGGTACGTGGCCATCCGCCGCGACCCGGTGCTGATCGACGGACACGCCGACCCCGACCTGTTCCCCGGGTTGGTGCTTCGTGAGCCCTACGTGGAGAGCGCGATGTCGGTGCCGCTCGTGCACCGGGCCGAGCTGCAGGGTGTGTTGAACGTGAACGCGCCGATCGGACGTTCGTTCACCGAGTACGACCTGCGCGCGCTGGCGGTGTTCGCCGAGCAAGCGGCGCTCGCGGTCGCGAACGCGCGGCTGTATGAGGCCGAGCGTGCGCATGTGGCAGCCCTTCTGGACCTGCGGAAGAAGCGGGAGGCGGGCTGATGGTCGTGCACCACAGGCCGCGGGTCCTGATCGTCGAGGACGATCCGGACACCCTCGTGATCTTGCGGATCAATCTGACCGCGGCGGGTGTGGAGCCGATGCTCGCCGGCGACGGCCGAACCGCGATCGAGCGGATCGAGGCTGAGTCTCCGGACGCGGTGCTGTTGGACGTGCTGCTGCCCGGGATCGACGGATGGCAGGTGCTCGAGCAGCTCCACGCCAAGGGCGACCCCGTTCCGGTGATCGTCTGCTCGGGCAAGGACAACATGCACGACCTGCAACGGGCCCGCGACCTCGGCGCGGTGGCATACCTCGTCAAGCCGTTCGACATCGACCGGCTGATCGAGGTGACGAGCGAGGTCGTTGGGCTTCGGCTGACCGACCCCGTGACCGAGCGGGGCACCGTCACGGGCACCGAGCTCGCCTGACCGGCGGGTCGCGAGCTCGGGCGCACTCTCTCCGGCTCCGTATCCTGGCTGGTCATGGCCTCGGATCGCTTCCTGCGCGCCCTCCGGCGTGAGCCCGTCGACCGCACGCCTGTCTGGTTCATGCGCCAGGCGGGGCGATACCTGCCCGAGTACCGCGAGCTGCGAGGCGACCGGGACATCCTTGACTCGATCCGCCGTCCGGAGGAAGCCGTCGAGATCACGCTGCAGCCGCTGCGGCGGATGCCGGTGGACGCGGCGATCGTGTTCAGCGATATCGTCGTGCCGCTCGCTGCGGTCGGTCTGCCCATCCGGATCGTGCAGGGTCGCGGGCCGGTCCTGGATCAACCGATCCGTGACGCCGCCGGGGTTGGGCGGCTGCGTCCGCTCGACCCCGAGGCCGACGAGCCGTACGTCGTCGATGCGATCCGGCTCCTGGTCAAAGAGCTCGACGTCCCGCTGATCGGATTCGCGGGCGCGCCGTTCACGTTGGCGAGCTACCTGATCGAGGGCGGCCCGTCGCGCGACCATGCACGGACGAAGGCGCTGCTATGGAGCGAGCCCGCGCTCTGGAACGACCTGCTCGAGCGGCTGGTCACGATCGTGGTTGCCCACGTTGGCGCGCAGGTCCAGGCGGGGGCGTCGGCGATCCAGATCTTCGACTCGTGGGTCGGCGCGTTGGCGCCCGCGACGTACGAGTCGGCCGTGGCGCCGCACATGCGCCGGTTGTTCGCGGCGGTTAGCGACCTCGGCGTGCCGGTGATCCACTTCGGCGTCGGAACGGGTGAGTTGCTCGGCGCGATGGCCGCTGCGGGCGGCGACGCGATCGGCATCGATGCGCGCGTGCCGCTCGACGCCGGGTGGGAGCGGATCGGCGGGCCGTCGCAGCGCGCTGTCCAAGGGAACCTCGATCCGAGCGCGTTGCGTGCGCCCTGGGAAGTTGTGGAGCGCGAGGCGCTCGACGTGCTCGCGCGAGCCGGCGGGCGCGACGGGCACGTATTCAACCTCGGACATGGCGTGCTGCCCGACACGCCGGTGGGGACCCTCCAACGTCTGGTCGACCTGGTGCACGAGCGCAGCGAGCGGAGCGCAGCGTCGTGACCGTCGACGTCGCGGTCGTCGGCGGGGGAGTGACGGGCCTCACGGTGGCGCACCGCGTGCTGCGGCACGACGCCGACGCGTCCGTGACCGTCCTGGAGGCGGCCCCCGAACCCGGCGGGATGTTGCGGAGCGTCGCGGTCGGCGGCGTTCGGGTGCCCGCCGGGCCCGACTCGTTCCTCGCGCGGAAGCCCTGGGCCGTCGATCTGTGCCGCGAGCTCGGGATCGGCGACGAGCTGATCCAGCCGCGCTCGCCCGGTTCGTACCTGTGGACCGAACGCGGGCTGGTGCCATACCCAACCGGCACCGCGTTCGGGATCCCGAGCGACCTCGGCGACGCGTTCCGCTGGCCAGGCCTGTCGCGCGCCGGCCGGATGCGCGCTTTGCAAGACCTGATCGCGCGCAAGCGGCGCGACGACGGCGACGAGTCCCTCGGCGCCCTGCTGCGGCGCCGGCTCGGTGACGAGGCGACCGACCGGGCGATCGCGCCGTTGCTCGCAGGCCTGTACGCGGGCGACGTCGATGCGCTGTCGGTGCGCGCGACCTTCCCCGAGTTCCAGGGGTGGGAGCGTGCGCAGGGGTCGCTGCTTCGCGGGGCGCAAGCCGCCGCGCGACGGCCCAAGGGCGACGCCGGCCCGATGTTCCTGCGCCCACGCGACGGGGTCGAACGATTGATCGATGCGCTCCTGGACGCCGTCGGCGCGCAAACCGTGCGCACATCGAGCCCCGCGACGAAGATCGAACACGGAGACGGCGAGGCGTGGCGCATCCACACGCCCGATGGGCCGGTCGACGCGCGCGCGGTGATCCTCACGGTCGATGCGCCCGCGGCCGCACGGCTCGTTCCACCGGGCGCGGCGTCAGCGGAGTTGGCCCGCATCCCGTTTGTGTCGACCGGCGTCGTGGCGCTCGTCTATCCCGAGGGCACCGCCTCGGCGCTTCCCGAAGGGTCCGGGTTCGTCGTGCCCCGCGGCGCGGCGCCGATGACCGCGAGCACGTGGATCTCGAACAAGTGGCCCGACCCGTCGTTCGGCGACCGCGCCGTGCTCCGCTGTTTCGTCGGCGCCGCGGGCGAGGAGGACATCCTGGAGGCCGACGACGCCGAGCTGATCGAGGCGTGCGCGACACACCTTGCGGCGCTCCTGCCGTTGCCCGACGCACCCGACGATGCGGCCGTCGTGCGCTGGCCGCGTGCGATGCCGCAGTATCTCGTCGGGCACCTCGAACGCGCCGAGCGCATCCGCTTCGAGCTGCCCCCGGGTATCTTCGTGTGTGGACGGTCGCTCGACGGTGTCGGCGTGCCGGACTGCGTGCGCAGCGCCGGCGAGACGGCCGACGCGATCGCCGCCTATCTCGACCGGGAGGTCCACGCATGACCGACACGCTGTACGCCCTGTATCCCGTTCTCCGCGCCGACCCCGAGATCCGCTCCGCGTTCGCCGATCCCGAGGACCGTTCGCGAGCGACGCGTGAGGTGGAGGACCTCTTCAAGCGGCTCGGCGACACCGTGACGCTTCGCGGCTCGTACTCGACGGTCGGCTTCCGTGCCGACGCCGACATGCTCCTGTGGCTGATCGGCCCAACGGCCGAGGACGTGCAACACGCGCTCGTCGAGTTCCGCCGGACCGAGATCGCGACCTACCTCGACCTCGCGTGGTCGTTCATGGGGGTCGTGAAGCCGGCGGAGTTCAGCCCGGACCACGCGCCGGCGTTCGTCAAGGGCGACGCGGCGCAGGACTACCTGTGCGTCTATCCGTTCGTCCGCACCGCGGACTGGTACCTGTTGCCGCCGGAAGAGCGCGCGGCGTTGCTGCGCGACCACGGGGGTACCGGCCGCGAGTTCCCCGAGGTGGTCGGCAACACGACGAGCGCGTTCGGCCTGGGCGATTGGGAATGGATCCTTGCGTTCGAGTCGCCCAAGCTCGATTCGATCGTGGACGTGATCCGGCTGCTGCGGAACACAGAGGCGCGCCGGTTCACCAAGGTCGAGGTGCCGTTCGTCACCGGGATCCGCAAGCCGATCGCCGCGTGTATCGACGACTGCTGCTGAGCGTCAGCCCTCGTCGAGCAGCTCGGCCAGCGCCGTGATCACGGCGTGACCGTTGGTCGAGGGCGCGAACCCTTCGAACGGCGATGCGGTCGGACGCTGGATCAGGCGGGTGTCGATCCCGAGCGCCCGAGCGCCGTCGCAGTACGGCGTCTGGTCGTCGACGAAGACCGCCGCGTCGGGCGCGACGTCCAGCGCGTCGAGCGCGATGCGATAGATCCCGGCGTCCGGCTTGTGCACGCCGACCTCGCACGACAGCACGACGGCGTCGCACGCCCGATCGAGCCCCAGTCGCTCGACGGACGAGCGCGTTCCCCACGAGCAGTTGCTCACGATCACCGTCCGGTGGCCGCTCTCGCGCATCCGAGCCAGCGTCGGCGAGACGTCGTCGAACAACGCGATCCGGTCGCCGAACGCGGCCTCCGCCTCGAGCACGCGGTCGGCCAGGGACGCATCGAGCCCGGCGGCGTCGAGGATCGCCACCATGTCGCCGGCCGGCGATTCGAACTCGCCGCGGTTCCGCGCCGCCCGCGTGCGCTCGTAGGCGCTGCCGATCTCGTCCTGGGACAGCCCGGTGACCGAGGCGAGCTCGTCGCGCCACGCGGCCCAGTCGCCGAAGGCGAGGGTGTCGTACAGGTCCAGCAGGTAGGCGGTGGGCATCGGGCGGACAGCCTACGGGCCCGCGCTCCGGGTGCCGATACCCTTCGAGCCGAACCCCGGCCCTGGGGCCCTACACCGACCCGGGCAGAACCACCCACGACAGGAGGCCTGGCGATGGACGCACAGATCCACGGCACCGTGCTGCCCGTCCTGGAGGTCACGCTGAACCCCGGTGACACGATCGTGTCCGAAGCCGGCGAGATGTCTTGGATGTCGCAGTCGATCGAGATGACCACGACGACGCAGACCGCGGGCGCGAAGGGCGTCATGGGCGTCCTGAAGCGTGCGGTCGCCGGCGGCGGCATCTTCATGACGGAGTTCCGCTCGGGGAACGGTGCCGGGTCGGTCTCGTTCGCGACCAAGATGCCCGGCCAGATCCTGCCGGTGCAGGTGCAGCCCGGCAGCGAGCTGATGATCCAGCGCAGCGGGTTCCTGTGCGCGACCGAGGGCGTCGAGCTCACCATCGGGTTCCAGAAGAAGCTCGGCGCGGGCATCTTCGGCGGCGAGGGCTTCATCCTGCAGAAGCTCGGCGGGTCGTGCCAGGCCTGGGTCGAGCTCGACGGTGAGGTCCGCGTACTCGACCTGGCGCCCGGCGAGGTGCTCCGTGTGAACCCCGGCCACGTCGGGATGTTCCAGGCGCAGATGCCGTTCGACGTGCAGATGATGCCCGGCATCAAGAACAAACTGTTCGGCGGCGAAGGGCTGTTCCTCGCGACGCTCACCGGCCCGGGCCGGGTGTGGCTGCAGACGCTGCCGATCGCGAACCTCGCGCACGCGCTGGAGCCGTACCTGCCGCAGCCGTCGGGCGACAACGACTCGAGCGGCGCGAAGATCGTCGGGAACCTGCTCGGCGGGAACTAGGGCGTTTCAGCCGAAAAGGTCGGCGAGGTAGCCGTCGACGCTGGCCGTGCCGGTGGCCGCGGCGACGTCGTCGTCCTCGCGCACATCGATCGCGGGCGCGCGCTCGTCCAGATGCTGCCGGACGTCGCCCGTGTCGAGGAACCGTGAGACGACGGCGTACATGTGGACGTCGTCTCGGGGCTTCTGCCGCTTGTAGTAGCGCTGCGGATACGTCAGCACGAGCTCGTCGCGCGCACGGGTGAGCGCGACGTAGAGCAGTCGGCGCTCCTCTTCGAGCTCGTCCTCGTCGCCGGTCGCCATGTCCGACGGGATGCAACCGTCGGTCGCGTGGATCACGTAGACGGCGTCCCACTCGAGCCCCTTGGCCGAGTGGATCGTCGACAGGATCAGATAGTCCTCGTCGAGGCTCGGAGGCCCGGCGAGGTCGGTCGAGGCGGCCGGCGGGTCGAGCGTGAGCTCCGCGAGGAAGCGGCCTCGGCGTTCGTAGCCGCGGGCGAGCAGCGCCAGCTGATCGAGGTCGGCGATGCGGGCGATCGCCGCCGCGTACTTGCGCGCGATCACCGGCTCCAGGTACGTGCGGATGCGCTCGACCTGGGCGGCGGGGTTCGCGACCTCCTCGTCGAGACAGCCGGCCAGCGCACTCCGCAGCGCTTGCACGCCCTCGCCGCTGCCCTTGGGGACCTCGATCGGATGGTCAAGCAGGTTGACCACTGGGCTCCGGTCGTCCTCGCGGCGCACGCCGACCTGGTCCATCACTGCGCGGGCGCTCGCCGGCCCCATGCCCTCCGGGAGCTGCAGCACGCGGAACCACGCGACCTCGTCATGCGGGTTCTCGAGCACGCGGAGCATCGACAGCGCGTCCTTCACGTGCGCCGCCTCGAGGAACTTGAGGCCGCCGAACTTTACGAACGGGATGTTGCGGCGCAGCAGCTCCACCTCGAGCACGTCCGAGTGGTGTGCTGCGCGGAAGAGCACGGCCTGGTTCTTGAGCGGGGTACCGCGCTCGCGCGACGCAAGGACCGAGCGACAGATGGCGTCGGCCTGACCGGATTCGTCGAGGCAGGCTTGGAGCGTCGGCAACATGCCGCCGTCGCGCTCGGTCCACAACGACTTCTCGTGGCGTTGGGCGGACGCGGCGATCACCGCGTTCGAAAGGTCGAGGATCGGGGTGCTCGAGCGGTAGTTGCGTTCGAGCTTCACGATCGTCGTGCGGGGGAACCGATCGGGGAACGCGAGGATGTTGTGCACGGTTGCGGCGCGGAACCCGTAGATCGCCTGCGCGTCGTCGCCGACCACCGTGAGATTGCGTGGCGTCCCCTTGGGTCGCATCGCCTCGAGGATGTCCGCCTGGACGGCGTTCGTGTCCTGGTACTCGTCGACCAGGATGTGGTCGAACATCGCCGCGATATGCGGTCCGGTGGTCGGGGAGCTCGCGAGCGCCTTCCAGAACAGCAACAGGTCGTCGTAGTCGAGCGTGTGCTGCTCGCGCTTCCGCGCCGTGTATCCGTGGAAGATCTCGCGGATGCCGTCGGCTTCGTCGGTGCACCACGGGTAGTGACGCTCGAGGACAGCGTCGAGCTTCTCCCCGGCATTGACCACTCGTGAGTGGATCTGCGCCAGGGTCTCTTTCCGGGGGAACCGCTTGGTGCGCGCGGCGTAGCCGAGCTCGTCGCGCAGAAGGTTCATCACGTCGGCGCCGTCGGCCTGGTCCAGGACGGTGAACGCCGGTGAGAGACCGAGCGCTTGCGCATGGATGCGGAGAAGCCGGTTCGCGACCGCGTGGAAGGTGCCGCCCCAGATGCGGCCGGCCTCACGATGGCCGGCGCGTTCGGCGCGGTCGAGCATCTCGCGGGCCGCGCGCCGGCTGAACGTGAGCAGCAGGATCCGTTCCGGCCTGGTGCCGCGTTCGAGCAGCGTCGTGACGCGAGCGGCGAGGGTCGTGGTCTTGCCGGTGCCGGCGCCGGCGATGATCAGCAGCGGCCCCTCGCCGTGGGT
>DASYOY010000098.1:0-11397 GCA_036007245.1 Actinomycetota bacterium | reverse complement strand
AGCGCCCAGCCTGCCTCGAGCGGACCGCTTCCCGGGGTGTACCCCTCGTGAAGCAGCTTCCAGCCGTAGATCGCGTCGGTGACGAACAACGCCGCGACACCGGCACCGAGCAGGTAGAAGCTGACGGGCTTTCGGCCTCCGCCCGCGAACAACCGTGCCGTCACCGCCATCAGCAGCAGGTCCATCAGCGGATAGCCCATCGCCGTGGCCTTCTCGAGCCACGTCATCTCTTCGGCGTGGAGGTACGGCGCGATCAGGAAGACCCATGAGATGACGCCGATACCGATCGCGACCATCGAGGCGTCGATCAGGCCGCCGCGGTCCCGGCCGGCGCTGCGTCGGCGCACGATCAACAGCACGCCCGCGACGAGGCACGGGTACACCGCGAGATAGAACGCGTCGGAGATCGCCGGATACGGGAGCTCGACGCCGAAGAACTTCTCGTAGTTGTACGAGATGACGTCGCCGGCCACGAACAGGATCTGACCGATCGCGAACAAGATCCATGGCAGCTTGTGCTCGGGCTTGTGGACGACGACGCCGACGATGATCCCGACCGCCGCGGACAGCCCGATCAGGTGGAAGATCCACACCGTCTGACCGGACGCGTAATAGCCGCCGACCGTCGCCAGCGCGCCCACGACATACAGAAGCCAGAGCCGAGCCTTCACGTCATGTCGCATCGGCACGTTCCCGTCATGCCTGGAGCGACGCGGGGCGGCGCCGCTCTTCTTCCTGCCCAATCCTTTTTGCAGAACCGAACCGCTAGTGCGTGAGCTCCCTCGCGCGCAACTGGAACCGCTCGCGGACGAGGCTCAACACGTCGATCAGGTGCTCGATCTCCTCGTCGGTGTTGGCAGCGGTCACCTGGACACGGAACCCAACCTCTTCCTTGGGCACCAAGGGGTATGCGGCCATCGTCACGTAGATGCCGTGGTCGAACAGGAACCGCCCTACCTGGTCGATCTCGCCGTGGTCGGCCAGGGGGATCTCGATGATCGGGTAGCCGGACTGGTTCGGTGTCCATATCTCGAGGTCGTCCAGGGCGTCGAGCACCCGGTGGGTCATCTGCCACAGATCGCGGCGATAGACGTCGCCGCGCGTCCGGTTCACCTCGAGCCCCGCGAGCGTGGTCGCGAGCGACGCCACCGGCGAGGGACCCGAGAATAGGTAGGGCGGCGCGAGGACCTTCAGCGCGTCCTTCAGCTTGGTCGGCAGCGCGAGGAAGGCGAGCAGCGACGAATACGCCTTCGAGAACCCGGCGACCATCACCACGTTGTCGTAGGAGACGTCGAGGTGCCGCATGACACTGTTCCCGAGGTGCCCGTAGTCGCAGAGCTCATCGGGCGACCGTTCGCCGATCACACCGAAGCCGTGCGCGTCGTCGATGTAGAGGAGGGCGTCGTGCTCGGCCGCGAGGCGTTGGAACTGCGCCACGTCGGGCGCGTTGCCGGTCATCGAGTTGACCCCGTCCATCGCGATGATCCGCGGCGACCCGCCGTGCTCACGGAGGAGTTCCTCGAGGTGGGTGGCGTCGTCATGACGGAACCGGACCACGTTCGCGCCGCGGCCAGCGGCGAGCATCGCGCCGTCGAAGATCGTCTTGTGCGCCCGGCTGTCCAGGAAGATCGTGCCCTCGCCGGCAAGCACGGGGATCACCGACATATGGATGTGGGTGATCGTCGCGAGCAGCAACACGTCCTCGCAGCCGAGCAGGTCGGTCATCTGCTCTTCGATCTCGATATAGGGCTTCGGACTGCCGAGCAGCCGCGACCACGACGGGTGCGTGCCCCACTTCGCGATGTATTCGGGCACAGCCGCGATCACCTCAGGGTCGAAGTCCAATCCGAGGTAGTTGCACGACGCGAAGTCGGACAGCCAGTGATCCCCGATCCGGATGCGACGGCCGACCTGCTCGTCGATCACCGCGTCCATCATCGGGTGGGTGTTCTTGAGCCGCGTGAGATCCGACACCGCGGACACCCAACGGTCGAGCCAGCCGTCGTTCGCACGGCGGCGGTCGGGCCCACCCGGCAGCGTGAGTTGTCCGGTGGCGGGCGGCGAGACGTCGGGGGTCGCGTCGCGAAGTGCCATCGACCGCATATCGGCTGGCGCACAGGCACCATTGAGGGAACCGGGCAGATGCACCCGGTATCGGGTAGTCGCGGCCGACTAGGGCGCCAGAGCCAGGAGGAGCAGGCCGCCGATGACCACCGCGATCCCGACGTATTGGTTCAGGACGAGCCGCTCCTTGAGGAAGACCACCGACAGGGCAACCGCGATCGCGGGGAAGACCGCGCTGGCGGCGAGGACCACAGAGAGGTATCCGTGGGTGGCGCCTGCCGAGTAGCTCGCCACCCCCATCAGGTCGAACGCCCCGGCGGCCGCGGCGGCGACGTAGGCCACAGCCGTCGCGCCCGCGAACTTGTGGAACGTCTTGCGACGGGCAACGAGCAGCGGGATGTACGCGAGGACCAGTACCACCCGGGTCGTGAACAGCGTCGCGACCCAGTCGTTCGAATCCCTCGCGATCACCCCGAGGATGAACCCGGCCACGCCGAACCCGACGGCGGAGCCGACCGCCCACCACAGCCCCGGCGGCCGCTCGTGCAGGCCGGCGCGCAACAGCGGCAGGTTCGCCGACACGAGGAAGACGCCGCCGATCGTGATCACGCCGCCCAGCACGGCCATCGGACCGGGGTGCTCGTTGGGGAGCAGGAGCACCGCGAGCGCGAAGCCGACCACCGCGTAGCCCGCGCCGACCGGCGACACGACCGCGACGGGTCCGAGCTCGAGCGCGTGGTAGTGCACGGCGTAGGCCACCATCGCGATCACGCCGTTCGCGACGAGGAACCAGCCGAGCCCGTGCAACGAACCGAGCCCGCCATCGTGTGCGATGAACAGCGCGGTCGCGCCCACGATCCCGACGAGCTGGCTCACGGCGAGCGCCGGGAGCGCGCCCATACGGCGACCCGAAACGGCCCCGAGGAAGTCGGTCGTGCCCCAGCCGATCGCGGCGAGGAGCCCGTAGATCACTGTCGGTCCGCGTGGGGCGGCTTCGCTTCGGCGAGCGCGTCGACCGCGACCGCGCCGCGCGGACCGACCACCAAGGGGTTGGCCTCGAGCGACGTGACCCGGTCGCGAAGGTCGTGTGCGGCTCGCGCGATCGACGCCACCGCCCGGGCGAACGCGCCCAGGTCGTGCTCGTCCGCGTCCAGCCCGCAGCGCTCCGCTTGCGTCTCGACGTAGGCCCGGGCTTGTGCGGTGGTCAGTGGCGCCGCGACGAATGTCGCGGCGCCCGCCTCGGCGAGCGCGCCACCGGGCCGGATCGTGATCGTCGCACCGAACTGCTCGTCGACGATCGCCCCGACCAGCACCTCATGGCCGTGCACCATCTCCTGGACCAACACCTTGGGCGCCTTCGCGCCGGCGCGCGCCGCCGCCGCGAGCACCTCGGCGGCCGCGACCTCCACCTCGGCCGGACCGCGGAGCCCGAGTCGCACGCCGCCGAGCTTCGCCTTGTGCGGGAGCTCGGGCGCGAGCGCCTTGACCGCGACGGCCGATCGGATCTTCGACGCAGCCACCGCGGCCTTGGCCGGCGTGGCGACCACCGCCTCCTTCGGCCGTCGGACACCGTAGAGCTCGAGCACCGCCGCCGCGGTCGCCTCGTCCACCGGCCCCGAGGCCCCGCGCAACACGCGCAGCGCCTTGCCCCGGTTCTCGTGCGGCGCGAGCGCGGGCACCGCACGCGCCCGCACCCGCTGATACTCGAGCACCGCGGCGATCGCGTTGGCCGACGCCCGGTGGCCCTGCAGGAACGGCAGCTCCTTCCACTTCTTGGTGAAGGCCTTGGCCTCATCCGTGTACGCGAGCGGACTCATACAGAGAGAGACGAACGCCACGCCCGTCGACCGCTGCAGCTCGATCGCCTTGGTCAGCACGGGGTCGGCCCACGGCGTCTCGCCTTCGAGGCGAGGCGGGAAGGCGTCGAACGCGACCAGCCCAACGCCGGGGTCCTTCGCCAGCGCGCCGAGCGCGCCGACGAACATGTCGGTCTCGACGGCGGCCTGGCCTGTGACGTCGAGCGGATTGTTCTGCGACGCGAACGAGGGCAGCGCCTTTCGCAGCGCCTTCTTGGTCGTCTTCGTGAATTCCGGCAACGGCAGGTCGGCCGAACCCGCCGCCTCCGCGAAGAGCGTGCATGCCCCGCCGGACTGCAGCGCCGCGGCCACGCCGTCGGTCCGCAGCTTCTTCACGTGCGACAGCAACAATGCCGTCTCGAACATCGTGACGGGGTCCTCCACCAGCACGACGCCGTGCCCGCGCAACCACGCGTCGCGCAGCCCGGTGTTGCCGGCCAGAGCGCCGGTGTGCGCGATGATCGACCGCAGCGCCGCTTCCGACCGGCCCTCCGGCGCGCAGATCACGACGGGCTTGCGCGCAGCCAACAGAGCATCGAGCCCGCGGCCGATCCCCTCGACGTCGCGCATCGTCTCGATGTAGCTCGTGACGACCTTGGTCTTCGCGTCGCCGGCGGCCCAGGTGAACAGGTCGCCCAACCCGAGCACCGCTTCGTTGCCGACGCCGAGGATGATCCGTAGGCCGACCGCCCGGTCCGACGCGATCTGGTTCATCGTCCAGGCGACGGTCCCCGACTGCGAGATAACGCTGATCCCGCCCTTCACCGGGTCCGACGGTGGCGTCGTGCCGTACGGCGCGACTTGGTCAACATAGTTGACGAACCCCTCGACGTTCGGCCCGAGCACCGGGATCTTCGTCCGCAGTGCCGCCGACCGAAGCTCCTCCTGCAGCGCGCGTCCTTCCTCGCCGGCTTCGGCGAACCCGCTAGAGACGACCATGATCCCGCGCACGCCACGCGCGCCGCAGTCGTCGATCATCCGCACGACGACGCGCGCCGGCACCACGAACACAACGAGATCCACACCGCGCGGCAGCTCGCCGATCGACGACAAACACGGCCGGCCCCACACCTCGTCGTACTTCGGGTTGATCGGATAGAGCTCGCCCGTGTACCCGATGTGCCGGAGCGACCGTTCGATCTCCGGCGCCCATGAGTCCGGCGACTCCGAGGCGCCCACGATCGCGATGGACTTCGGCGCCAGCAGCGGGCGGAGATCCCAACCCACCGAGTCAGCTCTCCCCGCGGAACTTCGCGTCGCGCCAGGCGATCGCGGCCTTCAGCCCGTCGGCCGCCGTGATGCGCCGGAACTCGTCACGTGTCGGCAGGTTCGTCGTCTCGATGATCACGTCGAGCTCCGTGTTGGCCGCCATCGCCGCCCGGAACCCGGCAACGTCCCAGGCGCGGTTCACCGCGCGCTTGGTCATCTGCACGACGAACGGCTCGTTCTTCGCGATCTCTTCGGCGAGCGCCAGCGTCGCGTCGTCGAGCTCGTCGCGCGGCACCACCCGATTCACCAGCCCGATGCGCAGCGCCTCGTCGGCAGGCACGCGATCCTCACCGGTGAACAGCAGCTCCTTGGCCTTGCGGACGCCCACCACCCACGGCAGGAACATCGACACGACCCCCGAGCCGAACCGGATGTCGACGTAGCCGAACCTGGCGTCGTCGGCCACCACGGCGAGGTCACACGCCAGCATCAGGTCGGTCCCGCCCGCCAGGCAGTAGGACTGGACCGAGGCGATCACCGGCTTGGGACAATCGAGGATCTCGAGCATGTCGCGCACACCGCCCGCGAGGCTCGCGTGCCACGCGCGGGCGTCCAGCTCGCCCTCGTCGGCGTCCTCGTTCAGGTCGTAGCCCGAGCAGAACGCTCGTCCGGCCCCCCGCAGGATCACGACCGAGACGCCGTCGTCGGCGCCGGCCTCGCGCATCGCGGCCGAGATCGCCGACGTGAGGTCGTGGTTCAAGGCGTTCAAGGCGCCGGGGCGGTTCATCGTCAGCCTGCGGATCGGGCCGATGTCCTCGACGAGCAGAACCGGTTCGGCAGCGTCGCTCACAGGTATCCCTCTTCCCTGGTCAAGATCGCCTGTTCCGGCGAGGCCGGGATGCTAGCAACGCCGGGGCGCCGCACGGCCAGTCCAGAACCGGCGCAAGGGAAGCTGCGTACTACAGGGTGGAGCGTTGGCTCCCGTCGCACCGCTAGGCAACTAGGTAGAAAGAGGGATGCCTCGCCTGTCTTGCATAGTGCGGTCGACCTATGGTACTCAGCGGCATCGGCGTCGGGGTGGACAGCCACCCGTCGACAGCCGAACATGAACAGGAGGGGAATATGCGGCATCCCAAGGACATGTCCCGCCGTCAGTTCCTGACGCGGGCCGGCGGAGCGGCGGTCGCGATGCCGAGCCTGGCGGCGATCCTTGCAGCGTGCACCAAGCCGGGGACAGCCTCGTCCGGCGGCAACTCCGCCCTCGACAACATCCCGATCGCGACGCTCGACGCCCCGGTCACCCTTCCCACGGTGCAAGATCCGATCGCGTCGGACGCGCCGATGGAGTCCGGGCCGCTCATCCTCTACAACTGGGCCGACTACATCTACAAGAAGGTCGTCCAGGACTTCGAGACCAAGTACGGGGTCGACGTCCAGATCACGACCTTCAACAACCTCGAAGAGGGCATCCAGAAGGTCGTCAACGGCCAGGTCGTGCCAGACGTCTTCGTGCCGACGCCGGGATACCTCCGCCGGCTCGTGGCCAAGGATCTGCTGCAGCCGCTGAACCACGACCTCATCCCGAACATGACGTCGACCGTGTGGCCCAGCTACTCCGACCCGGGGCCGTATTACGACCTGGGCTGGAAGTACAGCGTGCCGTACACGATCTACACCTGGGGCGTTGCCTACCGGCGCGACCTGATCGTGCCCGGCAACGAAACCGCCTCGGATCAGTCGATCGCCCAGCAGGGCTGGGACGCCTTGTGGAACCACGACTACGCGGGGCAGATCAGCCTCTACGACTCCTACGGCGACACCATCGCGATCACGATCCTGCGCAACGGCAGCCTCGATGTGAACTCCCAGGATCCGGCCGTCATCGACGCCGCGAAGCAAGCGATCGAGCAGACGATCAACGACAACGATGCGCGCCTCACGATCAACGGCGTGTACGCAAAGCTGCCGGCGGGCGACTACGTGGTCGCCGAGGCATGGTCCGGCGACATCGTCGGCGCACAGTTCTACCTCCCCAAGAGCCTGACCACCGATGTGCTCGGGTACTGGAAGCCTGCGGACGGCAAGACGATGATCGGCAACGACCTGCTGGTCATCCCCAAGTCGTCGCAGAACCCACGCCTCGCGCACGCCTTCCTGAACTTCATGCTCGACGACAAGGAGGGCACCGAGAACTTCACCCAGTGGAACGGCTACCAGCCGCCGTTCAACTCGATCCAGCCCGACACACTGGTGAAGGACGGCATCGTCCCGGAGTCGCTGGCCTCGGCGGTCGTCACCGAAGACATGTTCAAGAAAGACCTGACGCCGTACGAGTTGCCGCCGGACGTCGACCAGATGTGGCTCGACGCCTGGACCGAGATCAAGGCGGGTGCCTGAGATAGCAACGGAAACGACCACACCGGTCGAACAGGAGCAGACGCAGGAGCCGCGGCGGCGCCGGAGGCGCCGTCGCGGTGACCCCCCGGCATCGAAGGAACGATCCGGGGTCTGGTACCCGAGGTGGTACTGGCCGTCGTTCATCGCGCCGGGCACCATCGCGCTGATCTTCCTGTTCGTCCTGCCGTTCTACGTGGTCTTCTCCGTGGCGTTCGGCACGGTCGACTTCAACAACTTCGGCACCGCCGTTCCCTACTACGCCCCATGGTGGTGGTCGTTCCACACATTCAACGGCACGCTCCAGCAGTTCTACGCCGGCACGCACATCTACCAAGCCCCGTTGTTCCGCACGTTCGAATACGTGATCGCGGCGAGCATCATCTGCCTGGTCCTCGGCTACACCGTCGCGTACTACACGGCGCGCTACGCGACCAAGTACAAGGGCCTGATCTTGATCCTGCTGGTGTCGCCGTTCTGGATCAGCTACCTGATGCGGATCTACGCGTGGCAGGGCTTGCTCGACGTCAACGGCCCGATCAACAAGATCCTGGGGCCGTTCGGGTTCGGCCATACGAACTTCCTCGAGGGCAAACCGATCACGATCATCCTCGGGTTGGTCTACGGCTACATCCCGTTCATGATCTTGCCGATCTACGCGTCGCTCGACCGTATCCAAGAGAGCCTGCTCGAAGCCGGACGTGACCTCGGCGGCAGCGGCGCACAGACGTTCTGGCGCGTCACGCTCCCGCTGTCGCGGCCGGCGATCTTGGCCGGCATCGTGATCGTGACCTTGCCGATGTTCGGTGACTACTACACGAACGACCTGCTCGGCTCGACCAAGACGTCGATGTTCGGCAACCTGATCAGTCAGCAGACCGAGGCGACCGCGGGCTCGACGCGCGCGGCATCGCTCGTGCTGATCCTGTCGGTGATCGTGTTGATCCCGATGATGTACTACCTCCGCGAGACCAGGAAGCAGGTCGAGCAGGCATGAGCGTCGCGGTGACGCCCGAAGCGCCGGCCCGCGGGATCCGAGGGTATCTCCGCAACCCGTGGCGCAAGCCGCGATTCCTGCAGGCCACGACGATCGGCTACCTGCTGTGGTCGATGCTGCCGGTGCTGATCGCGGTGTTCTTCTCGTTCAACGCGGGCCGATCGCGTTCGTCGTGGCAAGGCTTCGGGATGACGTGGTGGACCACGTCACCCACTGACTCGATCCTGCACGACGCGGAGATCCGCGCGGCGATGCTCCAGACGTTCAAGCTGTCGTTCCTGACCGTGCTCATCGCGGTGCCGCTCGGAACGCTGTTCGCGATCGGAATCGACCGCTGGCACGGGCGCCCGGCGCGCGCGGCGAACTTCACGATGCTGCTGTCGTTCGTGGTGCCGGAGATCATCCTCGGTGTCTCGCTGTACATCCTGTTCACGAGCTTGTTCAAGGACGTCATCCCGCTGGGGACGAACGCGCAGCTGTTGGGGCTGGTCGCGTATCAGGTGAGCTACCCGGTGATCATCGTCCGGGCCCGACTACTGACGATCGGACCCGAGTACGAAGAGGCGGCGATGGACCTCGGCAGCACGCCGAACCAGGCGATCAAGCGCGTGCTCTTGCCACTCCTGATCCCCGCGATCTTCGCCAGCGTCGCCCTGGTGTTCGCCGACACGGTCGATGACTTCGTGACCGTGCAAGCGCTGTCGGCCGGGTCGCCGAGCCAAACGCTCGCGATGAAGATCTACTCCGCGGCGCGTGCCTCTCCTACGCCCGAGGTGAATGCAGCGGCAACGGTGATGCTGATCACGACCTTGCTCGTGATCGCCGGTGGCGTGCTGTTCTACAAGCGGTTCAGCAAGGGCCAGGAACTCGGCGGGGCTACGGACTTCGCCCAGCTGTAAACCCGTTGACATCGGGAGCCGGAGGCGCTGCGCAGAAACACGTCAACAGGTTGACGGCCGAAGTGTCGCAACCTGTTGACGCGGCCTGAGGCGGATCAGGACTTCTCGGCCGCGACGTCCAGCTCGGCCTCTTCCAGGACGGCGGTGCCGCCCTCCGGAAGCACGCGGAGCGAGTCGCGCGGGAACTCCACCGTGACGGCGTCCCCGGAGTGGTACCGCTCATCTGAGCCCGTGTTGGGCACCCAGGCCTGGATCGTCTGGCCGGACGCGAGGTGCAGGATCACCTGCAGCGTCGAGCCCACGTAGATCGTGCGCTCAACCATCGCGGGCAGACGGTTCTGACCTGAGGCTCCTTGCCCCTCGATGACGACCCGCTCAGGCCGGATCGTGACCTTGGCGTCACCGGCCGTGTCCGCGTCGCCCTGGCCCGCGATCAGCGTGAACTCGCCGATCGAGACCTTGCAGCCGCCGTCGCTCACGCCGCCGGCCTTCGCGTCCATCAGGTTCGATACGCCCAGGAAGTCGGCCACGTAGGCCGTCGAGGGCGACTCGTAGATCTCCTTCGGCGGACCGACCTGCTCGACGCGGCCCTGTGACATCACCGCGATGCGGTCGGACATCGTGAGGGCCTCTTCCTGGTCGTGCGTCACGTAGATGAACGTGATGCCGACCTCTTCCTGCAGGGCCTTGAGCTCGAGCTGCAGGCGCTTGCGGAGCTTGGCGTCCAAGGCGCCGAGCGGCTCGTCCAATAGGAGCACCTTGGGGTTCAGGATCAGGGCGCGAGCGAGTGCGACGCGCTGCTGCTGACCGCCGGACAGCTGGTTCGGCCGGCGCTTGGCAAACTGCGTCATCTGCACGAGCTCGAGCGCGTCGCCGACACGCTTGGCGGACTCCTCTTTGGTGGCCTTCTGGTACTTGAGCCCGAAGGCGACGTTCTCTTCAACGGTGAGGTGCGGGAAGAGCGCGTAGTTCTGGAACACCGTGTTGACGTTGCGCTTGTGCGGAGGGGTCTGCGCCATGTCGACCTCGTCCAGCAGGATCTGGCCTTCGGTGGGGCGCTCGAAGCCCGCGATCATCCGCAGGGTGGTCGTCTTGCCGCAGCCCGATGGGCCCAGGAGCGAGAAGAACTCGCCCGGCGGCATCTCCAGGTTGATCCCGGCGACGGCGGTGAACTCACCGAAGCGTTTCACCAGGTCGACGAGCTGGACCTCTCCCCCTGCCATAGCGCGCGGAGCATACCTTTGGGTGCCCCCTGCGAGTCAACCGGTTTCGGCGAAGGGAGAAGGGGAGGCGCCGAGACGGCCGGGAAACCGGGACAGGGGCGAGGCTCAGGAGGACGAGGCTCAGGAGGACCGCTAGTGTCGTCAGGTGAACAGCCCTCAGATCGACCAGTGGAGACGCTCGATCCGGTGGCACGTTGCATGGTCGTGGGTGGTTCCCCCCAACCTGCTCGACAACCCGCCATCCGACTGAAACCAAGGAGCAAGAGATGGAATCACCGCAGAACACCGCCACCACGCTCGCCCGCAGTGGGTTCGATCGAGGCCGGCTCGTGGGCGCCGCGGCGATCGCGTTCGTGGTGTTGGTGGTGATAGAGAACGCGGTGTTCGCGGCAACGGGCGCGCAGACCTACAACGCTCCGATCGAGAAAGTGCTGGCCTACTATGCCGCCAACCGCGACGCGGTCGCGATCATCTCCGGTCTGGTGGCCCTGTACCTGCCGCTGCTGCTCGTGTTCGTGACGGGCCTGCACGGCCTCGTGGTGCGGCGAGGCGGAGCGGGCGCCGACTGGTCGCGCCTCGCCTTGGCCGCTGGCGCGACGGTGTCGGCCATCTTCGTGCTTGTCAACGTGCTGCAGATCGGGCTCGCGCTCTCCGCCGGCGGGCTCGCCGAGCCGACGCCCGAGTTCGAGCTCGTCTGGCAGATGCACGCGGCGGCATTCGCGCTGGCCCTGCCGACGCTCGGCATCACCTTCATC
>DASYOY010000097.1:0-2431 GCA_036007245.1 Actinomycetota bacterium | reverse complement strand
CCGGCGCCGGCGATCTCCACCGCCGCCGTCGCGCCGGCCGTCGTGAACGGGATGTAGGCCGCGGTCGGATACACGCCCGGTCCGACCAGGGTCACGCCGATCACGCCATCGCCCGCGGCGTTCATCGCCACCGTCGGATAGGTCATGTTCTGCCCGGGGACGTCGACGATGCCTTCGTTCACACGCTGCACCGCGTTCGTCGTCGTCGACGGCCGGAGCGCGAACCACGCGACCCCGCCGTGCAGGTCGATCGAACGCCACTTCACGCCGCCGGCGAAATACTCCGCCCCACCAGAGCCGGCGACGGCGGTGGCGGTGGTCAGGTACACGACCCCGCCGCGGAGCCACGCCCCGTAGACCTTGCCGCTTCCGCCATCCGTTGGGAGCGGACTCTTCTGAACCGGGTTCGCGGCTCCGATGCACGGCTTGGAGTTCTCGCAGTCGAGCAGCGGGGTCGGGCCGGGCTTCTGCAGAGCATGCACGCCTCCCGTGTACGCCTGCGTCGGCACCGACGTCTCCGTCAGGGCAAGGCGCGGCGTGGCGTTCAGCGACGAGGTGTTGGTGAGCCGCCACAGGGAGATGCCCGTCGCGGCGCCGACCGCGTACGGCGACTGGCTCATGGCGAGGTACTCGGTCCCGCCGTGCGCGCTCACGAAGTCGGCGGGCTGGGAGATCACGGGCTGCATCGAGTAGGCGACGTCGCCCTCGACGGGAGCCTGCACGCTCTGGAGATACGCCGTCGTGGGTGACGGGTCGCCGGCGACCAGATCGGCCTTGGAGAACGCGTACAGCTGCGCCCCGTTGAACGCACCCGTGAAGAAGTCGAACTCGTTCGTCGTGATGTAGAGCCCGTTCGCGTCGAACCCGAGCTGCGGATAGTCGCCGTAGCAGAACCCGCTGCTGCAGTGGTGGTCGGGCGTGCCCTCGGTGCCGTTGTTCTGGGTCCGCGTGTCCCAGATGTTCCACGATCCGAGCGGGTTCGCCGATGTGCTCACGGCCACGTAGAAGCCGCCGTTGCCGGTGTAGTCCCCGGTCGTGCGATCGAGGTCGAGGTACTCCGCGCTCACGTACCAGCGCTGCACACTCGAGTCGAACCGGCAGGAGACGTCGAAGGCGGTGTTGGGACCGAACGGACCGTCGGGACGCTGGAAGTCCGGCGGGTTGCCGAAGAACTCCGCGAGGGTGATCCCGACGGGAGGACTGTTCGGGAAGAAGCTGTCGCCGGCGAGCAGCGGCTTGCCGCTCGTCGAGTAGACCTGGACGACGTTGTTCACGATCTCGAACACGCGGGTGTCGTTCGCGCAGAGCCCTTGGTCCGGCGGCTCGCCCGAGAACTGGTTCCCGTTGCCCGAGTAGCGCGAATCGAAGTGGTTGGAGCCTTCCCAGGAATGGACGAGGCCGTACGCGTCGCTCGTCACGGACGCGCTGCTGGTGCTCTTCGGCGCCGCGACCTCGCCCATGCGGATCGCCTCGCCTCCCTCGAGCTCCTCACCCTCGAACTGGTGCGTGCGGAGCCACCCCGCCTCGAACGCGATCGCCGCAGACCCCCCTGTGGCACGAACCGCCGCCCGCTGGGTCACGGCGATCGATGAAAGCGCGGGTGTCGTGCCCCGGAAGCTCGTCGGCGTCCCCGCGCTCGACGCGCCGGCGGACGGCGTGCCGGTCGCGATCAGTCCGGCGACCAGGGCGAACGTGCAGATGGACGGTGCGACGATACGGAACGCACGACGAGACATACGGGGGGTCCCTCCCTCAGATCCGTGGCCAGCCATCGTATGCACCAGCGCGCGCAACCCCCATCGGCCCATCGGCGTACCCGGAGTGGGCCATCGACTGTGCGTGCGACTTGGTGTATCGCGCCGATGAGGCCGGGTCGCAGCGGAGAAGCTGGGTAAGCGTCATCGGTCATCGGATCGATCTCGAGATGCACATCTCGGAGGTGAGGGACCTGCGTCGGATCATCCCCGCGATCGTCGTCGCGTTGGTCGCCATCCTTGCGTGGGCCGGCGTTCGCGCGATCCGGACGAACGAAGGGGCGTCGGCCCCACCGTCGGCTGCCCCGGTGTTCGCGTTCTACTACCTGTGGTGGAGCATGCACCACTGGCACGACAAGCTCGGGCCCGCCTACCCATACGGCGCCGATCCCCTGCCGCTGCCAGCAACGTTGCCCGCATCGGGATGTCCGCCTACCAGCACCTACCCCGGCAACCAGCTCACCGACGTGCCGACACAGCTCTGGTCGCAAGACGATCCGGGTCAGATAGCCGCGGACGAACAACAAGCGGCGTCGGCCGGCCTGACCGGGTTCGCGGTGAACTGGGTCGGCGGCCCGACCTACGACGCCCGCCTCGCGACGGCGTTCCGCGCGGCGGACGCGTTACAAGCGCGAGGGGTTCCGTTCAGCCTGGTGCTGTCCTACAAGTCCTCCGCC
>DASYOY010000096.1:0-21400 GCA_036007245.1 Actinomycetota bacterium | reverse complement strand
TTGCTCGCGGATGCAGGTGCTCCGCTACATCATCCTGCCCCACATCGCGCCCGCGTTGGCCGCGAGCGCGATCTTCGCGTTCACCTGGTCGTTCAACAACTACGAGATCAGCGCGTTCACGCTCGGCTTCCAGCAGACGTTTCCGGTCTGGGTCTACTCGAGTGTGCGCAACCCGGACCACACCGCGATCGTCAACGCGATCTCGACAGTGATCTCGATCATCCAGGTGGTGCTGCTGACGGTCGCCCTGCTGTTCCTGCGGGCGCGCAGCGGCGACGACGCGGCACGCGGCATCATCGCGGGAGGTGAGGCCGTGGCCGCGTCGGCCGAGACCTAGATGGCGACCGCCGACGTCGCGATCGCGCCCGCCAAGCGGGGACGGCGATCCGGGGGCGGACGCGGTGCGTTCGGCATCCTGTTCGCGCCGGTCACCCTGCTGATCGTCCTGTTCCTCGGGCCGATGGTGATCATGGCGTTCATGAGCATCCTGAAGTTTCCGCCGAACACCTCGGGCGGGCGGACGCTCTCGCACTACACAGACGTCCTGACCGACCCGCTCAACTGGAAGATCGCGTGGACGACGCTGTGGATGAGCACGACCGCGATGATCATCATGCTCGCGATCGGGATCCCGCTCGCGTACTACATGGTCTTCCGCGCGGGGAAGTGGGAGCTGTTCCTCTTGCTCTCGTTGGTGCTCGCCGACGAGCTCGCGCCGGTGGTCAAGATCTACGCGTGGCAGGTGATCCTCGGCCGCAACGGCATCGTCAACTGGGTGATCCCCGGGCCGCCGATCACGTGGTTGCTGTTCAGTCCGTTCGCCGTGATCGTGACGCTCGCCGCGAGCTACATCACGTACACGACGATCCCTATCTACGCTGCGATGAAGGCGATCGACGCGTCGATGTTCGAGTCGGCCGTCGACCTCGGCGCCGGGTGGTGGGTGCAGTCCAAGCGCCTGCTGATCCCGCTCGCCGCGCCCGGCATCTTCATCGCGATGATCCTCGTGTACATCCCGATGCTCACCGACTTCGTCACCGCCGACATCGTCGGCGGCACGGGCAGCTACATGATGGGCCAGCGCGTCCGCGACCTGATCCTCGGGTCCGGCGACTGGGGCGCCGGCTCGGCCCTGAACCTCGTGATGCTGGTCGTCTCGATCGTCTTCTCCCTGCTGGCGTACAAACTCGCCCGACTGAACAGGATCCAGACATGAGCGCGACACCGGACAACGACATCGAACCCACGGCGACCAGCCACGAAGGCGAGATCTTCGTCGATGCCGTGACGAAACGCTTCGACGACGTGACCGCCGTCGACGCCGTCTCGATCCAGATCCCGGGCGGCGAGTTCTTCTCGATGCTCGGTCCGAGCGGGTGCGGAAAGACCACGACGCTGCGGATGATCGCCGGCTTCGAGATGCCGGACGAGGGCCGGATCGTGTTGCAGGGACGCGACGTCACGTCGGTCCCGCCGGCCAAGCGCAACGTGAACATGGTGTTCCAGGCCTACGGGCTGTTCCCGCACATGACGGTCGCGGAGAACATCGCGTTCGGCCCGAAGATCAAGAAGCTATCGAAGGCCGACATCACCGAGCGGATGATCGACGTGATCCACACGGTGCGTCTCGACGGCCTCGAGGACCGGCGGCCGACGCAGCTGTCCGGCGGCCAGCAGCAGCGGGTCGCGCTCGCGCGGGCGTTGATCAACCGTCCCGCCGCCCTCCTGCTCGACGAGCCGCTCGGCGCCCTCGACCTCAAGCTCCGTAAGGAGATGCAGCTCGAGCTGAAGGAGCTCCAGCAGCGAACCGAGACGACGTTCGTCTACGTCACGCACGACCAGGAAGAAGCGATGACGATGAGCGATCGCATCGCGGTGATGAACCTCGGGGTCGTGGAACAGCTGGCGACGCCGCGCGAGCTCTACCAACGGCCGGCGAGCGCCTTCGTCGCCGGATTCATCGGCACGTCGAACCTGATCGACCTGCGGGTCGACCGCACGGACGCCGGGCTGCTCGCGATGGACCTCGGGGAAGGCCAGCGCATCCTTGCCGTCGATCCCGGCTCGGGTCACGACGACGGACGGGCACAGATCACCGTTCGGCCGGAGTGGATCAAGCTCGCGAACGGGACGGCCGATGACCGCGCCTCCTACGTGGGCGGCACGGTGATCGACGTCGTGTACCTCGGGTCGATCACGCAGCTGATCGTGCTGCTGCGCACCGGCGAGCGCCTCACCGTCCATCGCCTGAACGACGAGGTCGGGGCGGTCGATCCGCATCCGGGCGAGAGCGTGATGCTCCGGTGGGCCGCCGAGCACAGCTACATCGTCGGGTCGGGCCCGGCGCCGGCGGCGGACGTGGGCGACGGCCGAGGAGAGGGGCAGACATGAGCACCGAGACGAGCGCCATGACGGCGGAACAGATCATCGCGGACGCGACGCGATACACGCTCTACGACTGGCACATCCAGTCCAAGGTGTCGCCGCTCGCGATCGACCGCGCCGAGGGCGTCTACATGTATGGCGTCGACGGCCGCCGGTGGCTCGATTTCAGCTCGCAGCTGATGGGCGTGAACATCGGCCACGGCGACAAGCGCGTGACCGAAGCGATCGCACGCCAAGCGGAGAAGCTCCCGTACATCTCGCCGTTCCACGCGTTCGAAGGCCGCGCGGTGCTCGGCAAGCGGCTCGCCGGCCTGTGGCCCGGCGACCTCGAGAAGACGTTCTTCACCCTCGCTGGCGCGGAGGCGAACGAGAACGCGGTGAAGATGGCCAAGGCGTTCACCGGCCGGCAGAAGGTGCTGGCCCGATATCGCAGCTACCACGGGTCCACGTACGCGACGATGGCGTTGACCGGCGATCCGCGCCGCTGGCCCAACGAGGTGCCGCCGATGCCCGGCGTCGTGCACGTGCTCGACCCGTACCACGGCACGAAGCGCGGCTTCGAGGACGCCGACACGGCGCTCGCGATGCTCGAGGAGACGATCGAGCTCGAGGGCCCGGAGACGATCGCGGCGTTCATCCTGGAGCCGGTCACGGGCACGAACGGGATCTTGATCCCGCCCGACGGCTACCTCCAGGGCGTCCGTGCGCTCTGCACCCGCCACGGCATCCAGATGATCGCCGACGAAGTGATGTGTGGCTGGGGACGCACCGGCGCGTGGTTCGCGGTCGACAACTGGGGGGTCGTGCCCGACCTGTTGACCACGGCGAAGGGCTTGACGTCCTCGTATGCGCCGCTCGGCGCCGTGGCGATCGCGCCGCACATCGCCGCGTACTTCGACGATCACATGTTTTGGGGCGGCCTGACCTACAACACGCACCCGCTCGGCGTCGCGGCGGCGATCGCCGCGATCGACGTGATCGAGCAGGACGACCTGGTTGGGAACGCGAAGCGCCTCGAGCCCGTGATGGCGCGCCACCACGAGGAGCTCGCCGCGAAGCACCCGAGCGTCGGTCGGGTTCGCAACATCGGACTCTTCGGCATCATCGAGTTGGTCAAGAACCGCGAGACGATGGAGCCCCTGTCGCCGTTCAACACGATGAACGAGACGATGCAGGCGCTTAACCGCTCGCTCCTGGACAACGGGCTCGCCACGTTCATCCGGTGGTGGAACGTCATGACCAACCCGCCGCTGTGCATCACCGAGGAGCAGCTCGCCGAGGGCTTCGAGATCATCGACCGGTCGCTCGCGATCGCCGACGCCGCGATGGAGGACTGAGGTCGTGCCGGAGGACCGCATCGGGTTCATCGGCCTCGGCATCATGGGCAAGCCGATGGCGATGAACCTGCTCGCCGCCGGCCGGGCGCTCACGGTTCATTCGCGGAGCGCGGGCCCGGTCGACGAAGTGGTCGCCGCGGGCGCCACCCGCGCGTCGAGTGCCGCCGACGTGGCGGCGGCGAGCGACGTCACGATCACGATGCTGCCCGACACCGCCGACGTCGAACTCGTCCTCACCGGCGAGGGCGGCGTGCTGGAGGGTGTCGCGGCCGGTGCGCTGGTGATCGACATGAGCTCGATTGACCCGGCGCGCACGCAGGAGATGGCCGGGGCGTTCGCCAAGCGCGATGTCGCCATGCTCGACGCGCCGGTGAGCGGCGGCGAACGCGGCGCGATCGACGGAACCTTGTCGATCATGATTGGCGGCGACGCGGATGCTGTCGCGCGCGCGATGCCGATCTTCGAGGTGCTCGGCAAGACGATCGTGCATGTCGGTCCGTCTGGCGCGGGCCAGGTGACGAAGGCCTGCAACCAGCTCGTGGTCGCGGCGACGATCGAGGCGGTGGCCGAGGCGCTGTTGCTCGCAGAACGCTCTGGCGTGGATCCGGCGAAGGTGCGCGAGGCGCTGCTCGGCGGGTTCGCTGGGTCGAAGATCCTCGAGGTGCACGGCCAGCGGATGCTCGACCGGACGTTCGACCCGGGATTCCGTATCCGATTGCACCGCAAGGACGCCCGCATAGTCGAAGAAGCCGCGGCACTGACCGGCACGCCGATCCCGTCGTTCACGATCGTCGCCGCACAACTGCAGCGCGCGCTCGACGACGGCGACGGCGAGCTGGACCACAGCGGGCTCTATCTCGAGCTCGAGCGCATGCTGTCGGGATGACCGACAAGCTCTACGCGACCGACGCGTACCTCGAAACCTGCGATGCGCGCGTGACCGACGTCACGCCCCTCGGCATCGTCCTGGACCGGACGGTCGCCTATGCGCGCGGCGGCGGCCAGCCCGGTGACACCGGGACGCTCACGACCGATGGCGGCGTCCTCGATCTGACCGACACCTTCACCGATCGGGATACGGGATCGCTGATCCACCAGGTCGCGGAGGGAAGCATCGTCCCCGTCATCGGCGAGCCGGTGGCGGTCTCGATCGACGCCGAGCGTCGGCGCAGGATCATGCGCACGCACACCTCGTTGCACGCGCTCAGCGGGATCGTCTACACGCATTTCGACGCGAAGGTCACCGGCGGCAACATGGGCGACGACGGCACCGCGCGCATGGACTTCGAGCTCGACCACATCAGCACGGACTTCGGGCAGGAGGTCGAGGGTCTCCTCAACGAGGCGCTGGCCGCCGGCCACGACGTGCACGTCCTGTTCCTGCCGCGCGACGAGGCGCTGGCCGACCCCGACCTGATCCGCACGAAAGCCAACCTGATCCCCGCCGAGGTCGACCCGATCCGCGTGATCGACATCGAGGGCGTGGACAAGCAAGCCGACGGCGGCACCCATGTCCGAACCACGCTCGAGGTCGGCACGGTGCACGTCATCAAGACAGAGTCGAAAGGACGGGCCAACAAGCGGATGCGGATCCGGCTCGACTAGCTGATCAGCACGCCGAGCCCGAGGAACAACAGGTACACGACGATCCCGCCCGCGGTCAGCACGAGCCGCAGCTGCCGGGGGATCGGTGAACGGCCGAACGCGAGATACAAGAGCGGCCCGAGGAACGGCACGACGAGCACCACCAGCATCCATCGCGTGCGGTGCGGCAGCGGCGCCGACTCCTGACGGATCAGGTCCCACATCGCGACCGCGACCCACGTCGCGTACAGCACGAACGGCAGGATGTAGCCGTAGAGCCCGACGAGCAGCCCTCCCCACGACGTCGCTAGCGGCATCCCCATGATCGCGATCTCCTTGGAAACGGTTGGGCCCTCCGCGAGCACGATCTGGCTCGCCGGGCGGATGGTGTAGGTCGGGGGCACGTTCTGGCCGCCGACCAAGATGATCGGCGGCGCCTTGCTCGGATCTCCCGCCATCTGCGGTTGGGCCGGCGGCGCCGGCTGCGTGCGCCAGTCGCCGCCGGGCGCGGTCCCGCCGAGCACCGCGATGTAGCGCGCCAGCGCCGACATCGTCGGCGCCATCGACCCGCCGCCCGCCGGGAACGGCTGCACGCCCGAGCACGGATAGAGGGCCTCGATCGCGGGCGGCTGGCTCGTCGACGCGTCGTTGCCGGAGAAGCAGTCGCCGCCCTGGGCTGGGGCGCCGAGCGCGAGGTCGGCTTGTCCGCTCCGGCGAACGACGTTGTCCCGGACGACGTTGTCCGACGTCACCCAGAGGTTCGTGTCGACGATCGGCATCACGATGATCCCGTAAGTCGCGGAGTCCTCGACGACGTTGTCCGCGATCAGGTTCGCGCGCCCGCCGGTCACCGCGATCCCCATCCCGAACGCCGGATAGGTGAGCGCTTTCGTCGGCGCGTCGGGGTTGCCGTTGTCGTGGACGTAGTTGCCGGCGATCACCGCGTCGCGTTGCGGCGGGCCCAGCTCGCTGTCGAGCGTGTTCGGCACGATGCCCGCGAGGTTGTCGTGCCAGTCGCTGTTGATGATGGCGAGGTCGCCACCCGCGTTCGTTCCCGAGAAGCCCGCGGCGTTGTCGACCGCCTCCACGTCGGTGATCACCGCATGGCACGGGTAGCACTGCCCGATGTAGAACCCGGAGTCGGGGTGTCCGCTCGCATACGAGTGGTCGATCTCGCCGTAGTCAGACCCGTACGCGAAGATGCCGTAGTCGCCGTCGTCGTACGCGGTCAGGTAGGAGCCCTGGTAGCCGTGCACGTCGTTCCATTCGATGCCGTTCAGCACGGCGTGTCGCGCGGTGAGGTTCTGGATGACCACCCCATCTGCCTCCAGCACCTGGATGCCGTAGGCGCGTTGGAACTCGCCGTCGATGATCGTGCGGTTGCGATCCTCGCCGCGGATCGTGATGAATGGGGTCGTGACGGTGACCTGTTCCCGGTAGACGCCCGGCGCGATCAACACCATGCCGCCCGGCTTCACGTGATCGACGGCCTGTTGGATCGTCGGGAAGTCGGTCGGCACATGCAGCGTCGGTGAGAATCGCTGCGGCGGCTGTTCGGTCCCGGGACCAACGCCGGTGGCCTCGCCCGGAAGCGGCGCGTCGCCGACCACCACCGTGCCCGTCATGCCGTGGTTCGGGGCCCCGTGGAAGCGGCAGTAGTAGGGATAGACGCCCGCGGTGTCGAACGTGTGCGTGAAGGTCGCGCTCGGGTTCAGGGTGCCCGAATCCCACGAGCCGTCGTTCGCGGTGACCGTGTGAACCGTTGCGCCGTCGTTCGTCCACTCGACCGCCTGCCCCGGCTGGATGCGGACCACGTTCGGTGCGAACACGTCGTCGAGTGCCGAGACATCGGCGGCCGGATCGGCCTCTGCATGCGCGACACCCGGGAGGAGGAGTCCGATCGTCGCTGCGAGCACCAGCACCGCGACGCGCCGACCCATCCGGGCGGACGCTAGCACGGGGTCAGCGCAGGGCCGAGGCGTACCAGTCGGCGACCTCGGTGAGCCACCGCGCCGGCGCCTCCATCTGCGGCACATGTCCGACCCGCGCCAACACCCGGCCGCGCCAGGCCGGGTAGGTGGCGAGCGCGGCTTCGGCATAGCCGACCGGCACGAACCGGTCGGCCCGGCCGTGGATCACGAGGACCGGCGCACGCACATTGCTCATCGCGCGGCGGCCCGCGTCTCGGCTCTTCACATAGGAGGTGATCGAGCGCGCGGCATCGAGGAACGCGACCGCCGCCTCCGGGTCGGCGCGGAGGTCGGCGATCATCTCGGCGTGCAGCGAGATCACGTCGTCGGGGATCGTCGACGGATCGCTCGTCAAGATGCGCAGACCCACACGGACGAAGCTTTCGGGGTCGAGCGCCGCACTGCGGGTCTTGACGACGAGTTCGCCCAGCTTCGGGACGTCGTAGGCCGCGAACGCCCCCAGTACCAGCGGGTTGGGCATCGGCCCGTGGAGCATCGGATACACGGACGACGTGAGGATCACGCCGGCGACGCGCTTCGGCTCCATCGCCGCCTCGAGGATCGCGACGGCGCCGCCCATCGAGTTGCCGGCCAGCACGACCGGTCCGTCGGTCTGTGCCTCGAGGAACCTGTGGAGCAACCGCTGTTGGTCCATCAGGCGCGTCGGCCTGTCGGCTCGCGGCGACCGGCCGAACCCGGGCATGTCCAGTGCCAGCACCCGGCCGAGACCCGCCAGCCCCGGGGCCGGTTGGATCCAACTGAGGTGGGAACCCCCAAGTCCATGAAGCAGAACGAAGGTCGTCTCGTTGGGTCCCTCCCACCGCCGATAGGCGACCGGTCCGTCCAGATCCACGGTCTGCAGCGGCGGAAGGTCCAAGACCATCGCAGGCCAGCCTATCCGCCGACCGGGGGAGGGCTGTTTGGCACCCTTCGTGAACCGCTTCACAAGACCTCCATACCCTCTGAGCTTTACTTTTTCGGCCTCTCCCCCTACCATGGCTTTCGAACCGCGGGTGCGTTTGCGCACGGAGACCCGCGAACCTCCGCCCGGTTCGTGACGAATCTAGGGACCACCCCGAGTTCCCGAAGACCGACGACGCTGCGCGCTGCGGCGGAGCGGCTTCGAGGAGGAGGCTGATACGAAGTGCCGGATCCGGCTCGTCCCCTAGGGACCGATGACGCAGATGACCTTCGCCTCTACCTGGAGGCCGCGGCTCGTGAGCCGCTGCTGACCAAGGAGGAAGAGGTCGAGCTTGCCATGACCATCGAGGGTGGCAAGGAGGGTGAAGAGCGCCTCCGCGCAGGCCGTCTGCGTTCAGAGAAATCCATCGCCAAGGCGCGCGCTGAGGTGCGCAAGGCCGAGGCAGCCCGCCAACGGTTCATCATGGCGAACCTCCGGCTGGTCGTGTCCGTTGCCCGGAAGTACCAGGGCCAGGGCCTCCCGCTCCTGGACCTGATCCAAGAGGGCAACATCGGCCTGATGCGCGCGGTCGAGCTGTTCGACTGGCGCCGCGGGTTCAAGTTCTCCACGTACGCGACGTGGTGGATCCGTCAGGGGATCACGCGCGCGATCGCCGATCGTTCGCGCTCGATCCGTCTGCCGGTGCACATCCACGACCGTCTGCGCAAGCTCAACCGCACCCGGTTCCAGTTCGCGCAGTCCGTGGGCCGCGAGCCCACCCGCGAGGAGCTCGCCAAGGCCCTCGACACCACGGTGGACGAGATCGACGACCTCACCGAGATGGGCCGCCGTGAGCCGCTGTCCCTGCAGTCGCCGGTTGGCGAGGACACTGAGCTCGGCGACCTGATCGAGGAGATCGACTCCGACGCCGGGTTCAACGAGGTCGAGGACCAGCTGCTCCGCGAGGAGATCGGCGGCGCCGTCGACCAGGTGCTCGACGATCGCGAGCGCCACGTCGTGGCCCTGCGCTACGGCCTGGAGAACGGCCAGCCGCTCAGCCTGCGCGAGACGGGCAAGGTGCTCGGCCTGTCGGGCGAGCGCGTTCGCCTGATCGAGCGCGAGGCGCTGCGCAAGCTGCGCGACTCGAACCTGATCAACGCGGTGGCGCTGGGCAACTAAGCCCGGCGACACCCGAAGCATCGGAAGGGCGGCCCTCGGGCCGCCCTTTCCGTTCGTTCTCCCGCTGAACGCCAAACCCCCTTTCAGTCGGACATGGCGTCCTGCCGATGACCTACGCGGGATGGAGGTTTCCGCGTTCCAGCCGTCTGCCGCGAACATCTCGGCCGTCTCGTCCGATGGGAACAGGGGAGAGCCCGACGGGCGGGCGCACGAACGTGCCTTGGTCGCTCGGGCCAAGGACGGTGATCGGGATGCGTTCGGAACGCTCTACCGACAGCACGCCGCGGCGGTGTCCCGCGTCGTGCGGTTCCGGCTTGGGCGCGAGGACGAGGACGCCGTCTCCGAGGTGTTCCTACGCGCGTGGCGCGGGCTCGCGACCTACCGGGACACCGGGGTCCCCTTCGCCGCGTGGCTGTACGGGATCGCCCGGCACGTCGCCGTCGACGTCTTGCGGGCATCGGTCCGGACCGAGCCGCGTGCGGAGCTTCCCGAGATCGAGGTGGACCCCATGACCGCGGAGTTGCTGACCCTGCACGACGCGATCGAGCAGTTGCCCACGGAGCAACGCCAGGTGATCGAGCTCAAGTATCTGGTCGGGATGTCCAACGCCGAGGTCGCCGCCGCGATGGATACGTCGACCGGCGCGATCAATGCGAAGCAATGGCGAGCCCTGAAGTCGCTGGCAGAAGTGCTGGAGGAACGGTCATGACGCGCGACGTTGCCGCGCAGGCGGTCCACGAGCGGCTCGAGTCGCTGGTCGCGACGATGTCCGAGCCGGACGTCGAGGCGGGCTGGGCTGCGCTGGTTGCGCAACTCGAGCCGCCGGTGGCGCCGGTCGTGCCGTTGCGCCGGAAGCCGCGTCCGCGACGGGCGATCGTCCTCGGTGTTGCCGCGGCGATCTTCATCGGCGGAAGCGCGCTCGCGATGGTGCGCCACGGTGGCAACGACCGCCCGCCGGCCCCGGTCCACCCGCCGTCGACGGCCCCCGGACGCGTCGGCCTTGGCCCACACGTCCACCCGTCGTTGTCGGGGCCGCGCTCGACCCACACTGGCCGACCGCCGGGTTCCACCGGTAGCCGCCACCAGGGCGGGGCCGGCTCGACCACCGGATCCACGTCGTCCAGCGACCGGTCGGGCGGCGCGACGTCGGGATCGTCCGGCGACCACACGACGCACCCGTCTCATCACGACTCGCCGAACGACACCGACCATGGCACGGGCAACGACGTCCACGGCGACAACGGGCAGGGGAACAACACCCAGGGGCAGGACGGCCAGGGGGATGGATCCACCGCCGGGTCCGGGAACGACCAGGGGTCGGGAGGCGGACAGGGGTCGAGCAACCGAGGCACCCATGCCACCGGTGGCGGCGAGCATCCCACCGGTGGCGGCTCAGATGGCGGCCACGGCTCCACCGGGCAGGGCCAGGGTGGCGGCCGCGGCTCGAGCGGCCACTAGCCGAACTTTCTCGAGATCCCGCGTACATCTCGCCCGTTTCGCCCGATGGGACGGGTACAACGCCAGGACATACCCCATCCCCCTCGGCGACGGGAGCTGGTCTCCAACCCCTCGCGCCCGCGCCACGGACCTGGCTTCATAGGAAGGGCCGGCCATCGCGCCGGCCCTTTCCTCGTTCCGGGGGATCAGCCCCACGAGGAAGAAGCTTCGCCATCCCGGCCCGAGGTCCCGCAGCCCCACGAACGCGAGCACCCCGACGAAGATGCCCCGAGGGTGTTCATCGAGGTGACGATCCCGAGCGCCCACCCACGATGTTCTCGGGGGAACTCCTCGACGACGATCGTGATCGCGACCGCCCACTCCGCGCCGAGGAACCCCTGCGCGCCGAACTGCGCGACCGTGGGCCAGATCAGACCGGGTCTGACGGCGGTCCGCCTGTCCTGCGAGCAGGAACCCGGCGACCTCGCCGAGCTGCGTGATCGCGCGGATCCACCCGGCGTCGGCCTCGCTCCCACCGAGGTCGCCGAGGATGAGCGCCAGGACGAACGCAAGCACGAACGTGTCGTAGCCCTCGAAGAACGTCGCGGAGGACAGCAGGAACAGCAACTTGCGGCGATACCGATCGCCGTCGGTCATCGCGTGACGCGAGAGCGCGCGATCGCCACCTGATCCTCGAGCCGGTCGCGCACCCGGTCGCGAAGCATGTCGATGTCCTCCTCCGAGGTGACGTCGCCCTCCGGAAGGATCGGAGGGCCGAACGCGATCACGAAGGTCGGCCGCCAGGGGCGTCCCCAGCGCAGGCCGCCGCGCGGCCATCGCTCCTGCGTTCCCCACGTGCCCACGGGCACGATCGGCGCGCCGGTCGGGAGCGCCAGCCGAGCGATGCCGCTTCGGATCCGTTGCAGGTGCTCCGGGTCGCTGTTCACCGCGCCCTCCGGCGCGATCGCGATCACCGAATCCCCGTGCAACGCATCGAGCGCGGCGTCGAGGGCGGCACCGTCACCCTCGCCACGGCGGATCGGGATCTGATCGAACGTGCGCAGCACCCACCCGTGGAAGCGCCGGCGGAAGAACTCGGCCGCGACGAGGAAGCGCACGGGCCGCTGGGTGCGAGCGGTGAACGCGATCGCGAGCGCGGGACCGTCAAGGGGGCTGACGTGGTTGAAGGCGAGCAGCGTCGCACCGCGCGCCGGCACGTGCTCGAGGCCGGTCATCCGGACGCGGAACAGGAGTCGGAGCAGCGGCGAGGCAACCCGGATCCCGTACCGCCACCACGGGTTCAGCTCGCCGGAGGCCACGGAGCGATGCTACGCTCCGCCGCCCTCGGCCGGGGCGGGTTCCTCGATCGCGACGACCGTCCGGATCACCTCGCCTGCCAGCATCGCGCGGAACGCGTCGGCGAGGGCGTCGTCGGTGAACGGGGCGATCACGCTCACGAGGGGCCGCAGGTCGAGTCGTCGCTCGGCCAGGGCATCGAGCCAGCCGACGAAGTCCTCGGCGACCGGGTCGCCGCCGTCGGTGATCTTGAGCGTCGCCTTGTTCGGGTAGGCGGCGCCGACGGACGCCTCGCCCCACGGGATCGACACGGTGCTGTCCGGCGCCGGGACGCCGATCGCGACCGCCGTGCCGCCGCGCGCGAGCATCGCGACCGCCTGCGCAACGACGGTCGCGTTCCCGGTGGCTTCGAACGCGACGTCGACGCCGGTGTCGGTGAGGGAGCGAACCGCTGTGACCGCGTCGTCGACACCGGCGTCGATCACGTCGGTCGCGCCCAGAGCGAGCGCGGTGTCGAGCTTGGCCGCGATGCGATCGATGGCGATGATCCGCGTCGCGCCGGCGAGGACCGATCCGATCAACGCCGACAGGCCGATGCCGCCGAGCCCGATCACCGCCACGGTATCGCCCGCCGTGACCCCGGCGGTGTTCAGGGCGGCGCCGATGCCGGTCGACGCACCGCAGCCGAGCAAGCACGCCTCGATCAGGTCGACGCCGTCGGGGACCCGCACGGTCTGCGCGCCGTGCACCACGGTGTGCGTCGCCATCGACCCGAGCGACAGCGTGCCGATCAGCCGGCTCCCGTCCTGCGCGTGGATCCGCGCCGGCTGGTCCCACACATGGGCGCAGCGCCGCGGCCGGCCGCGGAGGCACGCGGCACACGTGCCGCACGGCATCGCCCACGCGAGGAGCACGCGGTCGCCGGGCGCGACGTGCGTGACGTCGGCGCCGACGGCCTCGACCATGCCGGCGCCCTCGTGTCCGAGCAGCATCGGGAACGGCGATCCCCAGTTGCCGTTCTGGATGGCCCAGAGGTCGGAATGACACACGCCGTTCGCCACGATGCGGACGAGCACCTCGCTGCCCTCGGGTTCGTCGAGTGTGATCGGTTCGATGCGCCCAGGGGCGCCACGCCCGCCGATCACCACGCCGCGCGCATCTCTCATCGTTCGTCGTCCTCGTGTCTCGTTGGGCCGTGCGGCCGTGGTTCGCGGCCGACGCGCATGCTAGCGTCCGGCCGATGGACGTCGTGGGCCTCCGCGACCTGGTCGTGCCGCGCAGGGACGAGTTCCTCGCCGAGCTCGAAGCCATGGTGAACGTCGACTGCGGCTCCTACACGCCCGACGGCGTCAACGAGGTCGTCGACCGTTGCGAGCGTCGGTTCCGCGACTGGGGATGGACGACCGACCGGCACGCTGCTCGGTACGGCGAACAGCGCCTCGGCGACCTCTTGATCGGTCGCATCGACGGCTCGGGCGGCCGGCGGATCTTGCTGGTCGGGCACACCGACACGGTGTTCGACCAGGGCACCGTCAGTGAACGGCCGTTCACGATCGAAGGTTCGATCGCCAAGGGTCCCGGCGTCTCGGACATGAAGAGTGGCCTGTTGACCGGCATCTTCGCGGTGCAGGCGCTCCGCGACGCCGAGGTCGACGCCTTCGGCCACATCACGTACGTCTGCAACCCGGACGAGGAGATCGGCTCGCCGGCCTCGGGGCCGGTGATCCGCGAACTGGCGGCTGAGCACGACGTCGCGTTCGTGCTCGAGGGCGGCCGGGAGAACGGCGACATCGTCTCGTCCCGCAAGGGGATCACCGACTACACGTTGACGGTGCACGGCCGGGCGGCGCACGCGGGCGTCGAGCCCGAGCGCGGCCGGAGCGCGATCGCCGCGGCGGCCGCTCTGACGACGCGGCTTCAGGCGCTCAACGGGCGCTGGCCGGGTGTGACGCTCAACGTGGGCACGATCCACGGTGGCACGCGTACCAACGTCGTGCCCGAGCGATGTGTGCTCGAGCTCGATCTTCGGTCGCCCGTGACCGCGACGCTCGAGGAGGCCGAGCGTGAGATCGAGCGGATCTGCGCCGAGCCGTCGGTGCCCGACGTCACGGTCGAGGTCGAGCGCGCGAGCTGGCACCGGCCGATGGAGCGCACCGACGCGATCGCGGCGCTGGCCGCGCGCGCGTCCGAACTCGCGGCCGAGCTCGGGCTCGAGATGCACGACGCGGCCACCGGCGGCGCGTCCGATGCCAACACGATCGCCGCCGTCGGGACGCCGGTGCTCGATGCGCTCGGGCCGGTCGGGGGCGACGACCACGCGCCGGGGGAGTGGATCGACGTCGATACGATCGTGCCGCGGATCGCGGTGCTCGCCGGCTTGATCGGGTTGCCGTGACGGCGCGCGATCACTGGCTCGACGACCTGCATCCGGAGGCTTATCGCACGCTCGTCGAGGGCGTGCCCGCGGTGCTGTACATCGACCGCCCCGACGAACACTCGACGAACCTCTACACGAGCCCGCAGGTCGAGCCGATCCTCGGGTTCACCGTCGAGGAGTGGCGCGAAGATCCCGAGCTCTGGGCCAAGCAGCTGCATCCCGACGACGTCGACCGCGCGCTCGAGACGCACCGGTTGTCGAATTCAACCGCGAGCCAGTACCTCGACGAGTACCGGATCCGCACGAAGGACGGCCGCACGCTCTGGATCCACGACGAAGCGCGGCCCGTGCTCGCCGAGGACGGCTCGATCCTGTTCTGGCGCGGCGTGATGCTCGACATCACCGATCGTCGGGAGGCCGAGGACAAGCTCCGGTGGAGCCTCGAGGTGCTCCGCCGCACGCTGCAGCAACGCCGCGAGCTCGCCCAACGGCTGCAGCATGCACAGGAAGCCGAGCGCCGGCAGATCGCCGCCGACATCCACGACGATCCGATCCAGGTGATGAGCGCGGTCGACATGCGGCTGCAGATGTTGGCCGGGTTCCCGGAGTCCATCACCGTGGAGTCGATCACCGAGGTCGAGCAGGAAGTCGCCGAGTCGATCGAACGGCTGCGGTCGCTGTTGTTCGAGCTGCGGCCCACGGCGCTCGATCGCGACGGCCTCGTGCCGGCGCTCCGGCTCTACGCAGAGCACTCCGCGAAAGCCGTGGGCTGGCGCGTCGAGGTGCTCGACGAGCTCCACGACGAGCCCGATCCCGACATGGCGGCGCTGCTGTACCGGATCGCGCAGGAGGCGATCGTGAACGTCCGCAAGCACGCGGAGGCGACGACCGTGCGGGTCGAGGCGGTGAGCGCGGCCGACGGCGCCATCGTCCGCGTGATCGACGACGGCGGGGGGTTCACGCCCGACCTGACGTCGGCGCCCGAGCCGGGCCACCTCGGCCTCACAACGATGGTCGAGCGGGCGGAGCTCGCCGGAGGCTGGGTCCGCGTGCTGAGCTCGCCCGGCACGGGTACCACCGTGGAGTGCTGGCTGCCGACCGACATCGCGGCGGGCGATCCGCAGCTCGCGGACCCCGCCGACACTCCCGCCTAGGCCGCGTTCCGGGCCACCGCGAGGCCTGTCGCCGGATCGAAGTAGTGGAAGCGGGATGGGTCGAGCGTGAGTCGCACGTCGCCACCGGGCTGCACGTTGGTTCGCGCGTCGACCCGCGCGCAGAACATCGTCCCCGACGTGTCGTTCGCCAGCAGGAGCAGCTCTTCTCCTTCTTCGTCGGTCGCGGCCATGATCACGTCGGTCGCAACGGGCGGGGCGTCGACCCGGAACAAGATGTTGACCTCTGACCCGAGCTCTTCGGTCACATCGGCGCGCACCGCGATCGTCGGGCCTTCCTCGTGCCGCACGTCGGCGTCCTCCATGTCGGCAGGGCGGATCCCGACGATCACCGTCTCCTGGTCGTAGCCGGCGAGCGCGCCGTTGGCGGCGGGGATCTCGAACCCGCCGAACTTCAGCATGCCGCGGGCGATCGTCGCCTCGACGAGGTTCATCGGCGGCGCGCCCATGAACGCAGCGACGAACAGGTTCGCCGGTTGCGTGTACAGGATCTGCGGGGTGTCCACCTGTTGCAGGACGCCGTCGCGGAGCACCGCGACGCGGTCCCCGAGCGTCATCGCCTCGACCTGGTCGTGTGTCACGTAGACGGTCGTCGTCTGCAGGCGGTCGTGCAGCCGTTGCAGCTCGGCGCGCATGTGGATGCGCAGCTTCGCGTCCAGGTTCGACAGCGGCTCGTCCATCAGGAACGCCTTCGGCTCGCGCACCATCGCGCGGCCGATCGCGACACGCTGCCGCTGGCCGCCCGACAGTTCCGAGGGCTTGCGCGTCATCATGTCCTGCAGGCCGAGGATCGTCGCCGCATCTTGCACGCGCTGTTCGCGCTCGGGCTTCGGCAGGTGCTGGAGCTTGAGGCCGAACCCGAGGTTCTGCTCGACGGTCATATGTGGATACAGCGCGTAGTTCTGGAAGACCATCGCGATGTCGCGCTCTTTGGGTTCGAGGTCGGTCACCTGCTCGTCGCCGATCTCGATCTCGCCGGCGGTGACCTCCTCGAGGCCGGCGATCATGCGCAGGATCGTCGACTTGCCGCAGCCTGACGGGCCGACGAGCACCATGAACTCGCCGTCCTCCACGCGGAGCGACACATCGTCCACGGCGAGCACCTCGCCGAACATCTTGCTGATGTGGTCGAGGACGATCGCTGCCATCAGGCCTCCCTCCGGGCGCGAGTGTGCCGGGTCAATCGATCATGGGTCAAGCTCGCGCGTGCCGTGGCGCGCGCGGCCTTCGTCGCGTGCAGGGCGTCCAGGCCGATCAGAGCCGCGCCGACGATCGGCGGGTCGGTCAGCCGGTGGACCGTTGCCTTCGGCGCGAACGCGACGAGCCCCTCTCGGATCCGCGCGAAGAACCGCACGTCGCGGCTGCGGAACACGCCGCCGCCGAGGACGACCTCCACGTCGAGGTCGCGCATCCGGAGCCGCCGCATCGCGGTGGTAGCCATCAAAACGATCTCGTCGGCCTGCCGGTCCAGGAGGTCCCGCGCCACCGCGTCGCCGTGTTTCGCCTCGGCGAACACCACCGGCGCGAGTTCGGCGAGCCGCACCTCGGGGATCCGGTCGAAGTAGACCGCCTCCATCAGCTGTCGCGGCGTGCGGAGCCCGAAGTGCGCGGGCACCGAGCGCTGGAACGCCGTCTTCGGACCGCGGCCGTCCTGCGAGCGGAACGCATGCCACGCCGCGAGCGAGCCGAGCTCGTTCGCGCCGCCCCAGTCGCCGGAGATCGGGCCGATGGCAGGGAACCGCGCCACTCTGCCGTCGGGCGCGACGGCCGCGCAGTTCGTGCCGAAGCCGCAGACGACCGCCACGCCCCACGCGCGATCGGTTCCGGCGCGCAGGACGGCAAAGGTGTCGTTGCGAAGGATAGGTTCCTCCACCCAGCCGTTCGAACGCATCCATCGCAGGAGCCGGCGGTCGTCAGCGGGGAGATCGGCCCCGGCGAGGCAGAAGCTGCCGACATCGGCGACGGGGCCCGCCTCGGGGTCGAGGCCGGCGCGCGCGGCCGCCTGATCGATCGCGGCGTGCACCCGCAGGAGTTGCTCGTCCTCGATGTGCCCCCACGTCGCCCACGTGAAGCCATCGACCTGCCCGGAGACGCGGGCGGCGCCGAGGACCGTGCCGTCGCGCTTGAGCAATGCGACGTCGGTCTTGGACCCGCCACCGTCGACGGCCAGCAGGGCGGCGCGCCTCACGGCACCTCCTTGAGCGCGTCGATCGTGACGAACGTCGCGCCGAGTTCGCGTAGACCGTCGATCAGCTGCGGCAGGCCCTCGGCGGTGCCCCCCGGCCAGGTGTGCAGCAGGACCACGGTGCCGTCGCCATGCTCCCGGACGCCGGCGATCGCGTCGGTAGCGATCGCGTCGCCCGTACGCCAGGGTTCCCAATCCTCGAGCGCGACATGCCAGCCGACCTGGCGGTAGCCCAAGCGCTCGATCTCGGCGATCACGCGCGGGTCGTCGGCGCCGGCGCCGAACGGGCACCGGAACCAAGGGTGCGGGTCAACGCCGGTCGCGGCTTCGATGGCGGCCGCGCCGTCGTTCAGATCGTCGTCGAAGCCGCCGCCGAGCAGGAGCGGCATCCGGGCGTGATAGTGCGAGTGGTGGCCGACGAGGTGACCCTCGGCAGGGATGCGCGCTGCCGTCTCCGGATACGCCTCCGCCCACCGGCCTTGCACGAAGAACGTGGCAGTGACGTCACGCTCGCTGAGCGTGTCGAGGATCGCGTCGGCGTTGCCCGGTGGGCACCAGGGGCGATCGGGGTGTTCGGCGTCGAGCGTCAGCGCGACCCGAAGCTCACTCACGGGTCGTCACCTTCGCGGCGTGGACGTACGTGCCGGGCTCGCGTCCGGCGAGGACGGCGAGCCGCCAGGCGAGCAGCTGTGCCGGCACGATCGCGACGGCCGGCGCGAGCAACCGGTCGATCGGACCGATGTCGGTGGCGCCCGCGGCCTCGACGCCCGCCGTGATCGTCCAGACCGCCGTGCCGAGCGTCCGCAGCTCGTCGGCCATCGCGAGGTCGAGCTCGCGGGTCTCCGGCTCCGTCGCGATCACCATGGCGGCCATGTGCGGGCCGGCGAGCTCGAGCGGCCCGTGGCGGAACTGCGCGGCCTGCAGCGATTCGACCGGGAGGCCGACGGCTTCCTTCAGCGTGAGCGCGCCCATCTCGGCGGCCGCGCGCGCGCCACCTCGCGCAAGGATCACCGTCGTCGCGCGGCCGCCGTGCCAGGTCACGAGATCCTCCGGGAGCGTCTCCCGCGCGAGGAGATCGTCGATCGCGACCGCGGCGACCTCGGCTTCGAGCGTGAGCGCGGCCAGGACCTCGGTCGGGCGGTGTCCTTCGATGGTGTGGGCGAGCGCGCCGAGCACGGCCAGGGCCCCGGCGAAGGTCATCGTGCTCGGGCCGGTCTCTTCGCCGGCGCTCGTTCCGAGGGTGTGGTCGGCGAGCGCGGCGAGGGAGCTCGCGGGCTCGTTCGTGATGGCGACGATGCGCGGGGCGTTGCCTCGGTCGCGGAGGGCCCGTGCCGCGCCAACCGTCTCCGCGCTCTCGCCCGATTGGCTCACGAGGACCAGGTCGTCGTCGGGGCCGAGCGTCGGAAGCCGGAAATGCAGCAGCTCCGCGGTATCGACCATCGTCGAGGCGATGCCCGTTCGGGCAAGCGCCGTCACGGCGGGGTAGCAGGCGTCGTAGGAGCTCCCCATCCCGGCGAAGACCAGGGCACCGAGCCGTCGTGCGCGAACCGCCTCGAGGTCCTCGACGTGACCCGCGAGCCCGGCTGCGGCCCGTCGGAGGGCGTCCGGCTGGCCGGCGATCTCGGCGATGAATGGGTCAGGAAACTTTCCTAACGATTTCACCGGCGGAGTGTACGATGCGCGGGTCATGGGTGTGAAGGTGGCTGTCGTGGGTGCCGGGAGCACCTACACGCCCGAGCTGGTCGAGGGCTTCGTCACCCGCACCGACCGCCTTCCGGTGGACGAGCTCGCGCTGCTCGACATCGATCCGGAGCGGTTGGGGATCGTCGGCGCGCTCGCCGAGCGGATGATGCGGCGGGCCGGCTGGGGCGGCACGCTCGCGCTCACGGGCGATGCACGCGAGGCGCTCGAGGGTGCCGACTACGTCGTCGTGCAGCTCCGCGTCGGCGGGAACAAAGCCCGCTACACCGACGAGACGATCCCGCTCGAGTTCGACGTCATCGGGCAGGAGACGACCGGACCGGGCGGGTTCGCGAAGGCGCTGCGCACCGTGCCGATCGTGCTCGGCCTCGCGGAGCTCACCGCGGAGATCGGCGCGCCGAACGCGTGGTTCGTCGACTTCACCAATCCGACGGGGCTCGTGACGCAGGCGCTGCTCGACACCGGCCACCACGCGCTCGGTCTCTGCAACGTGGCGATCGGGTTCCAGCGGAGCTTCGCGGAGTACTTCGACGTGACGCCCGACCGCGTGCAGCTCGAGCACGTGGGGCTCAATCACCTGAGCTGGGAACGCAAGGTTCTCGTCGATGGCGTCGACCGGCTGCCGGAGCTGCTCGCGCTGTCGCCCGACGCGCCCGATCACCCGTTCGACGAGATCGACTGGGTGCCGATCGACTTCATCCGTGATCTCGGCGCGATCCCGAGCTACTACCTGCACTACTACTACCGGACGTCGGCGGTGCTCGCGGAACAGCGCGAGGGCACGACGCGCGCGGAACAGGTGATGGAGATCGAGGCGGGGCTCCTCGAGCTGTACAAGGACCCGTCGCTCGACACCAAGCCCGCGTTGCTCGAGCAACGCGGCGGTGCGTACTACTCGGACGCAGCGGCCGCGTTGATCGCGTCGCTGCAGGCCGGCACCGGCGACGTCCAGGTGGTCAACGTGCGCAACGATGGCGCCATCGCGAACCTCGCCGACGACGACGTGGTCGAAGTCGCGTGCACCGTGGACCGCGACGGTGCGCACCCGATCTCGGTCGATCCGCTGCCACCGGAGATGCACGCACTCGTGGCGCACGTGAAGGACTACGAGCGCCTCACGATCGCCGCTGCCCTCTCGGGCTCGCGGAGCGACGCTCTCCAAGCCCTACTGGCGAACCCGCTGGTCCCGGACCTCGACACCGCCCAGCCATTGCTGGACGCGCTGCTGGAGGTCAACCGCCGCTACCTGCCGCGGTTCTGGCCGGAGGGCTAGATCTCCGGCAGCTCCGCGGCGTTGGCCTGGATCTTCGCGAGCGCCTCGGCCGCGTCCTGCACGCCCTGCTCCCCGTCGCGGAACGTCGTCTCCATGAAGTAGATCGACTCGCGCAGCCCCGCCGCCTCGGCGACCGGGAACGACATCCGCGTCGGATCGAGGCGGTCTGCGTATTCGACCGCGACCGGCAACCGCGACAACGACGGCTGGAACAGCTCGTAGCGGTTCATCGGCGGGTACTGCACCTCGGCCTGGATGCCCTCGGCTTCCATCGCCGCGCAGACGATCTCGTTCGGCCTGCCGCCGAACGCGTCGGGATCCATCTTCAACAGGTAGTTGTAGAAGCTCCAGCGCGTGATCCGGTCGTCGGCCGGCATCACCGTGATGCCGGGGATGTCGGCAACGAGTTCTTCGAACCGCTTGCCGGCGATCGCGCGCGCCTCCTGTTGGGCGGGGAACCGTTGCATCGCGACTTCGAGCAGCGCCGCGTTCAGCTCAGAGAGGCGGTAGTTCGCGCCGAACGTGTAGTCCTTCTCGTCGGGGTCCTTCGCGCGGCCGCAGTCGACGATCGAGTGGGCGCGCTGTGCGAGCAGCTCGTCGTTG